>PLKY01000396.1 GCA_003140785.1 Acidobacteriaceae bacterium | reverse complement strand
GCGAAGGTCTCGACGTTGTTGATCAAGGTTGGCTTGCCCCAAAGGCCGCTGACGGCCGGATAAGGCGGCCGAGGTTTCGGCGTGCCGCGCTTGCCTTCAATCGATGCGATCAATGCAGTCTCTTCGCCGCACACAAAAGCTCCGGCGCCCAGCCGAATCTCAACATCGAAACTGAACGGCGTGCCGCAAATATCGTTGCCCAGCAGTCCGCGCCGGCGTGCTTCGCGCAGGCAGTTCGTCAGGCGCGCTACGGCCAGCGGATACTCGGCGCGCACATAGACGTAGCCTTTGCTCGCACCCACTGCATATGCCGCGATGGCCATACCCTCCAGCACGCGTTGCGGATCGCTCTCTAGTACACTGCGGTCCATAAAGGCGCCGGGGTCGCCCTCATCGCCATTGCAGACCACGTACTTGATGTCGCCTGTCGCCTTGGCGACTGTCCCCCATTTCAACCCTGTCGGATAACCACCGCCGCCGCGTCCGCGCAGCCCGCTGGCAGTGATCTGATGAATCACGCCGGCGGGGGTCATATCGGTCAAGGCCGTCAGCAGGGCCTGGTAGCCGTCGCGGGCAATATAGTCGTCGATCTTCTCCGGATCGANNCGGATCGATCTTCCCGGAATTTTCCAGCACCACGTGCACCTGCTGGTCAAAATGTTCGCGCAGGTCGCACTGCAGCGCCGCCACTGGTTCGCCACCCAGGCTCGCTGCGACAGCTTCTGCGTCGCTCGCTTTTACGTGCTGGTACAGGATCTCTTCGGGGTCCACGAGTACTAGCGGCCCGGCAGCGCACAATCCCATNNCAGCCGGTGCGCCGAACGAATGCCTTCTTGCCCGACGCCTCGACCGCCTTCACCAGTTCGTCCTTCAGCTTGTCCGAGTGCTGGCTCAGGCACCCGGTGCCCATACAGACATTGATCTCGTGATCGAACTTCGCATTTTCCGCATGCACGGATTCGGCGATTTGTTCAAGCTCTTCGATGGTCATTCAACCGCCCACCTTTCCAGTTGCGCCAGCATCTGCTCGCCGGTCATCTGGCCCTGAAGTTCACCATCGGTCAGCACCACCGGGGCTCTGCCGCATGCACCCACGCAGCGGGCAGTCATCAGGCTGATCTGGCCGTCCTTTGTGGTCTGCCCCTGAGGAACGCCAAGCCTCTTTTCAGCCGCGGCCACCAGCTTGTCCGTGCCCTTGATATAGCAGGCCGTGCCAGTGCAGATGGTCATCGTGTGCTTGCCTGGCGGCTTCAGGCTGAAATGGTGGTAGAAAGTCACCACGCCATAGGCTTGGCTCAATGGCACCCGCAGAGACTTGGCTACGAAACGGATCGAATCGTCGTCGAGATATCCGAATGAAGACTGCACCGTGTGCAGCGTCTCAATCAACGCATGGCGCGCAAACCCGTTCTTGCGCATGGTGCCGTTGACGATCTTCCATCGTTTGTCGTCGCTCGGAAGCGGCGGAGGGATAAAGGCTTGCACGGTTCCTCCATGGGCAGACAGTCGATGGGAGCCAGACTGTCTGCGCTTTCGCGGTGCGTCTAGTCTAGTTGTAAAAGAAGGATCTACGAACACATGGTGACATTCATCACTCGGGACGAAATAGCATCCCACGCTGTGGCATTGCAGCGCTTCCAAGCTGCGGCTGACCGACCGTACTCGGCGTGCTGAAGCCCTTCGCCGGGCACATCCTTCCCGCATTGCGGACTTTGGTGACGCCGCTCACGACGCCCTGATTGCCCGGCTGAGATAATTGGATCAGGTGAAAATCGAAGCGTGCTTGCTGTGGGCTCCGTAAACATCGGCCTCACTAAGTCACCAAACTAAGGTCAAAGTCGCAGGGGGGCAGGAATGAAGGGAGTCTTCGTCGTGGGCGCAGGACCGGCCGGCATGTTTGCCGCTCGCCAGATCGCTCTCGCAGGGTACGAAACCTACATCTTCAACCGAGATATACGGCCCGGTGGGCTTGCACAGTACGGAATCTACCCTCTCAAGATCAAAATGAAATCGGGGCTCCGCAAGCAATTCGATCAAACCCTGGCCCTTGCCAACGTCCATTACTTCGGCCACGTCCAAATCGGCGCGGCCTATGACCTGTCCCTCGCCGATCTCGAAGCGTTTCGCCCCGCCGCCATTGTTTTTGCCTCCGGTGCGCAAGGCGCCAAGAGCCTCGGCCTCCCTGGAGAAGACGCGCATGGCATCTACGCCTCCAAGGACTTTGTTTACAACTACAACCAGCTTGAATCTCATGTTCCACGTGACTTCTCTGCTCATAAGCGCATCGCTGTAATCGGCGTCGGCAACGTGGCCATCGACGTAGCCCGCTGGCTCCTCCTCGACAAGCCCGCCAAATACACCGAGAGCGTGGTCATCGTCGCCCGCCGCGGCCCTCTTGAAATCAAATTTGACAAGAAAGAGATTGAGCACGTCGAACCGCACATCTCGCGCGATGAACTGGCCGCCGAACTCGAACGCGTGAAGGACCGCTGCGCCAAAGCCAATCAGGATGTCTCGCCCGAAAAAGTCGTTGCCACACATTTTCCCCACATGAACGACCCTGCTTTCGCGACCATCCCCCCGCGTCTCTCGTTCCGTTTTCTCTCGTCGCCAAAAGCCTTTGTGTCGAATGCCGAAGGCCGCGTGACACAAATGATCGTCGCCGAAAACGAACTGGTCCTGAAGAGCGACGGCGCCACATCGGCCCGCACCACCGACGCCACTTCGGCTATCGAAGTTGACACCGTCCTCTTCGCCATCGGCGACACGCACGATCCGCAGATCGGCCTGCCCATGGGGCCCGATGGCTACGCCACACGTCCCGATGCCAACCAACCCAGCGCACCTTCCCCCAACCCGACCGCCCCTTCTTTTGAGGTCTGGGACCCAGCAGGTGGCAGCGTTCGTCCCGGCCAGTTCGTCGTCGGATGGGCTAGAAAAGCCAGCACGGGGCTCGCAGGCCTGGCGCGCCACGACGGCGAATTGGGAGCAAACAAAGCGATCGAATTTCTAAAAGATGCACCCGACCCGAACACGTTCACCGAAGCCGAAATTCGCGCCCGCCTCACAGCCACAGGCCTGCGCATTATGGATAAGCAGGACCTGGCGTTGCTGGCACGTGCCGAAGAACGTGAAGGGCCAATTACCTCGCCTAATTCATTCCATTTCATTGAAGAGGGGGCAATATTCAAAGTAATAGATGCGGAACGCGATCGAGCCGCTCACACCGAAAGTACACCCGAAGTTGCCGCAGACTGAGCGCAACGAATCGTCTGGGATTATGTCCGAGAGCATGGCCTCTAACCCAGCGCAGGCAGCTTGTCTGAAATTCCAAACAGGAAGATCAGCCCGATCACGCAGCTATAAATAGCCCCGGTCCAGGCAATCGCGTGGTAAAAGCCCGGATGCTGCCCGCTGACTCGAAACGCCCCGCCCATAGAAGCCGTCATCAGGGCATTCATCGTAATCAATCCCAACGCAAATGCAGCCAGACCCAGCATGCCCCGTGAGGTCCCGCCAAGATTCGCCGTCAGGAAAAAAAGCGCCAGCTGGCTCGGCGTCTCCGCACCCACTCCGTGCAGCACGCCGATCAGAAACACCGATTTGCCGTTGTACATCCACTGGAAGCGCTCCGGCCGCGCCACCGCCGGATTCCATATCCGTCGCACCCGCCACGCTAGCCAGAGCAGTCCGTTGATCGCGATCGCCAACCGGCTCTCGATGCGGCTGTGCGCGTGTCCGTGCGCATCCCTGCGCAGGATGCCCGCCACCACTCCGATTCCCAGCACGATCAGCGTCAACCCGATGAGGCGCTCGGTCCAATGATCCAGCCCCTCAGGCAGCCCGAGATGCAGTTCGAGCACGGCAACGCCCAGCGCCGCCACCGTGAACGCGTGTCCAAGCGCGTAGGTCATTCCAAGCCGCAGCCCGCTCCACCAATTCCGCTGCACCGCCGTGATATCGGAGATGGCCGCCAGGTGATCGTAGTCGAAGCCATGCCTCAGCCCCAGCAGCAGGCAGGAGCCAAGCGCAGCATCGAGTTTCCAGTCACCAAAAATTGGCGTCACGCTGCCCAGTATAGAGCAGGTGAGACCCGGTTGGAGGGTCATCCATCACTCCAACCCGAAAGCGCAATCGCAGCCAGGGTGCCCCATCTCGGGGGCCCCGCGGAAAGGTCTTCGTCCGTGGGGCGGCTTTGCGCGTCTCTTGCGCAAGGGTGGGAAAGCACGAACAAAAAGCTGTCTCCCGCGGTCACGAACCCGGCCGAACCTCAATTTCATAGCCACTGTAATCGATGGCCACCACGGTCCTCCCATACAAAAAGGTGCTCGACTCGGCGTGCGCGTGCGTTGCCATCGAGAAGCCTTGTACTTCGGTATATTGCCGCATCATGTGCGTAACGCCCGCAAACACCGAAGGCGCCTTCGAGGCCACGCCTTCCAGTCGCACAATCGTATAGTCCTTTGCATCCACCCACAAATTCCCGACAATCAGGTTTGGCGCCTTTCTCTTCGGATTGATCGCAACCACCAGGCACTCCCGCCCATCAATCACTTGCGACCCCGGCTTCAGCGTCATCTCGTAGTTCGCCGATGTGATCCAGGATTGCGCGACATTGGCCGGCAGGTTGATGATTTTTTCGTTTTCCAAAATCGAGTCGAGACCAAGCCGTCGCACCAACGCCGAGCCGCTCGAAGAAAGCACCTCATAGCTCTTTCCCGTCTCCTTGCGGTAGGTCGTTTTCACGGTCATGTCTGCAACAGAATGCGTTTCGTCCTGCCCTTTGTACACGGCATAGTGTTCCGTCACGGTATATCCTGCAATGCGATTCACCCGCGAAAACACCGCGGCATCAATCTGCCGAATCACGGATGCAGGTTCAGGCTGCTGTGCGGCAGCGGAAGGCGAATTCTCAAGCCGCACCACGAATAAAACGGCAGCACACCCTGCAACCGCAAACAATCGCCTCAGTCGAATCACTTGATCGCCCTGTCTCCAATCTTTATTGCACAACGCTGTTGCCCTAAGCGAACTTCTGCGCACCATAGCCAAATCCAGTCGTAGGGGCGGCAGTTTCGAAAGCTTCAATCCCCACGAAAATGGGTGCCCCAGGTCTGGATTTTCAGACCTGNNAAACTGAATGCGCTGGAGCCTCCACGAGTATGTGCGCAGAGCACTTCAATCCTTGGATGCTCCCTGGCGAGACCGCATACTCTATTGTTGACTACGGCGGCGCCGAATTGATCGAAGCAAAACATCCAAAGCCGGAGCGACGCGAAGTGCAGCGCCGCAGTGTTCTGGTCCGCGGCGTCGTCCAGGGCGTGGGCTTCCGGCCCTTCGTGCACGGCCTTGCGACTCGGCANNTCCGCCCCTTCGTCTACCGCATCGCCACCGAGGAAGGACTCGCAGGCTCCATAGGCAACGACACCGAAGGCGTCTCCATCGAAGTCGAAGGCCCATCGCAAAAAATCGAAGTTTTTCTGTCGCGGCTACGAGCTGAGATGCCACCGCTGGCTCGCGTCGATTCCATTGCCGCTCGAGACCTTCCGCCCATCGGTGAAAAGGGCTTCCGCATTCTATCGAGCCACGTAACCGGTCAGGTAAGCACAGGAATTCCCGCCGACGCCGCTACTTGCGCGGACTGCCTCCGCGAGCTCTTCGATCACAAAGACCGCCGCTATCGATATCCCTTCCTCAACTGCACCAACTGTGGCCCNNCTGCCTGTCAGGCGGAATACGACGACCCTTTGAATCGCCGCTTTCACGCCCAACCCAACGCCTGCTGGGAGTGCGGCCCGCACATCTGGCTCGAAGATGTAGAGGCAAATTTGAAAGGGGACGGCTCTATAGGGCAGGGCTTCATCCCGGCCATACAGGGAACACCGGCAGAAGCCACAAGCCAAGCGGGTTTTGTAACAGGGCACGAGTTTACTCGTGCCGAAACAGCCGCCTCAAATGCGGAGGCTTTAGCCCCTGCGGCTGCGGAAGGTGCTCGTGCTTTGAAAGGGCGCGACTTCAGTCGTGCCGAAGATGCTCACGAAAAAGCGGGGGCTTTAGCCCCTGAGAGAAATGCGCCGATCAACGAAACCATCGATCATCTCCTCGCCGGCGATATCGTCGCCATCAAAGGCATCGGCGGATTTCACTTGAGCGTCGACGCAACCAACGTAGCAGCAGTAAAGCGCCTCCGCCACCGCAAACGCCGTTACGGCAAGCCTCTCGCCGTCATGGTCCGGAATATCGATGCAGCCCGCATACTCTGTGAGCTGACACCTGAAGAAGAAGCGTTGCTCCAAACGCCGGCGCGCCCCATCGTCCTGGCCCGCGCACACGAAAGCAACGGAATCGCCCCGGAAGTCGCCCCCGGCATTCCCTGGCTCGGCATCTTCCTGCCCTACGCTCCGTTACAGCACCTCCTCTTTGCCGACAATCGCATCACAGCTCTGGTCATGACCTCGGCCAACCTCAGCGAGGAACCTATCGCCATCGACAACGACGAAGCGCGCACGCGCCTGGGTAACATCGCCGACGCATTTCTGATGCACGACCGCGAAATCCTGCAACGCTGCGACGATTCCGTAACCGCTCTCGTCGATGGCGTACCCCAGCTCATCCGCCGTGCGCGCGGCTTTGTCCCCCTCGGCATCGAACTCCCCTTCGAAGTGCCACCATTGCTCGCCGTCGGCGGTCACCTCAAAAGTGTCTTCACCCTCGCCCGTGGCCGATTCGCCTATCAGAGCCAGCACCTGGGCGACTTGGAGAATCCGGCGGGTCTCGATTTCTTTCAGGAATCCCTCGCCCACCTCATGCGCACCTTCGAAATCGAACCCGAAGTGGTCGTCCGTGATCTACACCCCGGCTATCTTTCTTCCTCGTGGGCGAATGACTGGGCAGCTGCACGAGGGCTCCCGGTTATCGCTGTCCAGCACCATCACGCGCACATCGCCGCCTGCATGGCCGAGCACAGTCTCGAAGGTCCCGTAATCGGCCTCAGCCTCGACGGCACCGGCTACGGCACCGATGGTCGCATCTGGGGCGGGGAAGTGCTGATTGCCCGACTCGACGCATTCGAACGCTTCGCCCATCTCGAAAACGTGCCCATGCCCGGCGGCGAAGCCGCCATTCGCGAACCATGGCGCATGGCATGCGGGCATCTGCACGCAGCAGGGTTCAGTCTGGAGGAGATCGAGAACCTGACGGGCGCGACCCCGAAGGAAGCGCGCGTGATCGAGCGCATGATCGAACGCAATGTAAATGCGCCGCTCACATCGAGCTGCGGAAGGCTCTTCGATGCGGTTGCAGCCGTAGTACTCAATCGGCGCGAAGTCGATTACGAAGCGCAGGCAGCGATTGAACTCGAAGGCGTCGCCATCGACGAGCCTGACACAATCACCGGCTACTCCTTTGAATTAGCGGAGGACAGGAGCTTTGTAACAGGGCACGACTTTATGGGGTCCCCAGCGACAGGTCTTCGTCNNTTCGTCGCTGGGGTGGCTTGAGTCGTGCCGCAAATGCCGGAGAAATACACGGGGCTTTAGCCCCTGCGGGAAATGTGATCCGCGTCGCGTCGCTATGGATCGGATTGCTTGCCGATCTGCGCGCGGGGGAAAGCGCCGCACATATCGCCGCGCGCTTCCACGCCGCCATCGCCAACGCCTTCGTCGATGCCGCAATCCGCGCCCGCTCCGCGACCGGCATCTCCCAGATCGCACTCAGCGGCGGCTGCATGCACAACCGTCGCTTGTCGCGATTGCTCCGCTCGGGCTTAGAGGCCAAAGGGTTAGATGTGTTCCAACATCGACAAGTGAGTCCAGGCGACGGGGGCCTCAGCTATGGACAGGCCGTCGTTGCGGCTGCAATCCTCAGAAATCGGAGGGAGCAGGGGCCTTCAGGCCCCTGAAGAAAGCCGGGAATCACCGAAAGCTTTAGCCCCGGAGAAATCATCGTCGCGGACGATGTGGAGAGGAAGAGACAATGAAAATGAATGAAGCGCTCTGGGTGGGCCTGAGAACTGCTGCGGGCGTGTGCAGCCTGTTTGTCTCCCTGCACGGCATCTATGGGATATATGGATTGGATTTCCGCGTCGACACGCTGGTATCGACCACTTATGTCGTGCTCCCCATCGCGAGCTTCTTCATCTTTCTCTTCGTCAAAGCCCCGAAGCTCGAAGTGTCTCTGCACACTATCGTCGCCATGGGATATTTGACGACGTTCTCAATGCTGAATTGGAGAACCTGCGCCGAGCTGGGCTACTGCGAATCCGTTGCATCCACGGTGCTCGAGACGCTCAAGATCAAGCCCGTTCTCGCCGCTTTTGGAGTGATCGTCTTCAGCATTGCCGCATCCTTCGCAGACGCCCGCCGCAGCAAAACCGCAGATCACACTTCCTCGAAATAATCCGCAAAATGTGGAAATGTGGTGTGCCAAACTGCACAATTGTTCCACGTGGAACAATTTCGGCAACCACGATTGAGGTGGCCACTAGAAGCGGCAGGCGAGGTTCTTGTCGCGCGCCCGCGCATAAATGCGGGAAACCAGAAATACGTCAGGATGGAACTTCAGGGTTTGCAGAAAATTATTCGCAGTCGTTGCACAATGAGCGCAGGGAAAAAATCGAAACTTTAAAGTCGACCGGACCGAAGGGTACCGCCCTCAGGTCGCAACGTGCGTCGACAGCAAGTCCTCAGCCGGAAAGACGCACCAGCTCCTGCGCCTCATGGCGCGGCCCTAGGATCGAAATGCGCGGAAGCCGTCCGCGGACCATCGCCACTTCATCACAGCGATGCAGTCGGGGACAACTTTGGCAGTCCTTGAAAATCTTGTCCGGCAATTCCGATTTATCTTCAACGATGCGAAATCCAAACTTGAAGAAGAAGTCCGGAATCCGCGTGAAAAGACACACCGATTGAATGCCGTGCTCCTCGGCTTCTTCAATCAGCGCGCCAAGAATGCGCCCGCCCGCCCCCTGACCTTTGGCTTCCGGTTTCACCACAATGGATCGCACTTCCGACAGATGCGGTCCATAAAGATGCAGCGCTCCACAGCCGAGGAAAACGCCGCCATCGGATTCGGCAACTGTGAAGTCGCGAATGTTTTCGCAGATTTCTGCAAACGGCCGCTTAAGCAAGGTTCCGTCGCCTGAGAGAGAATTCACGAGGTCGTAGACATTCGACGCATCGTGTAAGAGAGCCTTACGCACCAGCATGAACAGCCTCCGGCGTAAGGGATTGAACGCGTGCCAACGCATCGTCGAGCGCATGTAGGACGCGCTTCGGTGCGGTTCCGCCGATCACATCGTGGCAATCAAGTGTTGCCTGGAGCGTCACTGCGGCATAGAAGTCTTCGCTGAACTCATCGTCAAACTGCCGCAATTCATCCAGTGTGAGATCGCCTAGCTCCATGCCTTTTTCAATGGCAAACCGAACCGCATGGCCGACTTTTTCGTGCGCGGTACGGAAGGGAACTCCCTTGTGAACGAGATAGGTTGCGGCGGCCATCGCGTTCAGATAGCCAGATTCCGATGCTTCGCGCATGCGACCGAAATTGAAGTTGAGCGCGGCGGTAAAGCGCGCCACAAGCGCCAGCATCTGCGGTACGAAATCCACTGAAAATGCCGGCTCTTGCGTCTCCTGCATGTCCTTATTGTAGGCTAGCGGCAGGCCTTTCAACTGCAAAGTGACGGCCTGCGCAGCACCGTTGATACGTCCCACCTTGGCGCGAATCAACTCCGTCAAATCGGGATTTTTCTTCTGCGGCATCGCGCTCGATCCTGTGGAGAACGCCTCGGGCAAAACGACGAATCCGAACTCCGCAGTCGCAAACAAAGTGATCTCTTCGGCAAACCGGCTCAGGTGCAAGCCGACGAAGGTGAGCGCCTGCAAATATTCAAGAATGAAATCGCGATCGCTGGTGGCATCCATGCTGTTAGCCGTTGGCGCAGTGAAATCAAGCTCGCGCGCGGCAATAGTGCGATCGAGCGCCAGGGTGGCGCCGGCAACAGCTCCAGAGCCGAGCGGGCAATAATTCAGGCGCGTCGAGCAATCGCGCAAGCGTGTTGCGTCGCGCAGAATCATCTCAACGTAAGCCAGAAGCCAGTGAGCAACGAGCACTGGCTCGGCGCGCTGGAGATGCGTGTAGCTCGGCATCACTGATTCGCCCGCAGAGTGAGCTTTTTCGATCAGCGCTTCGGCCCAGCTCGCGAGCGACTCGACCACGTTTTCGATCTGGCTGCGCACATAAAGGCGCAGGTCAGTCGCAATTTGCTCATTGCGGCTGCGGCCCGTATGCAACTTCAGTCCAAGCGAACCGACGCGCTCGACTAAGGACAACTCGACGAAGTGGTGAATGTCCTCGGCAGCCGGATGCGTGCGTACCTGTTCCTTGCCTACATCGGAGGCATGTGCAGCGGCAATCGCATCCAATGCCTTCCGCAAGAAATCCGTCTCTTCGGCTGTCAGGATTCCGGCCTTGTGGAGAGCGGACGCGTGCGCCTTACTGGCGGCGACCTCATGATCGAGGAGCCGCCAGTCAAAGCCGATGGAGCGCTGCCATGCTTCGAATTGCGGATCGGCGGCCGCGCGAAAGCGGCCGGACCACATCTTTGCGGGTTGTTTGTCAGTTGCCATTGGGCTGAGTTGTGTTTTCCTGCCTCTCCGATTCATTGTTCACCACGCTATTTCTTCTCCCTTGCGCCGGTCAGTTGAGGCATTTCACTGCCATTGCTGAGCGTGAGGAGGCCGGTTTTTGCGTAGGTAAGGAGCTTATCGCGGGTGTCGGTGATGTCGAGATTGCGCATGGTGAGTTGGCCGATGCGATCGCGCGGGGAGAAGGTGGATTCGGTCTTCTCCATGCTCAGGCGCTCGGGATGGAAGGTCAGGTTGGGCGACTCGGTGTTGAGGATGGAGTAATCGTTGCCGCGGCGCAGCTCGAGGGTGACTTCGCCGGTGATGGGTTTGGCGACCCAGCGCTGGGCGGATTCGCGGAGCATGATGGACTGGGAGTCGAACCAGCGGCCTTGGTAGAGCAGGCGGCCGAGCTTGCGGCCATTGTCGCGATACTGCTCGATGGTGTCTTCGTTGTGGATGCCAGTGATGAGCCGCTCGTAGGCGATGAATAGCAAGGCGAGACCGGGGGCTTCGTAGATGCCGCGGCTCTTGGCCTCGATGATTCTATTCTCAATCTGATCGGACATACCGAGTCCGTGGCGGCCACCGATGCGATTGGCTTCGAGAAGAAGGGCGACGGGGTCGTCGATTTGGCGGCCGTTGAGTGCGACGGGAAAGCCCTCCTCAAAGCGGACGGCGACCTGTTCGCGCTGAATTTCGACATCATCACGCCAGAAGGCTGTGCCCATGATGGGAACGACGATTTTGACGGAGGAAGAGAGATGCTCCAGGTCTTTTGCTTCGTGCGTTGCGCCGAGGATGTTGGAGTCGGTGGAGTAGGCCTTCTCGGCGGACATCTTGTAGGCGAAGCCGNNGTGGAGCCGTCGCCCCAGATGTGGACGTTGTCTTCCTTCATTGCAGCCACCAGCATGGTGCCGGTGACTGCTCGGCCGATCGGAGTGGTGTTGAAGTAGGGGACGCCTGCAGTGGTGATGTGGAAAGCGCCAGACTGGAGTGCGGCGATGCCTTCGCGAACGAGGGGGCTGCGGCAATCGATGAGGCGGGCCTTTTCGGCGCCATACTCGAGGGCCGCGCGCGGGATGGCGTCGTAGTCGGTTTCGTCGGGCTGGCCCAGGTTGGCTGTATAGGCGTAAGGGATGGCGCCCTTCTGCTTCATCCAGTGCAGGGCGGCGGAGGTGTCGAGCCCGCCGGAGAAGGCAATGCCAACCTTTTGACCGACGGGCAGGGATTCGAGAATTACGGACATGCTTGGAAACCTCAAAGGGATCAGGGGACAGTTCACGTGCGGCTGACGTAAATCAGTTCTGCTGAAAGCTGGCAATGTTGGCCAGGCCTCCCAGCAGCAACAGCAGCAGCGCCTTCTGTACGTGGAGCCGGTTCTCAGCCTGATCGAAGACGATGGACTGTGGGCTGTCGATGACGGCGTCAGTCACTTCGTCGTTGCGGCGCGCGGGTAAACAATGCATAAAGACGGCATGCGAAGCTGCCTTCTGCATCAATGCCTCGTTGACCTGGAACGGGCGAAAGATTGGAGCGCGCTTAGTCGATTCGTGTTCGAAACCCATGCTGACGCACACATCGGTGTAGATCGCGTCGGCATGTTCCGCTGCGGCTTGTGGATCCTGTAAAAGGCGCAGTTCGCAGTTATTCGCCTGGGCAATGTCCCGCGCAATGGTGACAATCTCAATGTCGGGCGAATAGCCGCGTGGCGTAGCGATGGTGACATTTGCGCCGAGTTGTGCACCGGTGAGCATGAGCGAGTGGCACACATTGTTGCCATCGCCGACGTACGTAAAGTTCAACCTAGAGAGAGAACCGAAGTGCTCTTCGAGGGTCATGAAATCGGCCAGTGCCTGACACGGATGTTCAAAATCGGATAGAGCATTGACTACCGGCACACGCGCGTTGGCGGCCATCTCCGTGATCGTATCGTGGGCATAAGTGCGCAGCACAATCACGTCGACCCAACGTTCTACATTGCGCGCGACATCGGCGATGGATTCGCGTTCGCCCAAGGGCGAGTTGGTGTGATCGACAAAGATCGCATTGCCACCCATAGTATTGATTCCGGCTTCGAAGCTCATACGCGTGCGCAGGCTGGCTTTTTCAAACATCATCACCATCTGCTTGGCATCGAGAGCGTGGCGATATTCGCGTGGATTGTGCTTCACGTCGTGGCCAAGCTTGAGAATTGCGCGCACTTCACCACTGGAAAGGTCCGAGATGGAGCACATGTCCTCGCCGGCCAT
>PLKY01000299.1 GCA_003140785.1 Acidobacteriaceae bacterium | reverse complement strand
GCCGCGCAAGCTGGTCTCTGACCCTGACAACAATAGCCATCATGGCATTCGGAGCGTGGCTGCCGTATTCCCCACTGGCCTCTTCGCTTGGCCTCGTGCACCTGCCGGCGCTTTACTGGCCGATCCTGCTCGCCACACTACTTGCCTACTCGTGCCTTACGCAAGGGATCAAGGTCTGGTTGCTGTGGAGGAAGTGGATTTAGTCAGTATGGAGTGGCCGGCACTACCTGTGTCGGCGCCCCATCTGGGGATCATCGCTGCCAAAGGATTCGTGCTTCTTCCAGTGGGAGGTCAACGCCTTCGAAGTGAGGTATCGCTCGCGCCGTGTATTCCTCCGCGGGCCGGACCGCGGAAACAGCCGCGGTGTATACGTGGCCACCCGGCGCGCCCTCCGATTCGTCACTGCGCTTCATCTCCTGCAGGACGGGAGCGTCCCCCTTGACGCCGTCGACATAAAGCTCTACCCGCACCGCGCTGGGATCGAGGCCGTTGAACCAAATGTGAACCTCGAATTCGTGCTTGTCGCCACGAGTTTCAACTTTCACTTCGCCAAAGTGCAGCGAGGCCCATTTCTGTTCCAGGCTGTGCCGCCAATCGACAATTCGCCTGCCGGTTGCGCCTGTGTCCAAGGTGCGTAAACGGTAGGCTGCGGCAGCCGGCAGGTAGTGTTGCTCAGCGTATTCGCGCACCGCTCGATTAGCGGAAAATTGCGAAGTCAATTGCGCCATGCTCTCGCGGATCCGCGCAACCCAGGCTGTGGGAATGCCGCTCTCGCCTCGGGTATAGAACTCTGGGACAATTTGCCGTTCGAGCGTGTCATAGAGCATCTCCGCTTCGATGTGGTCCAGTCCCGGATCAGTGCCATGTTCCAGGCCGTCGCCGAGCGCCCAGCCCAGATCCGGGGCATACGCTTCGGCCCACCAGCCATCCAACTCCGAATAATTGAGCCCGCCGTTGACAAGCACCTTCATACCGCTGGTTCCACACGCCTCCCACGGCCGCCGCGGTGTGTTCAGCCAGACATCTATCCCGTGTACAAGGTGTTCGGACATGCGCATGTCATAGTCGCTGAGAAAGATGACGTGGTTGCGTGCCTCAGTCCCACGGATGAAGCGGATCCACTCCTGAATCAAGGCCTGCCCTCCTTGATCCGCCGGATGGGCCTTGCCGGCAAGGATAAGTTGCACCGGCCGCTCGGGATTGGTTAGCAGGCGAAGCAGCCGCTCCGTGTCATGCAACAGCAAGTTAGGTCTCTTGTAGGTCGCGAACCGCCGCGCAAACCCCAGCGTCAATACCTTGGGATCGAAAAGCTGTTTTGCGCCGTCAACCTCTTCGGGCGATTCGCCGGAGACGGCCAGCTGTCTGGACAATCGTTCGCAAGCGTACGCAACAAGGGACTCCCTGGCGGCAGTGCGGACTTGCCAGAGGCTCTCGTCGGAGACACCGCGAATATTTTGCTCCAGGTTTTCCGTCGTCCCCAGCCAGCGATGTTCTCCACATGCTTTGTTCCAGAGATCGTTGGCCGGATGAGAATCCCAGGTGGACACATGGACCCCATTGGTCACATGGCCGATGGGCACTTCGTCTACTGGCCAATGGGGAAAAAGAGGCGCAAAGAGATCCCGGCTGACCTGCCCATGCAATTGGCTTACGCCGTTCACCGCCCCGCTGCCGCGAATGGCCAGATAGGCCATGTTGAAACTCTCCGACGAATCGCTCGGATTCTGGCGGCCCAGGGCCAGCAAATTGTGGAGATTGATGCCGAGTTCGTGCTCGGCATAGTGGCCGAGATATTGCTCGATCAGACGCGGCGGGAAGCGATCGAATCCTGCAGCCACTGCCGTGTGGGTGGTGAACAGGTTCCCCACTCGCGTGACGGCCAGCGCCACGTCGAAGGGCTGTGCGGCCTCTTGCATGAAACTGCGGGCGCGCTCCAACACCGCGAAGGCCGCATGACCCTCATTCAGGTGACAAACCTCCGGATGGATGCCAAGCTCGGCAAGCAACCGCCAACCGCCGATGCCGAGAACCATCTCCTGTTTGAGACGCAACTCCGGGTCGCCCCCATACAGCTCGCTGGTAATGGCCCGATCCTCGGAGGAGTTAGCCGGGTCGTTGCTGTCCAGCAGGTAGAGCTTCACTCGGCCGACCAGGACCTGCCAGGTCCGCAGCCAAGTCGTGTAACCGTGCAGGGGGATCTCCAACCGCAACCACTCGCCGTTCGCCCGGCGCACGGGAGTGATCGGTAGTTGTCCAGGATCGTTGTATGGGAAGAGAGCCTGTTGCGCTCCCTCCATGTCGATCACCTGGCGAAAATAACCTTGCTGGTAGAGAAGCCCTACTCCGACCACGGGCACACCCAGGTCGCTGGCGCTCTTGAGCTGATCTCCAGCCACGTTGCCGAGTCCGCCTGAGTAAATCGGCAGTGCTTCGCTCAACATGAATTCGAGGCTGAAATACGCGACACAACTCAAGGGAGCCTCAACATGATGTTGCTGAAACCATCCCGGCGCCTCCGCCGCGCGACGTTCGTCGCTCAACAGCTCATCGACATTCTTGCGAAAAGCTGGATCGGCTAGCAACTTCGCGAGTTTGTCCCGCGAGGCCGTTTGCAGAACCACCCAGGCGTTCTGGGTGAGCTTCCACTGGATGGGATCGATCTGCCGCCACACCTGGTCGGCGCGATGGTTCCATGACCAGCGCAAGTTTAGGGCAAGCTCAGCCAGGGATTCAAAGCCCTCGATTTCCGTGGGCAGACGGCCGTAGGCTGGTTGACTAGTCCCCGCTGGATCGCTCATAGCTTTTCTCCTTGTGTTTGTAAGAACCACGGATCAGGCTTCCGCGCGTTCCCGAGTTAGCTGAACTCTCCCTTGATGTATTGCTGAGTTTCTTTCTGCTTGGGGTCGTGGAATATCTGGTTGGAGTCGCCGAACTCCACCAGGTAACCCGTCCGGCTGCCCTCCGAAGTATCGACGTACAAGAAGCCCGTCTTGTCGGACACGCGCTGGGCCTGTTGGAGATTGTGAGTGACAATGGCGATCGCGAAGCGGGCCTTCAGTTGCTTCATGAGTTCCTCGATGCTTCGCGTTGCAACCGGGTCGAGCGCGGAGCAAGGTTCGTCGAGCAACAGAACTTCGGGCTCTGTCGCAATGGCCCTCGCGATGCAGAGCCTTTGCTGCTGACCGCCCGAGAGCGATAGTCCGCTCTCGTTCAGCTTGTCTTTCACCTCATCCCATAGGTCAGCCGACTTCAGAGCTTCCTCTACCTTTGCGGCCTTGTTGCCTTTGAAATTGTTCAATCGCAGCCCGAAGGCGACGTTGTTATAAACGCTGGTGGCGAATGGGTTCGGCTGCTGGAAGACCATGCCGATAAAGCGACGCACGGCGACGGGATCGATTTTGGGCCCGTATATGTCCTGCCCGCGGAACTGGACATGGCCTTCTAACCGGAAGCCGCGCACCAGATCGTTCATCCGGTTCATGCAGCGAAGCACTGTACTCTTCCCGCAGCCCGATGGTCCGATGAAGGCCGTGATCGCGTTCTTCTGGACGGGAATTCTCGTGTCGCGAACGGCCTTGAACGAGCCGTAGTACAGATTCTCGATATTGCAATCCATCACGACCGAGGGATCTACTTTTCCGTTCGTAGAGACCGGCTCTTGGCTGGCAATCTCCGCTGTTGGCATGGATGACTCCTTCAACGATTGAAACTTCAGTTATTGAACTTGACGGTTCGCCAGGCTTTGCCCGATGAGATTGGCGATCAGAACCATGACCACCAGCACCAGGGCGGCGGCCCAGGCCAATTCCACCTGGTTCGCGAAGGGCATGCCGGCGAAGTTATAGATCAGCACGGCGAGCGATGCCGTGGGCTGCATGAGTTTGACGTGGCCGTGCCACAGCAGCCAGTAGCTACTGAATAGCGCGGTGAACAGGAGGGGCGCGGTCTCTCCGGCGCCGCGAGCGATGGCCAACATGACTCCCGTGAGAATGCGCGGAACGGCGGCCGGCAGCAACACCATCCAGACGGTCTGCGTATCGGTGGCGCCCATTCCAATGGCTGCCTCCTTCATCCTCTCCGGCACCATGCGAATCGCGTCCTCGGAGGTAAGAAGAATGGTGGGCAGCATCAGGATCGAAAGGGCCACGGCTCCGGCGAGGGCCGAATAGCCGCCCGTGGCCATGACCACAACCCCGTAGGCGAACACTCCGGCCAGAATCGAGGGGAAACCCGTCAGCACTTTCCCGGCGAAGCGCACCGACGACGCCAAGCGGTTGTCCGGCTTGGCTTGTGCCAGGAAGATCGCGCTCAAGAGCCCGATAGGCAGGCTGATAAGCAGCGCCATCCCGCAGATCGCCAGCGTGCCGACAATCGCGTTTCCAAATCCGCCGCTCTGCTCCAGCGGCGCCGGAGGAAGCTGAGTGAACGCCGCGATGCTGAGCTTGCGCCCTCCCCGCCACACCAGCAGCCACAGTACCGAGAACAGCGGAATCAGCGCGAACAATGTCATGGCCGACACGATCACCGTCCACAACATGCTCATGAAGGTGCGAGGACGATGCAGCGACCTCTCCAACTTCGAAAAGTCCACGCCGTGAAACGGGTCGAGAGTCTCTGCGTCGGGATTCCGGGGGATTCCCGGCTTCGCGGCGGCCACATCGGAAGTCATACTTTTTCTCCTTCCAGTTCCGAGGCAGTGAACTGCACAATGTAGGCCCCCGCGACATTGACCAGAAGCGTGATGACCAGCAGCACTGTCGCGGCGTACATCAATACCCCCACATCCTTGGGGCTGGCCTCGGGGA
This sequence comes from Acidobacteriaceae bacterium, assembly GCA_003140785.1. GTDB lineage: Bacteria > Acidobacteriota > Terriglobia > Terriglobales > Acidobacteriaceae > Telmatobacter. Next base: position 5,972 of record PLKY01000299.1, on the reverse strand, counting down.
AGGCGTTCGCCAGCAACGCAGCCAATGTGTTGGCCGGAGAAAACAGCGACACGCTGATCACATTCGCATTCCCTACCAGCATTGCCAGCGCCATGGTTTCGCCTAGCGCGCGCCCGAACGCAAGCACAATGCCGCCGAAGATCCCCCTGGACGCAGTGGGAAGGGTCACGGCAAAGATCGCTTCCCATCGCGTTGCGCCCAGCCCGTATGCGGCCATTCTTAGGCGGGTCGGCACCGCAAGCAACGCGCCGCGGCCGATTGCCGTGATCGTAGGTAGAATCATGATCGAGAGCACGATCACGGCGGGCAGCATTCCGGGGCCGCTCAGGTCCGTGCCGAAAAGAGGTATCCAGCCCAAATCGGCGTGCAACCAGTGACAGGCGGGTCGTACCAGCGGGATGATGACGAACAATCCCCATAAGCCATATACCACGCTCGGAATCGCGGCCAGAAGTTCAATCAGGTTGCTCAGCAGGTTCTCCACTTGCACGGGCAGCTTGCCCCAGAACGGGTGAAACTGCAGATTGACAATCTTGAGCAACGCGAAGACGGCGTCGGCCGTAAAGCCTTCGGCCAGGAAAAGCGCCGCCGCCACTCCGAACGCCGTTCCAAAAATCAACGCGAGAACGGAACTGTAGAGCGTGCCCCAGATCTCGGGGAGAATCGAGTACAACTTCTTGTTCGGATCCCAAACCTGCCCCGAGAGAAAGCCGAGCCCATACTGCCGGACGGCGGGCAGTGCGGCGAGGACGATCTTCAGCACGATGATCACCGCAATAACCGCGACCAGCCACGTGAATCCCTGGCACAAGGCTCGAAACGCAGTATCGGTAATGGCCTGGGTGCGCGATGGCGGTTTGGATATCTGGGTCTCGGTCGGCATGACTCACTCCCTTCTCTTCGTCTGCAAGTGCCCCCGCGTGTCGCCTCACGTGGCGGAAAACCGGTGCTGGAAAGCTGCCTCGCTACTGTATGTTTTGCACTGCGGCCTTCACCTTGGTGGCCACGGCATCCGGCAACGGCAGGTACCCCAGCGCTTCCGATTCCTTTTGGCCGTCGGTGAGGATGTACGAAGCGAGGTCGCGGAGTACTTCCGCTTTCCGCGGGTCGGGGTTCTTCTTGTAGCAAAGGAGCCAGGTGAAAGTGGCAATCGGGTAAGCGTCCTTCGCCGTCGGATCGGGAACCCACGCAATCAGGTTCTCCGGCAAACTCACAGTGGCAAGCGCGGCCTGGCCAGAAGCCGTGGATGCTGTGATGAATTGCCCCGATTTGTTCTCCAATTGCGCCATCGGCATCTTCTGGCTCATCGCGTAACCAAATTCGATGTAGCCAATGGACCCTGGTGTGGTCTGGACGCTGGCGGTAACGCCTTCATTCCCCTTCGATCGGGTGCCCACCGGCCATGCGGGCATGTCGTTCTTTCCAGGGCTGGCTGCGAATTCCTTGCTGATCGCGCTCAGGTGCTGCGTGAATACAAAGGTGGTACCGCTCGAATCGGCGCGGACCACGACGTTGATAACGCTACCCGGCAGATTCACCCCGGGGTTCGTCTTGACGATGGCCGGATCGTTCCACTTCTTCACCTTGCCCAGGAATATGCCTGCGTAAGCCTCGCGCGACAGCTTCAGCTCCTTGACTCCCGGCACGTTGTAGGTCAAAACGATCGTCCCGGCCGTCAACGGAAGGAGCTGGACTCCTGCCGCGACACGCCCGATCTCCGCCGGTGTCATGGCCTTGTCGCTGGCTGCGAAGTCCACTGTCTTGTCGATGAAGCTCTTCACGCCGCTGCCGCTGCCGGTCGATTGATAGTCGATCTCTACGTTTTGGTGAGCTTCGCTATAGACTTTGAACCATTTCGAGTAGATCGGGAATGGAAAGCTGGCTCCGGAGCCTTGCAGTCTCACATCGGCGCTTTCTTTGGAAGGTCCGGCTCTTTGACAGGAGATCATCCCGACAGTCGCGACCAGTACCGCGGCGGCAAAGGGCCAGCCTGGGATCCTCATGTGCAATCCTCCGTTTAGGTGGACCAACGCCGTTAACCGGAACAACTCTTACGGACAAACCTCTTGTCAGCCCAACCTGAGTCTGCCGCAACGAACTCACAGTCGGTTTGGGGTGGATGCCTAATCCCACATGCCCTGGCCGCCTGCTTTTATGCCAATTTCTATCGTTCCTTCCAGCAAAAATGCGGCTGGAAAGTCTACTGAATACCTGGTGCCTACGAACGAAAAAGTACCGGTTCAGACCAATTCGATCTGAGCAATTGAGAACAAGCGCCCGTGGATTCAACGAACCTTCATATGGAGAAGTCGTTTGTGGCGGCCTCAACCGAAGTGATTCGCGAGATACGCCTCGTCGAGCGACGCCCAGACTCTCCGCGACGCTTTGAGGTCGCGCTGCGTAGCGTAGATCTTGTGCGTTGAGAAACCGCTACACCTTCGCGGCCCTGACAGCATTCGCAATCCGCGCTGTATGTGGATGAAGGCGGTTTTTGAAAGGGGTAACACCGGAGTAGTAGAGTGGTCGACAACGTCCGACGGAAAGTAAAACTCGCAATCACTCGCCCGCAGTATTTCCTCAGAGATGAGGCACTCCGGGCCGATCAGCAGAGCGTTTCCAGCAAACGACGATATTAGCTGATAGGGCGAGTTTCCATATCCGGTTGGGCCGACCGGCAATGCCTACCACGATCTTTGGCCTGCATCATGGAGCTGGTCAACCCATGAAAGCGCCGAGGATCCGAGATCACCAATTCCGTAAGCGGAGGGCAGAGATGTAACGTGCAGCAGCTGGCCGGAAGCACGGTATCCGGATGGAAAGGGAGGGCCTTGGACTCTCCACCAGAACTACTTATTGCTTCACGCCGGTCGAACCCAGAGCGTTGTTGACTATCTCCTGAGCTTCACTGACGATTGCGCTGAGGTGCGCTTCACTCTTAAAGCTCTCTGCGTAGATTTTATAAATGTTCTCCGTACCCGACGGCCGGGCGGCGAACCAGCCACTGCCTGCAACAACCTTCAATCCGCCGATGGGAGCGCCATTGCCCGGAGCTGCGGTCAGCTTGGCGGTAATTGGCTCGCCCGCAATATTCGACTCCGTTACTGCGTCCGGCGAAAGCTTTTGCAGTTTTGCTTTCTGCTCCGGAGTGGCGGCGGCATCGATGCGCGTGTAGAACGGAGAACCGAACTCTTCGGTCAGCTCGCGGTAGTGCTCTCCTGGATTTCTCCCTGTGCGTGCGGTAATCTCAGCTGCCAGCAGGTCCATGATTGGCCCGTCTTTATCGGTGGTCCATACGGTACCGTCGAATCGAAGAAAACTCGCTCCAGCACTCTCCTCCCCGCCGAAACAGTACGAACCGTCAAACAAGCCTGGCACAAACCACTTGAATCCCACCGGAACCTCGCGCAACTCGCGACCGAGCTTTTGGACAACCCTATCGATCATGCTGCTGCTCACCAGGGTCTTTCCTACCGCGACGTCTTGCCGCCAATGCGGGCGGTGCGTGAGCAGGTAGCGAATGGCCACGGCGAGGTAATGGTTAGGGTTCATCAATCCCGCAACCGGAGTGACAATCCCGTGCCGGTCCGAGTCTGGATCGTTAGCGAAAGCTACCTGGTATTGATCTCTTAGCCCCACAAGACTGGCCATTGCATACGGGCTCGAGCAATCCATGCGGATCTTTCCGTCGTGATCAACGGTCATGAAAGAAAACGTCGGGTCAATCACCGGGTTGACGACGGTGATGTCCAATCCGTAGATAGAGTTGATCGGTTCCCAATATGGCCGTGCGGCCCCACCCAACGGGTCCACGCCAAGCTTCAGGCCGGCACTACGAATAGCATCCATGTCAACGACGTTCTTAAGATCGCGAACGTACGGCAACATCAAGTCTTCCTGGTGAGTACATGCGGCATGGATCGCTTTGGTATACGGAAATCGCTTTACGCCCGCATTCCCTCCCCGCAACAATTCATTCGCCCGATCCTCTACCCATCTCGTCACTTCGGTATCGGCAGGGCCGCCGTTGGTCGGGTTGTACTTGAAGCCTCCGTCCTCCGGCGGGTTGTGAGACGGCGTGATTACGATGCCGTCAGCGAGATGTTCTTTGCGACCACGGTTAAAAACGAGAATGGCACGCGAGATCACTGGAGTCGGAGTTACGCCGTCATTTTGCTGGATGATCGTTTCAACATTGTTCGCTGCGAGCACAGTGAGAGCCGTATGCTGTGCGGGCCCCGACAAGGCGTGGGTGTCTTTCCCCATATAGATCGGCCCATCCGTTCCCTGTCCTCGCCGGTAGTCGCAGATCGCCTGCGTAATCGCCAGAATGTGAGCTTCGGTGAATGTGCCGTGGAGGGGCGAGCCGCGGTGGCCGCTGGTGCCGAAGCTAACCAACTGATTAGGATCACTTATGTCAGGACGGCGTTCAAAGTACTCCTTCTCCAGCCGCTCTATATCTACCAGCATTTCCTTCGGAGCCGGTTTGCCTGCGAGCGGAGAAATTATCTCGCCAAGTCCACCAGCTTTCGACTGAACTACTAAGTTATTGGGCATGGTTCCACCTCCAAGATCTCGGATGCATATTCGACAATTGTGTGGTCGCTTGAAAATTTTCCCGAGCTCGCAACATTTAGGATTGCTTTGCGCGACCAAGCGTCAGGATCCGCGTACAGTGCATCGCGTTCTTCATGCGCCTGACAGTAGGATTTCAGGTCCGCCAGGTGCATGTAATGATCGCCCTGTGTCAACAGGGTATCGCGCAACGGAGCGAACACGCCTGGTTCATCGGGGCTGAAGTGGTCTGAGAAGATCAGATCCAGCGCCGTCCGGGTCTCCGGTTCGTTTTCATGGTGCCAGTAGGGGCTATACCAACCGCGGCTATTCTCGATCTGTTCTATCGTGAGCCCGAACAAGAAGAGGTTCTCTTCTCCCGCCTCCTCCTCCGTTTCGATGGTCGCGCCGTCGCGTGTCCCAACTGTTAATGCGCCGGCGTTTGCGGTGACGACTGAGAACTCCTAGATGGCATCAACTCCCATGACACGCTGCACAGGAGGAATCTGTGTCTGATCTCGATTCATACACCGACCAGAAAGGACTCTAAGAACCCATGCGTAATCGGATCATCCCGTTTGGAGTCGCTACGAACTCTTTCATCCTACGTGGGAGACTCCCATGTAGATGCTCCCCTTGTCCATCGTAATGGGACGTGGGTTGGAGCTGCAGTTTGCTGCACTTGCGGTTCTCACGCGTTCCGGAGGTATCGTGGCCCAACCGGCAGTTGTCTTTTTGCTGTTGAGTGATTGGTCAGCTGGGCTCTGACCACCTGCCCGACTGACTACCATTTCCGACTTTGAAGAGATCTCACGATCACCTCCAAGCTCCTCTTGGTTGGTTGGTGCTGCCCGGCTTCCCAGCCCTGCAAGGTCCCTGGATCAACGCCGAGCCTCTCGGCCATCCTCCGCTGCGACAAGCCGAGCGCCCTGCGCGCGGTGGCGAGGCGTTCAGAAAATGAGTTGGCTGGTGGTAAAGGGTCGTAACCCAGGAACTGGATGATCGCCGGAACGTAGCGGATAGCCGGTAGGATTGCGTTGCGTTCCCAGTTGGTAATCGTAGCTTCGTCAACGCCGACTCGGTCGGCAACATGCTTTTGGAGGAGTTTGAGGTCGAGGCGACGGCTGCGAATGTGGTCGCCTAAGGTATTCAGTTCCTTGGGGTAACCCTCAGGCTTCGGTTTTGAGGCCCGAAGCTCGGCATGGCAGAAAGGCAACGCAGGGATGNNCCGGCCCGTTGCTCGACCGCATCGACATTCACATTGAAGTGCCGGCAGTTAGATATAAGGAGCTGCGCGGTTCAGCCGCCATTGAGGGTTCTGCCGAGATTCGCGCCCGTGTACTCGCGGCTCGCGAGCGCCAGCGCCTGCGTTTCCACAAGGCTGGCGAAAAGATCTATTCCAACGCGCAGATGACCACGCG
>PLKY01000397.1 GCA_003140785.1 Acidobacteriaceae bacterium | reverse complement strand
ATCGACACCAGCGAACTCATCGGTCCGGGCGGCATCAGCAAACGCAGCGCGCGGCTCATCCACGGTGTCACGGCCAACCCCAGCGCCGCCCCGCATCCGGTCAGCAGCAGGCTCTCCGTCAACACCTGCCGCGCAATCCGTCCGCGGCCAGCACCAAGTGCCAATCGCGCGCTGAATTCTTTTTCGCGCACCGTCGCCCGCGCCAGCAGCAGGTTCGCCACGTTCGCGCACACTATCAGCAGCACCAGGACGCAAACGCCCATCAGGATGCGCAGTGGCCCGACCAACAACCCTTGCGGTCCATGCGGCGACTTCCATAGCGGCATCAGCGTCGCGCTCATGCCCTCACTCACATCCGCGTTCGCAATTGCCATGCGATCCGCCAGCGTCTTCAACTCCAGTCGCGCCTGCTCGAATGTCACGCCCGGCTTCAGGCGCGCAATGCCCAGCATGTTCCGGTCATGGCGGTCGCGCAGCATCCACTCCTTCACGCCGTTCAGCACCGTCTGCTCCATGTACGGCACCCACACGTCGAACGACGTTACAGGAATCGATCCGTGAAACTCCGGCGCTGCCACGCCCACAATGGTGAGCTCATGCTGGTTGATGCGGATCGTCTTCCCCACCACTGACGGGTCCGCACCATAGTGCGAGCGCCAATAGCGGTCGCTGATGACGGCCACCGGAAATGCACCGGGCACGTCGCCGGACTCCGACGGCAAAAACGTTCGGCCCAGCTCCGTCTTCGTTCCGAGAACCGAAAAGAAATTCCCCGAAACCAGCTCGCCCCACACGCGCTCAGCATGATCCTCCTTGCCTACACTGAACGACGACACATGGGCTACAGCAATCCCATCGAACAGTTTCAGCTGATCGCGAAAATCGATAAAGTCGGGATAGGAGTTCGGCACCCAGTCGCCGTTCGAAGTCACCGTCTCCAGCGTTACCAGCCGATTCGGTTCCGCGACCCCGCCCAGCGGCTGTAGCAACACTGCATCGATCCAAGTGAATGCCGTTGCCGTGGCGCCGATGCCGATCGCCAGCGCGACAATCGCAACCACGCTAAAACCGCGATTGCGCCCCATCATGCGAACGCCGAATCGCACGTCCTGCAGCAATTCCTCAATCCACGGAAGCGTTCGACGTTCGCGATAAGCCTGCTGCGTCTGCTCCATACCGCCCAGCCGAATCAGCGCCCGCCGCCGCGCTTCTTCAGGATTAAGCCCCGCGCGCACACCATCTTCCGTGTGCATCGCGATGTGGCTCGCCAACTCATCCTGAAACTCGTCCTCGGCCCGACGTCCGCGCAGCATGCCGAATACGCGTATCCAGACCGATCGCAGCCTAGCTCCCAGTGGGTCCATCGCCTCTCCTCTTACGCTTCCGCGTTCGGCGCCAGAAAGCGCGACAGAATCTCGGTCGTTTGCTCCCACTCGGCCGCCGCTTTACGCACTTGCTTCTCGCCGGCCTTCGTCAGCTCATAGAACTTCGCCTTGCGATTGTTATCGGAAACGCCCCAGCGCGAGCGGATGTACCCTTCCTGCTCCAGCTTCAGCAGCGCCGGGTAGAGCGTGCCGTAATTTAGTTCCAGCAGATCGCCGCTGGTCTGCTCAATCCGCCGCGCCAGCCCGTACCCATGCTGCGGACCCATCAGCTGCAGCGTCTTCAGGACCATCAATGCCAGCGTTCCTTGCCAAACATCGGTTTTTCCGCCCATCCCCGTCCTCCTATGGCAAACCAATAGAGAGGAGCATACACAACCCCCTATGGGAATGCAATACGAAGCAATCTTAATTTTTGTTGCATTTCATCTGTTACGCTGGCGATTGAATTCCTCTTCTCGCTATCTACGGAGGTCGTCCCTGTGATTCCGCGCGCCTTCCTCGTTGCCGCTTTGGCGGCGACCACGCTTCCTCTGCTAGCGCAAAGTGCGGACCTCACCGCCTCGGCCGAGCGCCAGCTTCCGGCGCTCACCGAGACGTACAAACATCTGCACCGCAACCCCGAGCTCTCGCACCACGAGGAAAAAACCTCCGCCTTCATCGCGTCTGAATTGCGAAATCTCGGCTACACCGTCACCGAGCATGTGGGCAAATATCCTGACGGCTCGCAGGCCTTCGGCATTGTGGCCATCCTTCAGAATGGCACCGGCCCGCGCCTCCTCGCTCGCACGGAACTCGATGCGCTTCCCGTCGAAGAAAAGACCGGCCTCGATTACGCTTCCACGGTTCGCTCCACCAACGCACAAGGCCAGGCCGTCGGTGTCATGCACGCCTGCGGGCACGACCTGCACATGACCGTGTTCCTTGGCATGGCTCGCGAAATGGCAGCCCGCAAAAGTCAGTGGCGCGGCACGCTGATGCTCATCGGCCAACCTTCAGAGGAAACCATCGACGGCGCGAAAGCGATGCACGCAGATGGCCTCTACAAGCGCTTCGGACAGCCGGACTTTGTTCTTTCCGAGCACGACTCGAACGAAGTCCCGTCCGGCTCAATCGCCTTGAAAGGCGGCCCCCTGCTCGCAAGTTCCACCGGAATCTACGTCACCATGCGCGGCATCGGCGGCCATGGTTCCTCACCCCAATCTGGCAAAGATCCCATCGTGCTCGCTGCGGAATTTGTACTCGTAGCGCAAACCATCGTGAGCCGCCAAATCGATCCCCAGCAACCTGCTGTGTTGACCGTCGGCACCATTCACGGCGGGACAAAAAACAACATCATTCCCGATGAAGTCACCATGGGCCTGACGCTGCGCGCCTATTCGTCTGAAGTGCGCGACAAGATCATTGACGATATTCGCCGCACCGCGAAGGGACTGGCCGAAGCCTATGGCATTCCCGCCGATCGCATGCCAGAGGTCACGCTGGGAGAAAGCACTCCCGCCACTCTCAATGACAGCGCGCTCGACGAACGCCTGCATTCTGTCGCCATTGCGGCTCTCGGCCCGGATCGTGTCCTTGATGGGAAAGCTGTCATGGGCAGCGAAGACGTCGGCTTGTTTACGCTCGATGGGAGAATTCCCGGCGTGATGTACTGGCTTGGCGCGGCCGATCCCGCAAAGCTCGCCGAGAGCCGGAAAACAGGTATTCCGCTGCCCAGCCCGCACTCGGCGCTCTTTGCACCCGTCTACGCGCCGGCCATCACCACCGGCGTAACAGCCATGACCGCGATGGCACTCGACCTGCTCAAGTGAATGGGCGTCCATCGCGTGGGTCTATGTCGCCGTTCCACGCCTTACTTATTTCGACGGATCAACCAACGCCTGATACACAACAGGTCTGCTCTCGAATTCAAGATTAGGACTAGCCGGTCCTAGCAGCCGCTGAATCATTCCTATAAAGACCACATCGTTCGCCGGATCAACCCAGAACCACGTGCCCGCAGCGCCATCCCAGAAGAACGTACCTTTCCCATCCGGCAAATTTGCCTCCGGCGGATCGAACTCCACCGCACAGTTATACCCATAGCCGAATCCCGGCCGCATCACTTGCAAGCCAATACCGAACTTGCCCGTCAACAGCTCCACCGGCACATGGTTCGAACTCATGAGCTTCACGCTTGACGGTGCCAGGATGCGCTTGCCATCCAGTTCCCCGCCGTTGCCGAGCATCTGCGCAAAGCGGTAGTAATCTTCCGCAGTCGACACCATGCCACCGCCACCTGAGGGCATCGTGGGCTCCGCGTCATATTTGCTCAGCCCGCCCCCCGGGCCTCTCTGCGCCGCAACTAGTTCGCCATTCGGTCCCGTCGTATACAGCGTCACAAATCGGTCGCGCTTCTCGGCGGGCACATAGAATCCCGCGTCTCGCATACCCAGCGGCTGGTAAATGTGGTCGCGAAAAAAATCCGGCAGCGTCTGTCCCGAGAGCTTCTCCACAATGTAGCCCTCGATATCCATTGAGATCGAATATGTCCAGCCCTTGCCCGGCTGATACAACAGCGGCAACTGCGCGACTTTGTCGATCATCTCCTGCAGATTTTTCGAGGCGAACACATCGGCATCGCGATACATTTTGTCCACTGGCGTATCGCCAAAAATCCCATACGTGAATCCCGCCGTGTGGCTCATTAGCTCGCGCATGGTCGGCGGATGGTCTGGGTCCTCCAGAATCACTTTTCCGTCTGCATCCACACCCTTAAAAACCTTCAGGTGTGCAAACTCCGGAATATACTTCGCGATCGGGTCGGACGGCAGCCACTTACCCTGCTCGTAGAGAATCATCATCGCCACGCCGGTCACCGGCTTGGTCATCGAAAAATCGCGGAAGATCACATCCTTCGTCATCGGAGCGCCGCTTGCCATGTCGCGATAACCGTACGTCCGATAGTCCACCACCTTGCCGTGGCGCGCCAGGATCGTCACAATGCCGGCGATCTGCTTCTCGTCCACGGTCTGCTGCATCAACGCATGCAGCCGCTCCAGCCGCTCCGATGAAAATCCCACCGATTCAGGCTTGACGACGGTCAGGTCGAGTGCGTGTCGCGCCTCTTGATGTGTTGGCGTTTGCTGCGCCGATAACTGCCCAGTACCCAATGCAACCGTAACCGCAATGAACAACACGGTCGCCCGACCTGAAAAAAATCTCGCCCTCATGAATCTCCTGTGCCGACTCAGTAAATCAACTTGAGTGAAAACTGAATCTGCCTCGACGTGCCAGCCGTCTTGCTGATCTCGCCAAATCCGTTTGTCGTACTGATTGTGGCCGTTGGCTTGTTGGGGTTGCTCCGGTCGGTATTGACAGCGAGCACGTTTGCCGGCAGGCCCATGTTCACAATGTTGAATAGGTTGAAGAACTCCGCGCGGAACTNNAGCGTTCCAAAGCGCCCAGAATTTGGCCCCGTGCCGCCCGCGATAAACACTGGCACGCTGAAATACTCAAGCCCGTTATCCTTCCCCGCGCCGAAGTAGTCGTCGCGGTTCTTGCGCGCTGTTGAAAGTTTCGGCTTCGCAATCTGATCCGGCCGATCCACGCCATTCGAGCNNGGAGCCATATCCCGTCTGCTGAATACCGGAATAGACCGTAAACGGCGAGCCCGAGCTGATACTCGAGATGCTGAGCACCTCCCACCCGTAAGTCACCTTCTTACTGATTGCATGCAGAAACTCCACGCTTTCCAAATGCATGTCCTGTGCCACGCTCAACCCAAACCCATGCGTTACATCGAACCCGGATGGACCTTTCTCCGGGTGCGTATCGTAAGGATTTTGCGAGAAGCCCGAAACCACGGCCCCCGTCGACCCCGTGCCGCCCAGAACCAGACTTGAGTCGTCGATCGATTTACTCCACGTATAACTAGCCTGGATACCAGGCCCACCATGGCCAGTGGTTCCAGACAAAGAAGTTTGCAAGGCATGATATGTCGAGTGTGCGTCGGCAAAGATGACATTTTCCACCCCGAAGCCGCCGATCACATCACCTGCGCTATCGAATTGAGTATGCGGAGCGAAGCCCGGACTCGCGCCGGCATAAGCATTAGGAAAGCCATAATGTGGCAGTTTCTCGCTAGCCGTTCCCACATAGTTCGCGTCTGCCGTCAGGTTCCCAAGCTTCCGCTCCATCCCCGCCGTCCACGTAAACAGCGTGCCATTCCCAAACGAACGATCGATCCCGCTCAGGTTCAGCGCGCTCACCGCGCCGCTCTCGGTCAGGGCTGCCAGGTCCTTTTCATAGCGGTCCACATCCATCACTGTGTTAGGAGCCACGGTATTCGTCTTTCCCGAAGCGAAGATATTCACTCCGGCCGGCGTGTAAGTCTGGGGAAGCTCCGAAGACGTGATCTGGTAACCATACTTCAGCGGCGTCGATGCAGCCGACAGTCTGCGCGGATAGATAACAAACGGCGTAGACCCCGTAAGAAAGTTATCCTGCCAGATATTCGGCGGTATTACTGTGATTCCGCCACCCGCATGCACTTGTAACTTGTTCGTAACTTGCCATACCGCCTGCACGCGCGGGCCCCAGCCGTTCTTGTTGGTCTTGTAACCCGGCTGCGGATTGATGACATACTCCTGCACGCCGTTGACTGTGAGGAACCCGCCCGTGCGTCGCGCTCGCTCGCTGATCGGCGTATACAGCTCCCAGCGAACCCCATAGTCCAGAGTGAATCGCGGCGTCACCTTCCATGTGTCCTGCACATAGACGTTGAAGTCGTTGCGGTTGATGGCCGCAGGTCCAATGTGTGCACCGCTCGAGATGAAACTCGGCGCGATAGCTACTGTGTAAGCGAACGGACTGCCGGAAAGGAATCCGGAAAGTGTATCCGGCAATGGATCACCCACTGCGATGTTGTGCATTCCGCTCCGCGATGGAATCGCCTCGGTCGCGTAGGCCGTTCCGCCGCCAAAATCGTATTCTCCGTCAGGGCTAATGCCGAAGTATGTCGTGTCGCGATTGAGCCGCCCCTCAACCCCCGCCTTGAAAGCATGGTTTCGGACAGTGTAAGCCACGGTCTGACTCCCATGGAAAAGGTTGCCATACGCCTGCATCACCGATCCCGCCGCGCCATTGAAAGCCTCATACGTCCCGTCATTAAACTTCACCGCGGGATCGCTATAGTCCGTCGTCGGAAATCCCGGGGTGGATCGCGTAATGCTCAACAGCGATTCCAAGATCAGCCGCGCCGACTGCGTGCGCGTATACCGGCCCACCACGTTCCTCTGGCGATCGATATACTGCACGCCAAACGCAGGATCAACGGCCGTCTGATCGGGATTCGTCGTAGGGCCCGTCAGATTGTCCATCGTGAACCGCGCGAAAAACTGATCCTTATCCGAAAACTTGTGATCGATGCGCACCGAGAACTGATCCGCGTCCGTCGCCACCTTCGATGCGGTCGCGTAGGTACGGTCTCCAAACGCACCCGCTGGATAGTTCGGCATTGGATAGCGCGCAAGGACCGCCGCGATGCTCGATTCAACTGGAACCTGCAGCGTATCTGTCGAGCCATCGGGATAAGTAACCGTATCCATCCCGGCCCGCTCGGCGGCAGTGGGCACGGGCATCACCTGCGTCGTGCCCAGCACCTGCCGGAATCCCTGGTATTGCCCAAAATAGAACGTCCGCGTGCGCCCATCATAGATATGCGGCAGATAGACAGGGCCGCCGTTTGTGAATCCAAATTCATTGCGCCGAAACGGCGGAATCCTCCCCGGATATGCAGGCGTCGCATAGTCAAAAAAGTTCCGCGCGTCGAATGCTGAATTGCGCACGAACTCAAACACCGAACCGTGAAATCCGCTCGCACCCGAACGCGTATGAATGTTGGTGAACCCCGATGCTCCGCGGCCAATCTCCGCAGGCATCCAGCCAGAACTCGAATCGATCGACTCCACCGCGTCCACATCGAAATTCGAAAACGTGCTCCCGCCCATCTCCGGATCGCTGATGTCGGCATCATCCATGGCAAACGTCGCTTCCACGCCGCGCTGCCCGTTGATCGCAAATTGCGCGGTGAAATTTGTGGCGCCGTTTGTATCGGTCATTGTGCCCGCGGCCAGCAGCAGGAGCGAGCTGAAATCCCGCTTGTTCAGCGGCAGTTCGCTCACCGCTTGGCTCGACAGTTGTTCGCCACCGGTCGCAGACCGCTCCCTTTCCGGCAACACAGCAACCGTAACGTCGCCGCGATCCGAGACCGTAATCACAACAGATGGCCCGGCCGGCGCAACCTCGATCACTCGTGTGTATTCGTCTCGCTTCCCGTTCGCCTCAACGGTTAGCCGATATTGACCCGGCGGCACGCTCACGCGGAACGTTCCATTCACTCCCGTTTTTGCTTCATCTCGCGCCGTCGCGCTAACAAGCACAATCTTCGCGTTCGCAATCGGAGCGCCCGTCGAGTTTCGCAGTGTTCCTTCC
>PLKY01000291.1 GCA_003140785.1 Acidobacteriaceae bacterium | reverse complement strand
AGAACTCAACTTCCGTGACAATCCGCGCGAAGGCGATCCGGTTGTCATTGCGACCGGTCCCTTCATCATCCGTGCGCACGGGCCTCCCGCCGGAAAGCAGGAATCCCCGCCGCCCGTCGGCATGCACGGCTACGACCCGCATAAGATGCCGGAGATGAAGGCGAGCTTTTATGCGGCGGGTCCGGATATACTTTCCGGCCGCACGGTGCGGCCATTCGAGAATGTCAATATCTATCCATGGCTTGCCCACTTGCTCGGGCTCATTCCCCCAAAATCCGATGGAAGCCTGAACGTGCTGGCTGGAACGCTGCGCGACGGCGGCGGCGAGCACGCGAATTAGCAGGAACCTCTGATCGATGCACGCTATGTTGGGGAACGTTATGTCAGGGAACATAGTATTAGGGATTGACGGCGGTGGAACGCGCACTCGCGCCTCCATTGTCGAGGACGAGAAGGTTCTCGCGTTTGCCGAGAATGGTTCCATCAAGCGTTTGCGCGTGGGCGCAGAAGCCGCTGATACCCACCTGCGCGCGATTCTCAAAGATGTATTTGCACAGGCAGGCGTGGAGGGCGTGTGTGCAGCTTCGGTGGGCGTCGCCAGTTCCAAGATGCCGGGCGTGGCGGAGTGGATCAGCGGAGTGCTTCGGGAGTTCGGCGCGACGAAGGTTGAGATTGTCGGCGACGAGGTGATTGCCCTCGATGGAGCTTTCAAGGGCGGACCGGGCATTCTGCAGATAGCCGGTACAGGATCGAATTGCATTGGCAGGGCTCCAGACGACAGCCGCGAGAGCGCAGGAGGTTGGAGCTCGCGGCTAGNNGAAGGTTCGGGTTACTGGATCGGGCTGCATGCCGTTCGCCGCGCCCTGAAGGCATACGACCGCGAAGAACCGACCCGTGTGCTTGAGACAGTCGGACACATTTGGAGAACAACCACGATTGATGAGCTGGTGAATGTGGGCGATGGCACGCCAGGACCGGATTTTGCCGCGCTTGCGCCAGCCATCAGCAAGCTTGCCGAAGACGGAGATCTTGTTGCCGCAGGCGTAATGGCGCAGGCGGCTTCAGACCTGGTGGATTCGGTGCTGCTGGTCCGCGCAAAGTTGCGGCGCAAGCATCTGCTCACCGCGGAAGTTCCTGTGGCGTGGATTGGAAGTGTTGTCGGCAACGCGCGGCTGGTTCGTGAACCGTTCTTCGCTGGCCTGCGCGCCGCGGCCCCTGCGATGCCAATCTGCGAGACCGAGGTTGCGGGCATCGAAGGCGCAATCTGGCGTGCGCAGCGGCTGGCTGAAAAGTCCATTTAGAGCACCTTTGATGAAATTATGAACGGTTGGCAGGGAAGATTGTGGTTTCCCACCCTTTGTGCAAAGGGCGCACAAAGATGGGGCACCCAAAACCTTTAGCACTCGATTCGAAAATGCACTAGGAAACGGAAATTGGCTGCCCGCCTATCACCGATCCGACCAGATGTCCTTCTGCATTCACGGCGACAAGATCGGCGGACTGACCGATTGCGATCGATCCAACTTGCTGCGTGAACCCAGTCATTGCGGCTGGATTGGCTGTCATCAGGCGCACGCCTTGCTCCGCAGTCGCACCGGTGAATCGGACGAAGTTGGCGAGCGCGCGATCGAGGGTGAGCACGCTGCCTGCAAGCACGCCGTTGGCGGTGGCGCGGCCTTTTTCCACCTGCACGGCGAACCCGCCCAGCTTGTATTCGCCGTCGGGCATGCCCGCGGCGCTCATCGCGTCAGTTACGAGGATCGCGCGGTCAGGACCCTTGGCGCGCCACCAGAGCTTCACCATCTCCGGCGCGTTGTGGATGCCGTCGCAGATGATTTCGGCGAACAGTGCGTCGGTGGTGAGCACGGTACCGAGAATGCCGGGCTCGCGATGATCGAGTGGGCGCATGGCGTTGAACGTGTGCGTTGCGCTGACCGCGCCGGCGCTGATTGCTGCCCGCGTCTCAGTTGCGGTCGCATCGGAGTGACCGATGGAGATGCGAACCCCACGCGCGGTTGCGTGCGCAGCGAGTTCTGTCGCGCCGGGCAATTCCGGCGCCAGCGTCATGAGGCGCACATGGCCCGCTGCGGCGTCGTATAGCTTGTCGAACGTCGCGATATCGGGCGCGAGTAGATGTGCCGCCGGCTGCACGCCCCGCTTGGCGTGCGATAGAAACGGCCCTTCGAGGTGGATGCCGATGAGGCGCGCGCGACCCGCGACTGGCGGCTTCGCGATGAGTTTCGCGAGTTCCGCAACGGCTTTAAGCGTGGTGTCGAGTGGCGCGGTGACTGTGGTGGCAAGAAAGCTGCCTGTTCCGCGTGTCGCCAAAAACGTGCTGATGGTGTCGAGCGCGGCCGGTGTCGCTTCCATCACGTCATGCCCGGCGGCGCCGTGGAAATGCACATCAAAGAAAGCTGGAGCAAGCAGCGCGCCGGGAAAATCGAGAACTTGCGCGCCAGCCGGTTGTTCACTTGAATTGCTGCTTGCAATGGATTGGATGTGCCCGTCTTCTACCGTGACGATCGGACGCTGAGTCAAACTGCTCCCGTCCCACAACCTTGCTGCGGTGATGACCGTACGCATGCATTCGATTATTGCAGGCAGCCGCAGGGTGAGGCGGATTTCACTGTGTCGAACCAAGGCCGTGTGCGTTTGTAACATTTGTGTGACATTGCGCGCCGACGCGTCCTGCTATCGTTCTAGCCATGTTCGTCAAGACTCCGATGATCGTCTTCCCAGTGGCCGCCGCGCTTGCTGCCGGCCAGCTTGTTGCCCAAACGCGTGACCTACCTACCAGCAAGCAACTGATCGAGCCTGTGCCTGGTGCTCCGCAGAAGATCAACAGTCTCCCAATGTCGATTGCGATCTCGCCCGACAAGCGCTACGTGGTTACGGTGAATGCAGGCTTTGGAACGGCGGAGTCGAACTACGACCAATCGTTGGCGGTTCTCGATACGCAGACGGGCCAGATTTCGGATTTTCCCGATGCGCGCACGCTGATCCGGATGAAGCAGACTCTGTATTCGGGGCTTGCGTTTAGCCGCGATGGCACGCACATCTACGCGAGCATCGGGTCGTTAACTGATCCGCAGGGCACGGGCAAGGACGATACGGGAAGCGGCATCGTGGTGTATGGATTCGCCGCGGGCAAAGTAACGGCGGAACGGATTATTCGCCTGCCGCTTGAGCAACTCGCGCCGGGACACACGACGCGACTCATTGGCGAGAAGGATGGCGACCAGGGCGTGCCGTTTCCTGCGGCAATTGAAGTGATCGGCAATTCTGGCGCGGAGAAGCTGCTGGTGGCTGAGAATTACTCCGACGATGTGCTGCTGCTGGATGCGACGAGCGGCGCGATTGAACACAGGTTTGACCTGGCCGAGGGCGATGCGGTGCCGTCGACCTATCCCGGCGCGCTGGCGCTCTCGCAGGACGGCCATCGCGCCTTTGTTGCGCTGTGGAATGCGTCGGAGATTGTGGAACTCGATCTTGTGAAGAATGAGGTGGGCCGCAAGCTAACGCTGCTGAAGCCAACGGATTCAGTTGCGCCGAGCACACATCCTTGTTCGTTCGCATTGGCACCGGACGGAAGGACGCTGTATGTCGCGCTGGCGAATCGTGACGCGGTGGCGGCTGTGAATGTGGGCGGAGATCAGTTCGCGGTGGAGGGGTATTTTGACACGCGGCTGCCAGGGCAGAGTTATTTTGGCGCTGAGCCGCTGGCGGTGGCGCTGAACGGCAACGGCAGCAGGCTCTACGTGGCCAACATGGCGAGCGACGCGGTGGCGGTGATCGATCCGCACAAGCTCACGGCAAAGGCCGCGCGCGCAGGGATGGCGGAGCCGGATGGATTTGTGCCGACTGAGTGGCTGCCGTTTTCGCTGGCGTTTCTGCCTTCGTCGAATGGCGGCAAGCTCTACGTCGCAACCGGAAAAGGGAAGGGAACCGGGCCCAACAACATGCCTCAACCGGAAACCGAGAGTTCAAGGAAGATTCCTCTGAGGAGGCCGTCGACATATATCGGAACGCTCCTGTATGGATCGCTGGCTGCAATTGATTCCGCGGAGATCGAAAAGAATCTGTCGCAGTGGACCGATGAGGTGTTGCGTTCGAACCGTATGAAAGCGGCGGCAGAGAAGATTCAATTTTCCGGATCGAGTGAGAGCCGCATCAAGCACGTCATCTACATCATTAAGGAGAATCGCACGTACGACCAGGTGCTGGGGGATTTGCAGCAGAACGGGAGGCCGGTGGGCAACGGCGATTCGAGCCTCACCATGTATGGGGCTGCTGTTACGCCCAACATTCACAAGCTGGCGTTGCAGTTTGGCGTGCTCGACAATTTTTTTGATTCCGGCGAAGTTTCGGGTGATGGGCATGTTTGGTCGAACGCCGCCATCGGATCGGATTACCTGGAGAAGACGTGGCAGCAGTCGTATCGTGGAGGGCAGCGCTTCTACGACTTTGAAGGCGTGGTGGCTGCCGGGTATCCGCTGCTGCAGAAGATTCCCGACGTGAATGAACCGCAAAGCGGCTATTTGTGGGGCGATCTTGCCGCGCATGGGAAGACGTATTACCACTTCGGCGAATTTATCTCGACGATTTTTTGCGATCAGCCTGCCGCGAGCAATCCGCAATTGGGGCCGATGCTGCAAGGGCGCAGCTGCGCGCACAAGGCTGTGGCGCCCGGCGAGAGTTTGCCGCCAGAATGGGGCGGCGGCGTGAACAAATGGCCGTGGCCGATTCCGATGATGGCCGCCAACACGGCGACGAAACCGGAGCTCGTGGGGCATTTCGCCGAGGAGGCGCCGGACTTTAATCTTGCGGTTCCCGACCAGATTCGCGTGGACATTTTCATGCGCCACTTGCAGGGCTGGTTAGCGGACAAGCAGCAAGGCAAAGACACGATGCCGAATTTTGTGATGCTGCGCCTGGGCAACGATCACACGGCGGGAACACGGCCGGGAGGGCCGACACCGAAGGCGTCTGTGGCCGATAACGACCTGGCGGTGGGCCGCGCCGTCGAAGCGATTTCGCATTCGCCGTTCTGGGATGACACGGCATTTTTTGTTCTTGAGGACGACGCGCAGGATGGCGCCGATCATGTGGATGCGCACCGCAGCTATGCACTGGTCATCAGCAAATACGCGCCTCATGGAGTCCAGGGCGGACCATTTGTCGACAGCCATTTTTATTCGACGGTGAGCGTGGTGCGGACGATGGAATCGCTTCTGGGGCTGCCGCCGATGAACAACAACGACGCTTTCAGTTCGCTGAATGCGAGTGAGTTTGCGGGTCCCGGCGATCAGGCACCCTTCGTTGCCGATACGTCGAATCGCGATAACAATCTGATCTACACCGCGAACGCGAAGCACGCGCCGGGTGCGGAAGAAAGCATGAAGATGGATTTTCGCCATGCGGATCGGGCCGATGCGCAGACACTGAACGTGATCCTATGGAAGGACGCGATGGGGGATGCGCCCGTGCCCGCTCTGCTGACGCAGCATAAGGCGAAGACGCGGAAGGATGATGACGACTAGGGGTTCGTGGTTAGAGCATGCTCCCACTTCGAATGAGGAAGGCTGGAGACGCCAATCGGCGCGTGTATGGTTGAAGGCGGCGGAAAACTTCGCCGTGGGGGAGCCGTGCAGATTTGGAATCGCAGGAGTTTTCTAAAGACCTTTGGGGCGGCGTCGCTGGCAGCCGCGGCAAGCGCGGAAACCGGCAAGCGCGTTCATATGCTGGCGGTGCAGGATGGGCCGGCGCAGCCGGTTGCGGCGAATGACCATATCCAGATTGCGCTGATCGGTGCGGGCGGGCAGGGGATGGGCGATACCAAGACGGCCGTGCAAGTGCCGGGTGTGAGGCTCGTGGCTGTTGCTGACTGCTATAGCGGCCGGTTGGCGCGGAGCAAGGAGCTCTGGGGCGACGATGTCTTCACCACGCGCGACTACAACGAAATTCTGGCGCGGAAGGACATAGATGCTGTGATCATTGGCACGCCGGATCACTGGCACAAGCAGGCGTCTGTCGATGCGATGAAGGGGGGTAAGGACGTCTACTGCGAGAAGCCGATGATTCATCTCTACTCGGATGGGCCGGAGATGATTGAGACGGCGCGGAGTACGAAGCGCATTCTGCAAATTGGCAGCCAGCGCGTGAGTTCGGTGCTTTATGCCAAGGCGAAAGAGCTTCTGGCCTCGGGCGCAATTGGCAAGCTGAACATGGTGACGGCGCATTGGGACCGCAACTCGTCGCTGGGCGCGTGGAACTACACGGTTCCACCGGACGCATCAGCGGAGACTTGCGACTGGCCGCGGTTCCTGGGGACGGCGCCGAAGATTCCATTCAATGCGGAACATTTTTTCCAGTGGCGGAAGTGGAAGGCGTACGGGAGCGGCGTCGCCGGAGATCTGTTTGTACATCTGTTTAGCGGCACGCATTTCGTGACCGGCTCGCATGGTCCGACGCAGGGCATGGCGACTGGTGCGCTGCGTTATTGGAACGACGGGCGCGATGCGCAGGATGTGGTGCTGGGGTTGTTCGATTATCGTGAGGGCTTCAATCTGAGCGTGCGGGTGAACTTTGTGGATGGCGGCGAGGAGAGCGAGAGCCTCGTGTTTACTGGCTCCGAGGGCACGCTGGAGATTGGCTGGACGGGTGTCACCGTGAGCCGTGTGCCACGGGAAACCGAGCCGGGGCTGACGATTGGGACGTTTCCTGAAGCCATGCAAGATCGGATCGAAACAGAGTACCGGAAGAAGTATCCGCGGAAACATTTCGAGGGAACTCCACCGGTGGGGTCGGAGCGGTATGTGACGCCGGAGGGCTACAGCGACAGCTACGACCACTTCAAGAATTTTTTCGCCTCAGTGCGGTCGCGCCAGCCGGTAGTGGAAGATGCGGTGTTTGGTTATCGCGCGGCGGGCGCGGCGCTGTTGAGCAATCTCAGCATTGAAAAGGGCGCTGTGGTACGGTGGGATCCGGATGCGATGAAGCTTCTGTAAGCGGAGCGGTTCTGGATCGGATCGATTTAGACTGGTTCGCATGGCAAAGCGCATCGGGGTTCACCTTGGCACGGCGGGCGGCGCATCGAATGCCGTCCAGCGTGCACGTGAGATCGGCGCGAATACATTTCAGATGTTTTCGTCGAGTCCGCGCATGTGGCGCGCCCCCCAGGTGGACCCGAAGCAGTGTGAACGGATGCGGAAGCTGCGGGCTGAACTGGATGTGGGCCCGTTGGTCATTCATACAAGCTACCTGGTGAACGTTTGCAGCCAGACGAAGGAATTTCGCGAGAAGAGCGTGGTTGCGTTTCGCGGGGAAATTGAGCGGGCGCTCGCGTTCGGCGCCGACTATCTGGTGCTGCACCCCGGTTCGTGGAAGGGGATGACGCGCGACGAGGGCCTCAAGCTGGCTGCGGAATCGATTGAGAAGGCGATCGATGGGCTGCCGTGGGAGGGGACCACATTCACGATTCTCATCGAGAATACGGCCGGTTCGGAGTGTTCGCTGGGCGGAAGCTTTGACCAGGTGGCTGAGTTGGTGGCCTTGCTCAAGGCGCATGCGCCGGTGGCAGTTTGCCTGGATACGTGCCATACGCATGTGTCCGGTTACGATATCGTGAGCGATCAAGGCTACACAGACACAATGAAGCAGATCGCGGCGACGGTGGGATTCAAGGCAGTGCGCGTGTGGCACTGCAACGATGCGAAGACGGCGCGCGGGTCGAAGCTCGACAGGCATGAGCACATCGGGCAGGGAACGATCGGCGTCGAGCCCTTTCGGCGGTTGCTGAATGACGAGCGCTTTGCGCATGCTGCCTTCATTGCGGAGACGCCGGTGGATGAAGAGGGCGACGAGGAGCGGAATGTGCGGGCGCTGAAGAGCCTGGTTCAGTCTTCGTAAACTTCTCGACGATGGCCTACCTGTAGGACAAGCACTACCACGCGAGTTTCTTCAATGCGGCAGATCAAGCGGTAATCTTCCACACGATACCGCCAGAGACCGGCGAGATTTCGGCGCAAGGGCTTTCCGAAGCGCCTGGGATCTTCAGTTACCGCAATGCGTGAACGCAGGTAGCGAAGAATCGCTTGCTGAATCTTAGCGTCGAGTTTGCGCAACTCGCGCCGGGCGCGGTCGTCGAACTCTACCGCCCATGCCTTATCTCTTTTTGGCGGATCGTCCGAGGTCTGAGCCATTCTCCAAATCCTCTAGGGTCCAGCGCCTGGCGGGGTGCTCCAAACGATAAAGAGCTGTGTATGTGTCTTCGATCTCGTCTAGATGCGTCTGGAGGGCTTCGCGAACGTAAAAGCTTTTGGGACGTCCGGTGAGAGCCGCAAGTTTTTCCAAGCGCGTTTCGATCTCGCCGGGAATGCGGACTGCCAGCATATGAATCTCCTCGCTTACGTTCCTGCAACAGATTATACTTGTATGACAAGTTTAGCACGAGCAGAATCGAGGAACGAGGATCCCATCCCCGCCTGAGGATTGAACCTCAGGGCCCCATTTACACTGAAGGGTGATGGCGGAAGACAAGGAACAGCGATACGATCCGGCCTCGATTGAGGCGAAGTGGCAGGCGCGCTGGGCTGGGGACCCTGCGCTGTATGCGGCCGAACCCCCTTCCTGCGGTAAGCCGAAGTACTACGTGCTGGAGATGCTGCCCTATCCCAGCGGCCAGTTGCACATGGGGCATGTTCGCAATTACTCGATTGGCGATGCGCTGGCGCGCCACATGTGGATGCGCGGCTACAACGTGCTGCACCCCATGGGCTGGGACGCCTTCGGGCTGCCGGCCGAGAATGCCGCGCTCAAAAACCACACCCCGCCGCGCGAGTGGACGCTTAACAACATTGCCGGAATGAAGCGGCAGTTTGAGCGCCTGGGCATGGGATTTGACTGGGCCACCGAGGTCACCACTTGCCTGCCGGACTACTACCGCTGGAACCAGTGGTTCTTCCTCAAGATGATGGAGCGCGGACTGGCCTACCGGAAGAAGGCGCTGGTCAACTGGTGCTCCAAGTGCGCCACGGTGCTGGCCAACGAACAGGTGGTGGAGGGCTGCTGCTGGCGTCACGAGGACACGCCGGTGGAGCAGCGCGCGCTGGAGCAGTGGTTCCTCAAAATCACGGCTTACGCCGACCAGTTGCTCGACGACATGAAGGATCTGGAAGGCGGCTGGCCGGAGCGCGTGCTCACCATGCAGCGCAACTGGATCGGGCGGTCGGCAGGCGCGGAGGTGGATTTCCGCCTGGCCGATACCTCGACGCCGATTCGCGTCTTCACCACCCGTGTGGACACCATCTACGGCGCTACCTGCGTGATCCTGGCGCCGGAGCACCCGTTGAACGAGACGCTGCTCGACGACGCGGGCAAGGCGCGGGCAAAAGCCATGGTGGACGCGCGCGCCAACCGCGACCCCGGCGACATCCTGAAGGAAGGCTTCTTCAGCGGGCACTACGCCATCAATCCCTATAACGGCGAACGCGTGCCCATTTGGGTCGGCAATT
>PLKY01000085.1 GCA_003140785.1 Acidobacteriaceae bacterium | reverse complement strand
CCGATGAGATGTCGTGGCTCAACAGCTGGATTGAGGCAGAACCTCTTTACCGGCAAGCCGAGCAGGAATTCACTCAAAGGCATCAGCTCTCAAAGGCCCTCTACGCGCGTGTCAGCCAAATGCCGGCGCACAGCGAATCATCCACTTCTGTCCCTAGCCAAATTGCGCTGCTTCGAAAGGATCTGGATCTCCTCGAAGCGAAGGATCCTGAAACACGTCTTCGCATCCTGACCATTCTTGGGATGCTTGAAGTGAATTACGACTCTGGAATGGCGCGCCAGACCTGGACGGAGGTAAAGGTACTCGCGAACAGACAACATCACTACCTGTTGGCTTCGCGTGCGATGGGAGAACAGGGCGTCGCAGCATTCCTGCTTGGCGACATCGCAACCGCGAAAAAGAATGTAGTTAGAGCGTGGACGGTCGCCAAAGTCGCCGATCCAGGTGCACACATTCGATACGCGAGCCTTTACGGCGCGGGCCTAGTGGAAATGCATAAGTACCAAGAGGCTCTCGGACCGCTGGACGAAGCGATCAAGGTTGCCGGGAAGACTCGAGGGGCCGCGTACCCGACGATCGCTGTCAACGCAAAGATTGATGCACTGAGCGGCCTCGGAGAAAACAAAGAGGCACTGGCGCTAGCCGCAGAGGAGCTGCGTCGAGTCTCCGTCTACCATCTTGCAGGACATCTTTACGAGCTCTACCAGCAGAGGGCCCGCGTATACGAGCGGATGGGACAATGGGATCAAGCGGTATCCGACTACGCCCTTTCCGCCCAATATGCGAGGCAGCTTTCGTATTGGCGCGGCCTGACCCAGGTCGATGGCTTGCTCGCAAAGGCTTATATCCATCAAAAGGAATTGCAGCCGGCGCTGGCCGCCATCAATGAAGCGATCGCGGCGAATGAGAACATCCCCGACGAACTGTACTTCGTGCCGCGGAATCTCGGAATCAAGGCCGAAATCATGGCCCGTCTTGGCAACATAAAGGCATCGAACGAACTGTATGAGAAGAGCGCGGATCTCTTGGATGCGCTCCTCAGCAAGGTTCCCACGCCGACCGCTGAGCGCCAATTGCTGAATGATCTCAGCATCGTTTACGCGGGGTACTTTGTTTCTTTAAGCGACCAGGGCCGCACAGAGGACGCCTTCCGAGCAATCGAGCGGGCGCGCGGGCGGGTGGAAGCTCAAGGTCTTTCACATCACGAGGTCATTTTGCCGCATGAACCCGACGCCACCGAACAGAACCTCACCAAGCTCAATATCAAATTGCTGAACACAGACGATTCGGCCTCCAGAGCGCACATTCTCGAATCGATTTACAGCACCGAACAGCAGCTCGGCACGGAGCCATTGTCAAACGATCCGGCACCGGTGCCCGTCGCACTGCGCGAACTTCAGCACAGCCTGCGGGCATCTGAGCTACTTGTCGAGTATGTGCTGGGAGATCCGAACTCCTACGCGCTTGCCGTGACCCGCAATTCAGTCCACCGGTACAGTCTCCCGCCAAGAGACCTGCTGGAGCAGGAATCGACGCAGTATCGCTCCACTCTGAAGCAACAGAAGACGGACCCTGCTCTGGGGCAACGGCTCTTCGACGGACTGCTTGGCGGAATCCCGGAATTCAAGGAGAAGCAGGATTTGATCGTGGTGCCAGATGGCAAGCTCCACCTTCTGCCGTTTTCTGCTTTGGTGAATACCGGGCAGTACATTCTGACTTCCCGCCTGGTCACAGTCGTACCATCGGGAACCGTGCTGTACATGCTGAGGCATCGATCCGATCAGGTGCTTCGAGAGGACCTTCCGTATGTCGGAGTGGCGGCATGGACATCGAAAGCTCCCCAGACCACGCTCCTCGCGCGCATTAGCAGGGCCATTTCTGGGCCCGAACGGCGCGAATTTGTCGCGCTGCCCGAGAGCCAGCACGAGGTTGAGAACATCGCAGCCGACCTTCCGAAGCCCAGCACCATTCTTTTGGGCGCGAAAGCGACGGAGACAAACTTCAAGCAGCTTCCGCTGAGCCAATACAACGTTATTCACTTGGCTCTTCACGGGTATGTCGATCCCGAGATCTCGGATCGTTCCGCGCTCGTATTCGCTCCGGAGAATCCGGCCAAGAAGGACGGCCTTCTCAAGGTACGCGAGATCAGAAACCTCCGCCTCAATGCCGACCTTGTAACGCTCTCGGCCTGTGACACCGGCGTAGGGCCAGTGGGCGAGGAGGGCGTGGAGAACATCGTGAATGCGTTCGTTGAAGCGGGCGCCCAGAGCGTCGTGTCAACGCTGTGGGAACTTGAAGATCACGCTACCGCCCAACTGATGGCCAACTTCTACCAAAACCTCAGCCGCCACGAGGGAAAGGCAGAGGCACTCAGGCAAGCGCAGCTCGAAATGCTCAAGACGGGCGCGCCACCGTACTATTGGGCCGGCTTCCAACTCAACGGCGAACCGAGCGGCATCCTCTTCGGTGAGACAAAATCGACAAATTCGTCCAGGAGCACCCGATGACCTTAAACCCGGCTGCGAGCTCAGCATTGCCTGTTCAACTTTCATTCCGTGACCGGCACGCAATCCTCGAAAACGTCCTTGCCGCTCTGCGCAAGCGGTTCTATTCGCCTGAAAAGCTGACTGGCGATTGGCTGGCGGCCGTGGAGCGGCACCGGCCTTTGATCGAGAGCTTAGGCACCGCGGACGCATTCGAGAAGGCCATGAGTGATTTGCTGGCGGAACTGCACACCTCACATTTGGGCTTCTTTCACAGCAGTGCCCGCAGAGCGTCGAGCAGGGCCGCACTCAGCGCAACCTACCTTCAAGACGAGACACCCTATGGAAAACGATGGATCTTTCAGGACGTCCACGCAGGAGGAGCGGCAGCGATCGCCGGCATTGAACCTGGCGACATCCTTCTCAATGTCGATGGCCGGGAGATTACTCCGCCGGAACATCCCGTATTCGCTATGGGCAAGCAAACAAGTGTGGAGTTTGTGGACAAAAGCGACCAACGACGCACTGTTTCAGTCGAAGTAGCTCGGCCCAAGGGGAAGAAACTCCACTTCATCGAGCCCACGCTCGTCGAGGCGCGGCAACTAGGTGACGGGTCGGGCTACCTGAAGATTGCAATGTTTCCGGGCATGATTGGGGTCGAGGTTGCTAACGAGATCTCCCGCGCCGTCGAGAAGCTGGGCGCGGTCAATAGCCTTATCATCGACCTGCGTGGCAACACCGGCGGAGGGATCGGCGCGCTTCGTGTAATGAGCATGATTACACCAGGCAGGGTCCCGGTTGGATTCGCGCTCGACAGGCGCCGTGTCACAGCTAATCTCGAATCAGAGAAACACAGTTTCCATCGATTCTCACGAATCCCGTCTTCAACCAAGACATTGTGGCTGCTTGCTTTGCAGTTTGGGCCCGCAATGATGACGAAAAAAACCATTGTGCTTCAAACCGAGGGGTTGGGCGAGAAANNGTCGCGTTTGCACGAGAGAACCAGCTCGCCACAATCGTCGGAGAGAGAACGGCTGGTCGCCTCCTCTCCGCAACTTCCGTCAAAGTCGGCAATGGATTTCGGTTGGCGATGCCCACGGGAGCGTACTACACATGGAGCGGGTTGGTGCTGGAAGGAACGCCGATGGAACCGGACGAACTGATCGAGTTCAATTGGCGCGAACGACGGGAGCGGGTGGACGGCCAACTTGAACATATCGTCAAATCGATTCGAGGTCATCACGCAGTACGTGTCTGTTGAGCGCGCAGATGATACATCTTGTGGGCTCATTTCCATGATTGGCCGTCATTCGATAGCAAGACGAGGCGGGGAGAGCTTCATACACTAGTCGGGAGCCAGAGTGGCCCTCGTTTTCGAGCGAGACTAGGCATAGACCGCATAAAAAGGC
>PLKY01000143.1 GCA_003140785.1 Acidobacteriaceae bacterium | reverse complement strand
GTGACAGCAGCTGGTTGAGGTTTGTGCTTTCCGACCCTTGTTGCGCAAGGATAGGGCACCCTTGGTTGTGGGGATTGACGCTTCGCATCCAATTACGCAGGAGAGGGACTATCCTGTTGCTGCGATGAAGAGGCCACGCAATATTTTGCGATGGTTGTTTGATGGCCGCCATGGGCCGGCGGACCGGCTGATTCCGCGCTGGATTTTTTTGCGCGCGCTGGCTGCGATTTACTTCTCCGCGTTTTATTCGCTGCTGTTTCAGATCAAGGGGCTGATTGGGCCCGCTGGGATATTGCCGGCACAACAATATCTGGCAGCGGTGGGGCGTGCAATGCCCGGCTTGAAGTATTGGTATGCACCGTCGTTGTTCTGGATTGCGTCAAGTTCGCACATGATGATGGCGGTGACGTGGGTCGGGTTGATTGCGTCGGTTCTTGCGTTTCTGAACCTTTGGCCGCGATTTAGCTTCTTCGTTTGCTTCGTGTGCTTCCTCTCGTTCGTTGCTGCTTCGGGGGAATTCTCGAGCTACCAGTCGGATGGGATGTTGCTGGAGGCGGGATTTCTGGCGCTGTTTTTTGCGCCGGGCGGGTTGATGCCGGGATGGGGTGCGAGCGATCCGCCTTCGCGCGCGAGTTTGTGGCTGCTGCAGTGGGAGTGGTTTCGGATTTATTTCGAGTCGGGCATGGTGAAGCTGCTGAGCGGCGATGAGCAGTGGCGAAACATGACGGCGATGGACGAGTACTACCAAAACGGACCGCTGCCGACATGGATTGGATGGTATGCGGAGCACTTGCCGCACTGGTTTCATGCGGCTTCGGCAGCGGGCACGCTGGTGATGGAACTGGGCATTGTGCTGATGCTGTTTTTTCCGCGGCGCGTGCGGTTGATTTGTTTTTGCATTGTTACGCCGTGGGAGATTGGTGTGATTCTTACAGCGAATTACACGTTTCTGAATTACCTGGTGCTGTCGCTGGGATTCTTGCTGTTGGATGATCGGACGCTGCTGCGATTTGTGCCGGTGCGTTGGAGGCCGCAGGCGGCGACAATTGCGCCGGAGATGGAAGCGCCATCAGAGGAGCGGTTGTCGATTTTGACGGCGACGGAAGGAAGCGCGGTGGCGGAGGATGCGGCGGCGACTGCGGCGGATGAAATTGAAGGCGATGGCAAGAGACGGTGGCGGAGGGCTGCGGGGATCGGGAGAGGGATCGGGTTGGCTGTGAGCGCGGTGATGTTGACGTGGATTGCGTATGACACGACTGTCGAGATGATTGGGATCCCACTCCGTGGGGTTTCACTCCCTATGGCTCCGGTGGCCTGGCTGGATCCTTTTCGAATTGCGAATCAGTATGGTTTATTTGCGGTGATGACGCGGGGACGCTACGACATTGAGTTTCAGGGATCGAACGATGGGGAGAATTGGACGCCGTATTTGTTTCGCAACAAGCCGCAGCTCTTGAATGAGCCGCCGCGGATCTATGCGCCGTATCAGCCGCGCTTCGATTGGAATTTATGGTTCGCGTCGCTGGGCGATTGGCATCAGAACGACATTGTTCCGCTGACGGAAGAGCGGCTACTTGAAAATGATGGCGATGTGCTGGCGTTGTTCAAGGGGGATCCGTTTGGACAGGCGACGCCGAAGATGGTGCGGGCGGTGCTGTGGCGGTACTGGTTTACATCGATGGATGAGAAGCGGCGGACGGGGAATTGGTGGCGAAGAGAGTATCTTGGGCTGTATGCGCCGGAGATTACGCGGACGGCGGATGGGCGGTTCGCGGTTGTCGCGTGGCCTGAGGAATTAGGACCGCACGATTGAACTTGGCGAGTTTGGAGACGAATGCAAACGAAGCGCGCGCTCGTGATTGGTTCGGGCCCGAACGGTTTGGCGGCGGCGATTGCGCTTGCACAGGCGGGATTGCGCGTTGAGGTATATGAAGCAGAGGCCGAGGCGGGCGGCGGCGCGCGCACACTACCTCTGACGTTGCCTGGATTCCTACACGATTTTGGATCAGCGGTGCACCCGATGGCGGTGAGCTCGCCGTTTTTCAAATCGCTGCCACTCGCTGAATACGGATTGGAATGGATTCACGGCGAAGCGCCGCTGGCGCATCCTTTGGACGATGGAACGGCGGTGGTACTGGAGCAGGATCTTTCGACCACGGATCGTGTGCTGGGGATGGATGGCAGACGATGGCGGGCGCTGTTGCAGCCGTTGGTGGAGCACTGGGACGATTTTGTAAAGGATGCGCTGGGGCCGGTGGTTCGAATGCCGCGGCATCCGTTGCGCATGGCGCGGTTCGGGATGAGCGGGGTGCAGCCGGCGCAATGGATTGCGCGCAATGAGTTGGAGGGTGTGCTCGCGCGGGCGCTGTTTGCAGGATTGGCTGCGCACACATTCTTGAGTTTCGATCGGCCGCTCAGTTCGGCGATGACGCTGGTGTTAGCTGCGGCGGCGCATGCGGTGGGATGGCCGGTTCCGCGCGGTGGTTCGGGAGCGATTACACGTGCGCTTGTCGCGCATCTCGAAAAGCTGGGCGGGACGGTGCATACGGCGCGGCGCATCGATGCGCAAACATGGAAGGAACTAGGCGGGCATGAGACTCTGACGCTGTTTGACACGACTCCGCGAGCACTGATGGCGATTGCGCGCGAGCACGTGAATGAGGGCTTTTGGCAGACAGCGAAGAAGTTTGCGCAGGCACCGGGGGTTTTCAAGATCGACTATGCGCTTTCGCAGCCGGTGCCATGGAAGGCGCGGGATTGCCAGCGCGCGATTACGGTGCATCTTGGCGGCACGTACGAGGAGATTGCTGCTTCAGAAGATGCGATGACCCGCGGGCGCTGTGCGGAGCGGCCGTTCGTTATCGCGGCGCAGCCTTCGCTCTATGACGAGACGCGCGCGCCGGCGGGCAAGCATGTGCTGTGGGCATATTGCCATGTGCCGAATGGATCGACGGTGGATATGACGGAACGGATCGAAGAGCAGATCGAGCGGTTCGCACCGGGGTTCAGGGACTGCGTGCTGATGCGGAAGGTGTCGTCGCCCGCAGATCTCGAGGCGATGGATGCGAACCTGGTGGGCGGTGACATCAGCGGTGGGGCAATGACGGTGCGGCAGTTTCTGTTTCGGCCGAGCTATGCCACTGGCACGCGGGGACTGTATTTGTGCTCATCTTCGACGGCGCCGGGCGGCGGAGTGCACGGGATGTGCGGTGCGAATGCGGCGCGGCTGGCGCTGCGACAGACGCGCTGAACGTGGGCGATGGGCGGGTGCCGAAACGCGGCTGACCGGTGTCTATACAGAGTATGCTCAGGAACGTGGATGCGGCTGCACCCAAGCCGGATGAGCTTGTTGCGCCTGGCGGTATGAATGCGTCGGCGGCGGTTGTGGCGGTGTCTGCTGCGATCCCAGACCTGCCGGAGAGCGTACTTGAGGAGCTTTGGATTGCGGCGGAAGCGGAGGCTTGCGGATTGGCGCTCCGTGAATTCGGCGATGTGCTGGCGGGCGTAGGAGCGAAGCACGACTATGGAGTTCCGGCAGGAACGGAGCCGAGCCGCAAAGAGCGGGAGGCATTTTTCCGTGCGATCCACCTGGGCGAACTGGCGCTGGCGCATGGATGCGCGCGGGGTAAAGAGGCGGCGTGGGCGCGGTTTTTGGAGCGCTATCGCGCGGGATTGACGCAGACTGCTTCAGCGATCACGGGGTCGACGAGCCTGGGAGAAGAGCTGGCTGATTCGCTTTACGCGGAGTTGTATGGGTTGCGCGCGCAGGACGGGGAGCGGCGGTCGCCGTTTGCATCGTACTCGGGACGGGGTTCGCTGCAAGGATGGTTGCGCACGACGCTGGTGCAGCGATTTCGGGATCACTATAGGCGCACGCATCGCGAGAGTCCGCTGGAGGAGATGGATTGCGCGGCTCTGATTGCAGAGGCGCCGGTTGCGGCAGAGCTTCGCACGTTGACTAGCGCGGTGGCGCGCACGCTGGGCGAGCTGGAGGCAGAGGCTGGCTTCTTGTTGGCGGCGTATTTTCTGGATCGGCAAACGCTGAAAGAAATTGCGCGTACATTGCAGGTGCATGAGGCGACGATCAGCCGGCGATTGAAGCGGCTGGTGGCGGATGTGCGCGAGGAACTGCTTAAAAATCTGAGGAAGAATGGGCTGAGCAAGCGGGCGGCGGAAGAAGCGCTGGGGGCGGATGTGCGCGATTTGGAAATAAACCTGAGGGTGCTGCTGCAAAGTTCGCAGATTGCGGCGTTCTATAAGAAGGAGGATGGGGAAGAAGAGGCGAGGGGCGGAATGGCTCAGGCAGAGGGCGGGACGAGGGTGGCATTGGATTCGTGATGAAGGAGACGATTCAATTCGGGCATGGTGCGGAAAGGCATCCGGACGCGGACCAAATCAGTGCGTTTGTGGAGCATGTGCTGCCCGCGCATGAGCGGGAGGAGATGCTCGCGCATCTTGCGGTTTGTGGGGAATGCCGCGCAACGATTCGGCTGTCGCAGGCTGCGGTCGAGGAGGTTGCGGAGCCGGTCAAGTATCCGGTTGAGAAGCCGAGCCGGACGCCGTGGTTTGTGGGGTGGGGTGTTGTGTGGCCTGCGGCAGCGGCGCTGGCGGCTGTGGTGGTTCTCGTCCTGTACATTCGGCATGACTCGCTGACTGGGCGAAAAGCGAACGAGCCGGCGCAGTTGGCGGAGTCGCATGTTCCTGCGCGGCCGGCGGTGAATGCAGGGGATGTGAGTAAGCCGGCCCGGGCGCTCGACAAGAAGACCACGCCTGCGGAACGTGAGGGAGGTTTGGCGGGTGCGGTGGGTGCGACGCCCCGGCAGAATCTGGATGCGAAGAAGGCGATAGGGGCGCAGGTGCGCGCGGTGNNAGCGGACCTTTGCCTTCGAATGCAACTGCTGCGACGGAGTCGTTTCTCGGGAGTGCGGCTACTACGGTTCGGCCTCCGAGTCCGGTGGCAGCGCCTTCGATGGCTGCGGCCCAAGCACCTGTGGCTGGTGCGATGAACGAATCGCCGGCTGCGCCCAACGCGGGTTCGGAGTGGATCGGGAACGGAGCAACTGGCGGCAGCGATCTGATGAAGGCGGAAGCTGCTCGCGCTGAAGTTTCATTGCCGAGCGGATTGGCGGTCCTTTCGTTGGCGACGCATGGACGACAGGTGGTTGCGATCGATGCGCGGAACGGGGTGTTTGCGAGCGCGGACGGAGGAGAGCACTGGACCGCGGTGCCCACGGTGTGGACGGGACGGGCTGTGAAGGCGGACCTTGCGTCGTATGGAATGATAGGCGGCGCTGCGGTGGCAGGCGGACGGATGGCGGAGTTTGCGAGCGTTAACCGGGAGACGTCGCCGCAGCGTCAAGAATCGAGTACACCAGTGCAGACTGTAAACCAAAACGTTGCGATTTTGCAGATCCAAGGCAGGGACGCTGCGGCGCAGGCACAAAGAGCGCCCGCTCCTGCGCAGAATCTGGAACAGAATGCCGCGCCGCAGATATCGAGTGGTCAATTGACGGGAACGGTGAAAGACGTGAGCGGCGCTGCGGTTCCCGGCGCGAAGGTGACCGTGACCGATTCCGCCAGCCACACAACGCAGACTGCAACGACGGGTGCGGATGGACGGTATGTTTTGGATCGGCTGACGCCGGGCTCCAACGATGTGAAGACCCAGGCCCAGGGATTTGAGCAGCAGACAACGAAGGGCGTCGACGTGAGGCAGTCGCAGACGAACGTGGCGGATGTTGCGCTGCAGGTGGGAGCGGCGACGCAGACTGTGACGGTGGAGGCGAGTGAAGCCGACGCCCTGGAGCCGCAAAGCATGACCTTGTCGCAAGCGTCGGTGCGCAAGCCGAAGGTGAATCGTGCGCCAAAGATAGAGGCAGCCGTGCCCGCGCCGGTCTTCGAGATTACCACGGATAACGGCGACAAGTGGACGAGCGCCGATGGTATGAACTGGAAGCGCAAATAGCAGCGTCCAACCTCCGCGCAAAAAATAATTCATAAGACAGTGCAAGTTCTTGGGACGAGTGCGTTCTCGGATTAGACGAGTCGCCCGCTGCAGCTTCGCGGCGACGTCCGGGAGAAAGCCGATGAGTCCCTGCCTGAGAAGCCTTACGCGCGGAGTGCGAGCAATTTCCTTCTCTCTTCTTCTCTTCGCAGTTTGCGCGATGGTGGTTTGCGCACGCGCAGAAGCCGAATCGATGAGTGCGATTTACAGGCACGGAAGCCTTGTGGTGACGATTCCGTATCATGCTGCGAAGGCAGAAACAGGGACGCTGGTTGCGGAGATTCTCGATCCTGAGAACAACGTGATGGGGCGCATGGAAAGCACAGTGCAGATAAGTGCCGGTGGCGGAGTTTGGGAGGAGATGATCGCACCCACGAAGCCGTTGGCGCTGGAGGATCTGGTGTGGCAGCGGATTCGCTACCGGTTTGCTTTCGAGGACGGGAAGACAGCAGCGATTGAAGGGATCGAATCGATTGCGGAGGTGCTGCGACGGCCGGTGGTGCATGTGCTGGGGCAGACAGAATATATGGCGAGGAGCCGCGCGGCGATTCGGGTGATGGTGTCGGATGTGAATAGCCATGTGCCGTTGAGGGGTTCGCTGCGGGTTGAACTGGCGGGTGCGGATGGTCACGGGAGGGAGCTTTTTTCGGGAACGCTGAATCATAGGGGCACGGTGGAAGCGGGGTTCCGGCTGCCGCAGGGATTGACGGGAAAGTACGCGCTGAAGTTTCTGGTGAACACGCCGGTTGGATCAACCGAAGAGACGGAGCCGGTAGAGATCAAGGACAAGGCATCGATCTTGCTGACGACAGAGAAGCCCGTTTATCAGCCGGGGCAAACGATCCATGTGCGCGCGCTGGCGCTGGAGCAAGCGAATCACCACGCGGATGCGGCGCGGAAGCTGACGTTTGAAGTGGAGGACTCGCGGGGGAACAAAGTTTTCAAGAAGGCGACGGAGACGGACAAGTTCGGAATTGCGTCGGCGGAGTTCGCACTGGCCGATGAGGTGAACCTCGGCACGTATCATCTGCGTGAGTTGATGGGGGATGCCGAGTCTCCGGTGAACGCGGCCGAGATTGCGGTACAGGTGGAGCGATATGTGCTGCCGAAGTTCAAAGTCGCTGTTGAGTTTGAAAAGAAGGATGGGAAAGAGAAGCGGGATTATCGTCCGGGGGATCATGTGACGGGGACGGTGCGCGCGAATTACTTCTTCGGCAAGCCGGTGGATAACGCCGTTGTCACAATCAAGGCTTCGAGCATGGATGTGGAGGTGGTGGAAGCTGCGACGGCGAAGGGGAAGACGGATGGCGACGGCGCGTACCGATTCGATTTGAAGCTTCCGGAATATTTTGCGGGGAAGCCATTGAGCCAGGGCGCGGCGCGCGCGCTGATTGAAGCGACGGTGAAGGACGCAGCAGATCATGCGGAGACGCGGGGCGAACCGATTACGGTGAGTGAAGCGCCGCTGCTGATCACGGCGGTCCCAGAGGGTGGAACGCTGGTTCCGCATATTGAAAACGATGTGTTTTTGCTGAGCGCATATCCGGATGGAAGTCCGGCGCGGACGACGCTGACCGTGCACGAGAAGGATGGGCGCGAGGAGCGGTTGTCGACGGATGAGGCGGGCGTTGCTGTATTGCGCATGAATCCGGGTGCGGAAATGGAGTCATTGCGGGTGCAGGCGGACGATCATCGCGGGAATCACATCACAAGCAGCCTGCCGCTGGAGATGCGTGAGGGAACGGACCAGATTTTGCTACGCACAGAACGAGCAGTTTACAAGATGGGCGACCGGATTGAACTGAAAGTGTTGTCGACCCGGGCGCGTGGAACAGCGTATGTGGACGTGGTGAAGAACGGGCAAACGATTCTGACGCGCGATGTGGATCTGGAGCATGGGCAGGCGGAGGTGAGCCTGACGGCGACACCGGAGATGGCGGGGACGGTGGATCTGGACGCGTATGTGTTTGGACGCGATGCAGAGCCAGTGGCCGATCATCGACTGGTGTTTGTGCAGCCGGCAGATGAGTTGAAGATTGAGGCGACGAGCGATGCGGCGGTGTATCGGCCGGGCGGTGAGGCGCGGGTCAAGTTTCACGTGACGAATGCGCGCGGGGAAGGCGTGCAGGCGGCGCTGGGATTGCAGGTGGTGGATGAGGCGGTGTTTGCGCTGGCGGAAAAGCAGCCGGGATTTGCAAAAGTGTTTTTCTATCTCGAACAGGAATTAATGAAGCCGCGGTATGAGATTCATTCGCTCTCGATGGAGAGTGCCGTGAATCCGATTGAGCCGGTAGAGAACGAGCGGCGTGATCTGGCTGCGCGGGCGCTGTTTGCGGCGACGGAGATGGCAATGCCTGCAAAGTTGGACGTGAAGTTTGGAAAGAATCTTCCTGCTGAGAAGTTTGGAGAGTACCAGGAGCGCTATCACGCTGCGTTTGTGGAGCAGGTGCGCGGGATTGCGGAGAATTTGAGCCGGGAGCTGCACGAACATCCGCAGAATATGGTGAAGGCGTTCGGGGAAGTGGAGGATGGCGATGCGCCGCGCGATGCGTGGGGCACTCCGCTGCGCATTGAACCGGTGGGGTGGAGGTGGGGTAGAAACGGGGTTTTCCTTGTGCGCAGTGCGGGTGGGGATCGGCAGTTTGGCAACGGAGACGATTTGACAGTGTATCTCGAGGAGCGAACGGGCAATGTAGTGAGAGCGCCGGACCGCGGCGGCTCTTTGAATGTGCGGGTGGAGCATGCGCGTGGGCCGTGGAATGGGCGCGCAGAGATTGACGGAACGATTGTGGACATGTCTGGGGCTGTGATTCCGGGAGCGACGGTGACGTTGCGGCTGTTGCCAGGCGGGGAAACGCGTTCGGCGCGCAGCGATGCGGAGGGGAGATTCACGTTGGCGGCGCTGATGCCGGGGCGGTATCGGATGGAGGCTGGTTCGCCGGGATTTGAGCGGCTTTCGAGCGAGGTGAATTTGAAGGCGCGCGATCGCGCAGACGTGTCGGCGACTCTGAATGTAGGCGCTGTGACCGAGGCGGTTATGGTGGCTGCAGAGCCGATGCCGGCACCGATGATGATGGCGAGGGCCGGAGCTGTGGGCGGTTCGATAGGAGCGATGAATTTTGCAGCCGCCAAGGCACAGGCGCAGTTTGCGGTAGCGGACAACATGGCGCTGGAAAGCCGCGAGGTACAGGATCTGAAGAAGGATAAGGGTGAAGCGCTTGCAGGAGAAGCGCATGTGCGGTCGTATTTTCCGGAGGCGTTGTACGTCAATCCGGAAATTCTGACGGATGGGAAGGGCTACGCGAGCGTTTCGATTCCGATTGCCGATTCGATTACGACTTGGCGGATGGCGATGCTGTCTTCGACGGAGGATGGCGCGCTGGGCACGGGGACGGCGAGCCTGAAGGTTTTTCAGGATTTCTTTGTCGACCTGGATTTGCCGGTGACGTTGACGCAGGGGGATCGCGTGTCAATTCCAGCGGCGGCCTATAACTACACCGGCACGTCTGGGCGCGTGAAGCTTGAGTTGAAGCAGGAGGATTGGTTTGGGCTGGACAACGACGACGCGGAAAAGAGCGTGTCGGTGGATGCGGGGCGCGTGGGGGGTGCGCAATTCACGATTGAAGCGAAAAGGATTGGCAAGTTCAAGC
>PLKY01000033.1 GCA_003140785.1 Acidobacteriaceae bacterium | reverse complement strand
TTGGCGGCATCGGAGATGCGCTCGCGGACAGCAAGAGACATCGTTCTCTTCTTGGCTGGGGAGGATTTCTTTGGAGCCGGGGAGTTTGCAGCGGTCGCGGTGTGCACAGGGATCATCTCTAGTGACCCTTCCAAAAGCGCGTCTCGCATTTTCGTAAGACGCTCGATCTCCTTGTTTAATTCAGTCACCGCTCCTCTTATGCTCATCCTTCCTCCTTTAGACCAAGCCTGAAACCTTCAACATGGTAATTGAACCTGCCGACTCAGTACAAGATGCCGAACTTTTTGGTAGTGGCTCAGAGCCACTACCAACTTTTTGTACTCCATGCCGCGAGCCCGCCAACTACGTCAGGGATCGTCATACAAATTTTCCCACCACAAGGCGGATCGGAACTCGAATTACGCCCCAGCATCTAGACAAGTACCGAGGTGTTTACTTGCGGGAAAATGGCGCGATGCCGACAAGCCGGGACCGATCCAGCTGTTGAAATTCGAAGCGATCGTTTGTAATGGACTTGCAACGCATCTTGGAGAGCTTATGGCTGGACTCTACTGCGCTCCGACTGTGAGCTCCGGTGCCGTCGTCTGCTTGCGATTGGAGGTCCCCGAACTGCGTGCCGGCTTCCCAGAGCGCGTGTTGATCATAAGTTACTCGCTTAACGGAGCACGCCGGCCTTTCGCTGCCCTTCGGACAATACATGGCCTGCGTTGGCTTGTTCACCTCGAAGCGGCCCTATTCCACCATCGAGAAGAGCGCCACCGAAGAATCCGACAAACTCCATTGTCGCTGTCGGGGCTGCGGGTGAAGGCGCACCTTTTCGTCTTGGGGAGTTAGAATCGTCTTCGAAACGTCGCCCGACTTGAACTTCTCGAAATCCACATCCGTGCAACAGGTTGGCATTCACATGCTCAAGGTCCTCGCCTGCCTTGTGCTCGTCGCAGCAATCACCTGGATTGCCTTCTCTGTTTTGAATGTCAATGCCCTGATCGTGGGCTTTGCCTATGTACTCGCAGTGCTCGTCGTCGCTGCCCGCTGGGGCTTGACGGAATCGTTCGTGACGTCTGTAGCAGCGATGCTTTGTCTCAACTACTACTTCCTTCCACCGATCCTGTCCCTTACCATCGCTGATCCGCAAAACTGGGTGGCGCTGTTTGTCTTTATGGTGACAGCGATCACCGCGAGCCAACTCTCGGCCGGTATTCGGAGTCGCGCAGCGGAGGCTCAGGCTCGCAGGATCGAAGTCGAACGGCTATATCAGCTCAGCTTGTCGCTGATGCTGATCGATACCACAAGCGAGCTTGGGCCGCAGGTCGCGGCCAGTGTCAGGAAGCAGTCGGGCTTCTTTTCAGTTGCCTTTTGCGACAGGCAAACTGGAGAGATTTGTTTCGCGGGAGTTGAGGATCAAAGGCTCGAGCAAGATATGCTGCGCTCAGTTGCAATTGGAGATGGAGCATGGTTCGTCTCCCGAAAAGCATTGACTCCCGGAGGAATCAAGGCGATTGTTGTCCCGGTCGCGCTCGGAGGAAGAGTGCTCGGAAGTCTCGGAGCGATAGGCCCCTCACTATCGGAACCTGCTGCGCAGGCAATTGCGAATCTGGTCGCAATCGCAATCGAGCATGCCCGCCAACAGATTGCTCTTGGCAGACTTGAAGTTGCGCGTCGCAATGAACGGCTGCGCAGCACCCTCCTTGACGCGCTGGCACACGATTTTCTTACACCTCTGACTTCCGTCAAGAGCGCTATCACCACAGTGCGCTCCGAATACAGGCATGAACCAGAGGAGGACGACTTTCTGGCTGTTGTTGAGGAAGAGGCAGACAGGTTGAGCGAGATGATCAGCGAGACCACGGATATGGCGCGGATCGAGTCTGGTAAACCCAACATACGGCGCAGCAGACTTCCCGTGCCAGACCTCATTCGCTCTTCTCTTCATCGCATGAAGACGCTATTGGATGGTCGTCCGTTGAAGGTTCAGATTCAGGAAGACATTTCGCCCGTCGATGCAGATCCTGAAATGATCGGCCTTGCGCTGCGACAGTTGCTGCGCAATGCCGTCAAGTATTCCCCTCCTGAGACGACGATCGCAATATCGGCAAGCCAGGCGGGCGACACCGTCACAATTGCGGTCCGGGATCACGGCCCCGGTATACCTCCAGACGAACTCGATGCGATCTTCGAACGTTTCTATCGTGGAAAGCAAACGCAGGAATCGGTGGCCGGGACAGGAATGGGGCTGAGCATTGCGCGCGACATCGTAGGCGCTCATGATGGAAAGCTGCGGGTGCAGAACACGCCGGAAGGCGGCGCCCAGTTCTCGTTCACACTACCCGCATTTCATGAGGTCCAGTTGTTATGAAGACGGCAAAGATTCTAATTGTCGATGATGATCCGCAGCTTCGGCGAGTGATGAAGGCTGCGTTGACCAAGCAGGGATACATTATTGGAGATGCAAGAAGCGGCGAGGCAGCGCTTGAGAAGCTGCGCGACGAGCGCTATGACCTGATCATCCTGGACCGCAATATGCCGGGGATGGGCGGAGTGGAAGCCTGTCGTTCGATTCGAGAGCATTCGGACATCGGGATTGTCATGCTTACCGTCCGAAAGACAGAAGAGGAGAAGATCCAAGCTCTGGATGCAGGCGCAGACGACTACATCACAAAGCCGTTCAGTATGCCCGAACTGCTCGCTCGCATTCGTGCCAATTTGCGGCGTGCCCCCCTAGCGCCGCGCCAGGGATCGAACGTCATCGCGTTCGATCAGGTTCAGGTGGATCTCGATAGTCATCACGTATCGATTCACGGTCGTGACGTACGGCTAACCCCCAAGCAATTTGAGGTCCTCAATTATTTGATTGCGAATCCGAACGTTTCAATACCCCACGCAAAGATCCTCCAAGCGGTCTGGGGTCCGGACTACGGTGGTGAGGTCGAGTATTTACACGTCTTAGTTAACCAGCTTCGCAAGAAGATAGAGCCTGACCCTTCCAAGCCGCGCTATGTCCTCACAGAGCCATGGTTCGGGTACAGATTTCAGTTGCCCACCAAAACCTAGCTCCTGCCCTTTCATTGGCAATTCGCGCTTACGAACCGCCTCATGCCTATCCCAATCTGAGCTAATCCCTTTAGGAATAATTTAGGCACTTTTCAGGACTTTATTAGGGACGGAGCCATAGCCTTCCTATTGTGCAGGCCGGTGCTAGACAGCCTGTCTGGAAGGTGCGCCGTGGTTGCCCTGCTCGCATTAAGCGCGTTCTGTGCCGCTGGTGTGGCATTCATGATCTATGTGTTGATAGGCACTCAGCGCGATTTGAAACGCCAAAGAAGACTCAATCCACAGGGCCAAAAGTCATCTTCAAGACATTGGTGGAGATGAGACATTCGGACATGATGGCCTTACAGGCAAGATTCTGCATGGGGCATATACCCTGGCTCCCGTTCGGTTTGGGGCAGCGCCGGGGGTCAACCTCCTGGGAAGTGAAAGCCCCGGATGCTGTTCACCAGATGAAAAAGTGAGACCTGCTATGCAAGATGTAACGATGTTGCTGTTCACGATAGTTTTCTTCGGCCTGGCGTTTCTCTACGTCAAGGCTTGCCAGAAGTTGAGGTAACCCATGGATATCATCACTGGATTTGCGCTGATTTTGTCTGTTTTGCTGTTCGGCTACCTCATCACCACCCTGCTTTTCCCGGAGAAGTTCTGACATGTCCGCCAATGGTTGGTTTCAGTTTGCTGTCTTCTCCGTAATCCTGCTTGCAAGCGTTCGTCCGGTAGGCATCTATCTGGCTCGCGTGCTGGAGGGTGAACGCACCTGGCTGGATCCGGTGCTCCGTCCCATCGAACGGCTCATCTACAGGCTGTGCGGTATCAAGTCGGACAAGGAGATGAACTGGCGCGAATATGCTTATTCGGTGCTGGGCATCTCTGCCGTGAGCCTGGTGGTCACCTACGGCTTTGAGCGGCTGCAGCACATGCTTCCCTGGAACCCCCAGGGACTCGCCAACGTAGGGCCGGACCTGGCCTGGAACACGGCCGCCAGCTTTATCACCAACACCAACTGGCAGNNAGTCGTATACGCCCGAGACCACCATGAGCTATCTCACCCAGATGGCCGGTCTGGCGTATCACAACTTCCTTTCCGCGGCGATGGGCATCGCGGTGGCCGCGGCCCTCATCCGCGCCATCAAGCGGACCAGCTCGGCCACCATCGGCAACTTTTGGGTGGACACGACGCGCTCACTGCTCTATGTGTTGCTGCCGGCCTCCATCATTGGCGCGCTGCTGATGGTTGCGCAGGGCGTACCGCAGAACCTGCACGCATACACCTCGGCGCATACGCTGGAAGGCCAAACGCAGACGATCGCGCAGGGCCCCGTAGCCTCGCAGGAAGTCATCAAGGAAATGGGCACCAACGGCGGCGGATTCTTCAACGCCAACAGCGCCCACCCCTTCGAGAACCCCACGCCGCTCATCAACTTCTTTGAAATGTTCCTGATCTTCGTGATTCCCGCAGGACTCACCTATACGCTGGGTCGTCTCACCGGGTCACCCGGCCATGGCTGGGCTGTACTGGCCGCCATGTTTGTTCTGTACTCTGCTGGGTTCACCACAGTCTACTGGGCTGAGTCGCATCCGCATCTGCTCATCCACGGCGCGGCTCAGACCGGCACTGCGACCGCGCCTGCCGGCAACATGGAGGGCAAGGAGGTCCGCTTCGGCGTCTCCCAGTCCTCACTCTTCGCCAACGTCACCACCGACGCCAGTTGCGGTGCGGTCAACACCATGCACGACTCGCTCACTCCACTGGGCGGCATGATGGTGCTCATCAACCTCATGTTCGGCGAGGTGGTCTTTGGCGGCGTGGGTTCGGGCCTCTACGGCATTCTCGTCATAGTGGTGCTCTCGGTCTTCATCGCCGGCCTCATGGTGGGCCGAACCCCCGAGTACCTGGGCAAGAAGATCGAGGCGTACGACGTGAAGATGACCATGCTCTACGTGCTCATCTTCCCGCTCATCATCCTCACGTTTACGGCCATCTTCGTGCTCTCGCCCACCATTGGTCTCAGCAGTCTCACCAACCAGGGTCCGCACGGTTTCACTGAGATTCTCTACGCCTTTACCTCCTCAGCGGCCAACAACGGCTCGGCGTTTGCCGGACTTAACGCCAACACCTGGTGGTACAACGTGATGCTGGGCTTCACCATGCTGGCCGGGCGCTTCCTCATGATCGTTCCGGTGCTGGCTTTGGCCGGCAATCTGGCAAGCAAGAAGAGCGTGCCGCCCTCGCCGGGAACCTTCCCTGTGAACACCGCGCTGTTCACCGTGCTGCTGGTCAGCGTGATCCTCATTCTGAGCGCCCTAACCTTCTTCCCGGCGCTGAGCCTGGGACCCATCCTGGAACACTTACAGCTCCAGGCGGGCCAGCTCTTTTAAGGGTTTGTTGAACGCACTCTTTGTTTGAAGGGTACGAGATTTTAGTCCGTACCCTTCAATAACCAGGTTTTTGACAGGTTCTGAAAGAACCAGCATCAGGAACGGACTGTTATGGCTACCAAGAAAAGTCTTTGGAACACGGAAATCATGGCCCAGGCGCTAGTGGACTCGGTCCGCAAGCTCGATCCACGCGGCATGGTCAAGAATCCGGTGATGTTTGTCGTCGAGGTGGGCGCTGTGCTCACCACGGCGCTGCTCATCGACAACACCATCCACCAGCGCGCCGGCTTCGGCTTCAACCTACAGATCACCCTCTGGCTGTGGGTCACGGTGCTNNGGCCGCGGCAAGGCCCAGGCCGACACCCTGCGTAAAGCTAAGGGCGAGACAATTGCGAACCGGTACACCGCCGACGGCGGCTTTGAGGAGGTTGCCAGCGGTCAGCTCCGCGTCGGTGACGTGATCTACGTCGAGGCCTACAGCTACATCGCCGGCGATGGCGAGGTCATCGAGGGTGTGGCCTCGGTGGACGAGTCGGCCATCACCGGTGAATCGGCCCCCGTCATCCGCGAGGCCGGCGGCGACCGCTCGGCCGTAACCGGCGGGACGAAGGTCTTGTCGGACTGGATCAAGGTTCGAATCACCTCCAATCCTGGTGAGACTTTCTTGGATCGCATGATCGCGCTCGTCGAAGGCGCCGAGCGGCAGAAGACGCCGAACGAGATCGCGCT
>PLKY01000075.1 GCA_003140785.1 Acidobacteriaceae bacterium | reverse complement strand
GCTAGAACCTATCTCATAAACAATTGGAGGCCTGTTTTCGGCGAAACTGGAGGTGCTCAGGCATCTCTGCAAACGCGCGATGGCAGGCCGCTGGGAATTGACAGACGAGCAGTGGAAATTGGTGGAACCTTTTCTACGTCCGGCGCGTCGGGAGGATAATCGTGGCCGCCCTTGGCACGATACGCGCTCCGTTCTGAATGGCGTTCTTTGGATTCTGGGCAGCGGGGCGCAATGGTCCGAAATGCCCGACAAGTATCCTCCGTACCAAACCTGCCACCGGCGTTTTCAGCGGTGGGTACGTGAGGGCAAGCTGGTCGAAGTACTCCGCCTGTTGGCAAAACATCTGCACGAACGAGGGAAGCTGAATTTGGATGAAGCGTTCGTGGATGCGACCTTCGCGAGCGCCAAAAAGGGGGCTTCGCGGTTGGCCCGACCAAGCGCGGCAAGGGCACGAAGATCGTCGCTATCGCCTCTGGCGATGGTCTTCCTCTCGCCGTATCTGTCGAAAGCGCTTCGCCAGCCGAGTGCCGGCTTGTGGAAGCTGTTTTGGCCGGATGCTTCCTCGACGAATTGCCCGAACGGCTGATTGGCGACAAAGCGTACGACTCTGACGGACTGGATACAACTTTGGCCGAAGAATATGGCATTGAGATGATCTCCCCAAACCGCGCCAATCGCGGCAAAACCCAAGACGGACGTCCACTTCGACGTTACAAGCGTCGCTGGAAAGTGGAACGAAATTTGCCTGGATGCAGAACTACCGTCGTCTCGTCATACGATGGGAATTCCACATCGAAAACTTCCTCGGCTTTGTACAACTTGCCTGTGTCCTGATGCTGTTCAGACATTTATGAGATGGCTTCTAGTGTCCAGAGTTAGAGCTTCGTTGGTGGGACGGCCCAGCGTCATATCCAAACTATGCCCCATCTTCCACTATTACTCAATGTATTGTATGTGACAAATACGCTTGGAACAAGATTGATTGACTATTTGTCACATCGTGCGCAGCAGTTTAGACTGCTGGAAGGGGCTATGCGGAGCTGAGTGATGGTTCCGGCATTTGGCGGAGCTGATCTAATCGCTTTCCAGGCATCGCTATTTGATCTTTATGTCAGATTGCACTCCAAATTCTGATCCGATTCTGATATTAGGTGGCTCTGGCTTTATCGGTACACAGCTTTGTTCGCTCTTGACCGAGCGCGGTATCCCGTTTCGGATTGGCGATCTGCGACCCAGCAAGGCATTTCCAGACCATTGGGCGCAGTGCGATGTGCGTCACCTCGAATCACTTCGTGAAGTGAATCGAAATGCAAGAGCCATTGTCAATCTAGCTGCTGAACACAGAGACGACGTGCGACCCTTGGCGCTCTATCACGAAACAAACGTGAAGGGTGCGATAAATGTCTGTCAAGCAGCTCGTGAGGCTGGTGTTTCCAGGATTATCTTCACGAGCAGCGTTGCCGTTTATGGATTTCATTCCTTCGCTGCCGACGAAGACTGCCCTTTTCTGCCTTTTAACGAGTA
Source organism: Acidobacteriaceae bacterium (assembly GCA_003140785.1). Taxonomy (GTDB): domain Bacteria; phylum Acidobacteriota; class Terriglobia; order Terriglobales; family Acidobacteriaceae; genus Telmatobacter. The sequence continues at coordinate 2,881 of PLKY01000075.1, read as the reverse complement.
TGGGAAGACTAAACTCGATGCCGAGGGTATCTATCGCAAATGGGCTGCAGAAGATCCGTCACGCTCCCTTGTGGTTGTTCGTCCAACCGTGGTCTTCGGTGAAGGCAACAGAGCAAATGTCTATACCTTGTTGCGCCAGGTCGCCTCACGCCGTTTCGTGATGACCGGGCCTGGGACGAACATCAAGTCTATGGCCTATGTGCTCAATGTCGCTGCTTTTCTCGCTCATTTGCTGGCGATAGGAACCGGCGTTCACACTTTTAATTACGCGGATGGTCCTGACATGAGCACCCGAGAATTGGTCGAGTACATCAAACGATGCTTGGGGGAAAATGGCAGAACGCCGCATATTCCAATATCTTTGGCCCTGGCGGGCGGCCATCTGCTGGACGGCGTTGCTCGTGTCACGGGGCGCAAATTCCCGATTAGCGCAATCCGAGTTCGCAAGTTCTGCGAGAGTACTCAATTCCGTGCCGAGCGGGCTCTGCAGACCGGCTTTGTCCCGCCCTACTCCCTCCTACAAGGTTTGGAACGAACGATCCGCTCGGAGTTCTCGTCAACGACGAAGAATGACTGAGTGAGAACTCGACCAATGGCCAGACTGTTGTATAGGGATTTGTGAGATACCGCGTTTATGGCGTGTAAGGTTCGACAACACCATCAATTTTAATCGAAGGCAGACCTGTAGTTGCTGAGATATAGGGCACGTTATCAGCCATCACATTGTCCGGAAATTCCCACCCTGTAGCGAGCACACCCGTTCCAGTTACACTTCCAATACTAAGAAACCCACCGGGAGACACCGGCCCAGCGATATGAGCTGAATCCACGGAATTGATCGCGAGTTGTCCTATGCTTCCTGCTCCCATGTTGATCAGCATTGGAATCTCAGTATTGCTCGCGCTTGTCGATGATGCGGTATATCCGTTAACTACTAGATTTGCCAAGGATGAACCATTTTCAACATCGAAAAGAGGGATTGACGAACCGTCTTTGCGCTGTACTGTGCAGTTCGTTATCGTGAGCGATGTTCCAATATAAGTACACCCGATAGAATAAGCAGAGGATCGCGCAAATGCGAAGCCCGGTACTCGACTCGAGTAGGACGGCGCCAGCGTCACATTCTCGAGTGAAACACCTCCGAAATTCGCGCCAATCTCAAGTATTGCTGGAGAAGAGAGGCTACAATTCGAAACGGTCAATCCGTCTATTGCGTTTGGGGCTGCCGGTCCACCGTGTCCGACAAGAAACCCTGCAAAGGCACAAGTTCCGCTGCAATTGCTTACCGATACTGTATCGATAGTGAACTTCGGTACGTAATTACGATCGTCGATCGGATGTAATCGCATCAAGAAACTGCCGCTGTTGAATTGGCAGTTGGTCACCGTGACGCGGGAGATATTGCCCCCATATCCTTCTGGACAGTTCAGGGCAATTGAATCGTCACCCGACGTAATATTGCAGTTTGAAATCGTGATGTCGTTTGCGGGCCCGTCGAAATGGAGACCGTCTGTGTTAGGCCCCTGGCTTCTTAATACGCAACCGGAAACGTTCACATTCCCTACGTTGGAAAAGGTAATCTGAAACGAGGGCGAATTCACAACGACAACATTCTCGACCTCGATATTGTTCAAGTTCATCAGATTGATAGCGAAATGCCAAACAGGCGCCCCTTGAGTCGATCCAGTCGTGGAATCCCCATCGTGACCGTTCCCTTGATTTCCATTGATGGTAAAGTTCTGCAACGAAACGCTATTTCCCCGCAGAGGAGCATTAGGCCCGGGAGATGGAGGCTCGGTCGCACCTGGTCCTCCGTTATGAATGCCATCGTTATTCGTTCCTGTCTTAACGAAAAAACCTGTTCCACATCCCAAGCCAGCGATATTCCAGTAGCCGCCGGCGGGAAGAAAGAGGCCTGATATGAGTGCCGCGCCATCGATGATCAAAGTGATGGGATTTGTCGCAGAGGCGGCTGCCATCGCCGCATTGATCCGGGGGGCGTCATCCGTTGCCTCACCGCCCGAGTTGCTGTTGCTTCCATTTCGAAGATCGCAGTCGAGGGCGCAGCCAATTTTAGATGCCCAGAGATAAGTCATTCCCGCCACGGGCCGGGGCGGTGCAGCGGGACCTAAGCAAGGCAACTCTTCTTCAAAATCCGAACAACTTGAGAACAAAACGGAGCACGCCGCACCCGCCAGCAGCTTGCATGAACCAACAACAAAGTCTCTTCTATCCATTCGCCGAAAAGCCGCCCCAACCATACCCATTGTCAGAATCGAAGATCCAGCAGATTCTCATGCTCCGGTGCTATTGCACCGTGCTTCTCAATATACCGCAACTGCCAAACGATATACGCTAGACATGTGGGCACACCACTCGGAGTCTCGAGGAGCATGTGCATTACGTGCTCGATACGCGCCGAATCACGGGCACTTGATACTTCTGCCGAGCACTGAGGCAAGTCGCGTCCGCCCCCGAATATTCGACCGGTACTCCTGGGTCTGTTGTCGGCAGATGCAACTACTCCTCAAAAACCGCACAGAAAAATGAATTGGTCCGGATCACGCAGATATTCCTGCGACCAACGAGCAGCATCGCACTACACCCTCATCGGAACAGCCAAGCTAAACGAACTCGATCCCGCATTCTACTTGCGAGCCACCTGGGAAAATCCCCGAACATTCGATCATCGCACCGAGGAACTTCTGCCCTGGAATAGCGCCACCTCACTCCGCACCGGCTCTTCTCAAGCCGCTTAGAACCACTCAGTGTCCGCTTAACAAGTAGCTGTTGAAAAACTCATGTCAAGACATGAGTTTTTCAACAGCTACTTGTTAAGCGGACACTGAGTGGTTCTAAGCGGCTTGAGAAGAGCCGGTGC
>PLKY01000315.1 GCA_003140785.1 Acidobacteriaceae bacterium | reverse complement strand
ATGAAGAGCTCGAGCAATCCGGTGCTCTCGCGTACCTCGCCTTCAGCCAGCTTTCGTTCGCTAATGTCTTCTATCGTTCCGCGCAACGTGTGTGGTCTTCCCTGCGCGTCCAATTCGAGCCGGCCCATCACACGCGCCCATCGCAACTTCTTGTCCGTCTGGCGAATAAAACGCGTCTCCCCATCCAGCATCTTGCTCTTGTCCACGACCATTTCTCCGAAAAGTCTTCCCAGCGCCGCCAAGTCTTCCGGAAGAATCAGGTCGCTCCAGAGAGCCACTGTGCGCTCACATCCTTTCTCGAGCCCAAGAATCTCGTAGAGCACATCGGAAGCTGTCCATGTCTTCTCATCAATGTCGAGAATGAAACTGCCCACCCCCGCAATTCGTTGTGCTTCCTTGAGGGATTCTTCATTGGCACGCAGGGCCTGCTCCGCCAACACTCGTTCCGTCGTCACGGCGACGATCGTAAACAGCCCGACGATCTGCCCTTCCCGATTGCGCACCGGGAACTTCCTGTGGTCGAGACGTTCCTTCCTCCCCTGCAGCGTCTCTTGCAATACATACTCGACGGGCCTCCCGGCCAATACCTGCTCTTCGAATTCGTAGGATTGGTCGGCGTATTCCTCGGGAAACAGGTCGTAGTCGGTCAGCCCGATTACGTCGCGAGGCTCTTGAGAGGGATCGGAAAACATCCTGCGGAGATTTCCGTTGGCCAGCGTGATGACGTGATTCCGGTCCTTGAGATACGCGCATTCATCCACGCAATCCATCACCGCCATCAAATCGACCGACGACCCGCGATTGGCCTCCTCCTGCCCCGCGCGAGTACTGCCTTGCAGATTCAACTCCAGAATTGCGAATCCTTCCGCTGTCTTTTTGCGTTCATAGCGCCAGTTCATGATCCGGATCCGTCCGTCGGCGGGCCGGACTCGGACATTCAATTCGCCCGAATCCTCCGTGGCTGAGGATGAAAACAGCTTCCGCACCGCTGCGGCATCATTGGGGTGAACCAAGCCCTCCAATGAAATTGCGGATGAGAGAAATTCCTGTGGTTTATACCCCAGAATCGCTTCGACAGGTTCGCTGACAGACAGGACGTCCAGTTTCTCCATCAATGCCAGGCGAAAATCCGCTTCCAACACGGGGCCGATTCCTCTTCAATACGCCATCGTGCGTTGGACGGCGCATGAGCTTGCGGAAGGCACAAAAGTACCACAAAACTATGCGTAAACACAGAGGAATAGAGGCGCTTGTCGATTCAGTATCAAAAACTCTATCCACGCATTTTCAGCGCCATTTGCCGGTGCATTTTGTCACACATGTTCCTTCCCTTTTCGCACCAACTTCGACCGCCTCACCAACGATTCGAAGACCCCTCTTGTTCTCGGTTTCCATCCCGCATTCGATTCAGCCACCCGCCTTCCAACACGAAGGAACCAAATAAAGCATTAGTTATCCACTCACTTTTTTCCCTCTTGTAATTCGCTCCAGCTTATCCACGCATATTCTTGGCATAATTGCAGCAAGCGGTTCCTCCGAGGCTGTTTCTCGGCGATGTTAGGCCGATCGGCCGGAGAAACCAAAGAACGGCTTACGATTCGAACCCGATTCGCCATCCAACGGACAGGATCATCGTCCGATTTTGGGTAGGGAGCATGGAAGAGTGACCAGCTATAGCCGTCAGGATGTATTGAGAATCCTGCAGATCAGCTCCCGCCAGCTGTTCGGTTGGGAAAGAGCCGGAATCATTCCCACGCAGCAAACCTACACATTCCAGGACCTCGGCCAGCTACGGACCTTGCGCGCCTTACGCGAGGAGGATGTGCCGGCAGCCTCGATCCGGGATTCGATCGTTGCCATGCGCGCCGTGGCTGGCATGACCAATCCGCTTCTCGAGGCGAGCCTCGTCCGCACCGGCGCTCGTCTGGCATTCCGCTGCAGCGGCGCCATGGTCGATCCCATTCGCCGCCAATTGCTTTTCGACTTCGAACGCCTGGAACATTCCCCCGCAGGGGCCGGACCGTCGCCTTTGCGCAGGCCAGGCCTGTTGCCGGCCGGCACAGAGAGCGTACAGAGCCTCTTCCTGGCAGCCGTGCAAGCCGAGGAGTCAGGCGAGAAGAACCGCGCCATCGCCCTTTACGAACAGATCCTGGAGCGGAATCCTTGCTACGCTGCGGCCTACATCAATCTCGGGACAATCTATTTCCACTTGCGCCGCTATGGGCGGGCAGAGGAACTCTATCGCCGCGCTACCGAAACCGACCCCGGCTACGTGCTCGCCTTCTTTGACCTGGGCAACGTCCTTGACGAATTGGAGCGGCCTGAGGAGTCGATCCGCGCGTATCAACGGGCGCTGGGGCTTTCACCTCGTTACGCCGATGCCCACTACAACCTTGCCCTCGCCTTCGAACGCAGGGGAGAAAACAGGTCCGCCCTGCGTCATTGGCAGGCCTATATACGCCTCGACCGCAGCGGACCCTGGGCCGACCATGCACGAAGCCAGATTCGTAAGTTGCTCGACGGCGAGCCACTCACGATTGCCTGGCGTGCCGGCAAATTCATTCCGCCCAGCAAGAGCAGTCCGGCGTTGCAATTGGCCAGTCCCGCCTCATAACTGCATTTCCTCTAACCCTGACCGGTTTGGATGCGCCGCGCTTCTGGTGATTTAGTAACTTTGGTTCCTATCCGCGCGGGCCTCCCCACAACTTTGGGGCGCAATCTGAGTCTAAGTACTTAGTCGTGCGCCCCACGTCTATGCCGGGAGGCTGTCCCCAGATGCGCATCGGATGGACGCCAACCCTTTGGGATTCAACTTCTCTGCCATCGGAAAAGTGCCGGCTCGCTCAATGCGTTCACGGAACTGCTAAAGGCAGAAACTGTCGTCCTCGCTCTCTGGTCGCACGCAGGACCGTATGAGTCTGCGGACGCATTTTTTGACCCAAAACGCTTTCACTCACTGAAGGATGACTATGACGACAACGTTTCTCTCCTCCTCACTAAAACGCCTCAGCATCTGTGGATCGCTCGCTGCTTTCGCCTTGGCGGCTACGACACTCGCCGCGCAGACTTCGGCACCCCGCATTCAGGCCGAAATCTCCACCTCCGCGGTATCCACGTTACAAGGTTCTCTCCACCCCCTGGCGCAAGCACAATACGACTCCGGCCGCGTCCCGGCAGATACCCGGCTCAACGGCATCAGCATCGTCTTCAATCGCTCGGCCGCACAGCAAGCCGACCTCGAAGCCCTGATCGCCGCGCAGCAGAATCCCAGCTCACCGCTCTATCACCAGTGGCTCAATCCCGATCAGTTCGCCGCCCGCTTCGGCATGGCTCAGTCGGACCTGAACAAGGTACAGAGCTGGCTTGAGCAGCAAGGTTTTTCCGTTGACTCCGTGGCGCGCAGCCGCAACATGATTCGTTTTTCCGGCAGCGCAGGCCAGGTCGAGCAGGCCTTTCAGACCCAGATGCACTTCTACACCATCGGCGGAGTCAAGCATTTCGCTCCTTCTACAGCGCTGTCTCTTCCTTCGGCACTCGCTCCCGTCGTCATAGCGGTCAGAAACCTCGATGATTTCCGCCCAAAACCCATGATCGAGAAGAGCCGAAAGATTCAGGCCAATCCTGCGTTTACCTCAAGCGTCTCCGGCAGCGTTTTCTTTTCCCCCGGCGATATCAAGTTGGCCTACGGCATCAACACACTCATCAGCGCAGGCGACACTGGCGCTGGGCAGACAATTGCCATCATGGGACAGTCGTCGATCGTAACCAGCGACATCGAGAACTTTGAAACCGCCGCCGGCCTCACAGTGAAGGATCCCAACCAGGTCCTGGTGCCGGGTACGGGTTCTCCGGAGGCCTTCGCAGGCGACGAGGGTGAATCGGATTTGGACGTCGAATGGTCCGGCGGCATTGCCCCAGGCGCTGAAATCTTCTTCGTCTACACCGGCAACAGCAACAACAACAACGGCGTTTTCGATTCAATCACCTACGCCGTCGATGAAAAGATCGGAAACATTATCAGCGTCAGCTACGGCGGTTGTGAGCCCGAGGAGCCGTCCAGCTTGATCACAGCTCTTGAAGCGACCCTGCTGCAGGCAGAAACCCAAGGACAAACCGTCGTCGCCGCGTCAGGCGATGCCGGCTCATCCGCGTGCTACCAGGGTATCCCCACGACCGCAAACGGGTACCCGGTGCTCGCAACCCAGGAACAACTGGCCGTCAGCTATCCCGCAAGCAGCCAATACGCCACGGGCGTAGGCGGCACCGAGATCATTGCCGCCGATGACGTCTCCACCAACTCCACCTATTGGCTGGCACAGAGCTCCTCGGACGAAGTCTTGTCTCTTAAGACCTACATCCCTGAAGTAGCCTGGAACGACGATGCCGCTGACGTCGCTGCAGCCGTATCCGCTGGCGAACCAGCCACCCTGAGCGCCACCGGCGGCGGGGCCAGTACGCTCTATACCACCAAACCGACTTGGCAGACTGGCGTACCTGGCATTCCAGCCGACGGCAAGCGCGANNTGCACCAGCGACACCAGCGACTGGGATACCAGCCAGCAAGCCAGTTGCAATAGCGGCTTTCGTGATTCCGCAACCCAGGACCTGACCGTCGCCGGTGGCACCAGCTTCGCCACCCCGGTCTTTGCCGGCATGGTCGCTATTCTCAACCAGGACAAGGGCTATGTCAGCGGCCAGGGTCTCATCAACCCCACGCTCTATACACTGGCCTCCAATGCCACCACCTACGCAGCTGCCTTTAACGGCGACGTTCCCAGCAATACTGGCGCCACCGGTAACGAATGCCCATCCGGCCTCGGCGCCAACTATTGCAGCAGCGCCAGTGAAGGCGCCTACGCCACCAACGCCGGCTATGACCAGGTCACCGGTCTCGGCTCGGTCAATCTAAGCGCGCTGGCGACCGCATGGCCGGTCAATAGTGGAGCAAGCGCCGCCCTCATCGGCACCACTACCACCCTATCGGCGGCAACAACCACACCAGCTGTGAGCACCAACGACACCATCACCATTACTGTCGCTTCCGAAAGCGGCACAACCGTTCCATCCGGAACCGTGAACCTCTCCATTGATGGCGGCGGCACAACCTACAGCAGCAGCGGATCGACAACGTCGGTGACCCTGACGGCGAACGGCACAGCCACTTATACTGCGAACTTCGCAGCCGCGGGTGTCCACACCATCGTTGCCCAGTACGCGGGTGACACTACACACGCTGCCTCCAGCGGTTCCGTGTCGATAAACATCGCTGCCGTCAGCTCGGGAAAAGGCAGCTTCAAGTTGGGTGCCACCAACGTCACCGTGACGCAGGGAAGCACGGGCACTTCGACCATCACCGTCACGCCCTCCACAAGCCCTGCCTATACCGGAACAGTCGATCTGAGCGTCGACTCCTCCAACGACACAGCGCTCGCCAATCTCTGCTTCGGGTTCACCACTCCGACCGCTAGCGGCGGATCGGTAACCGTAGCTGGCACGGCTGCCGCAACAACTACACTCACCTTCGACACCAACGCCTCCGACTGCGTCAGCGCGGCAGTTGCCGAGGGCGGCAAACACACCATGCATCGCCTCGGCCCCGTGAAGACGTCGCAAAGCAACACTCCAAATCGGGCGCCGCTTGCCGTCGCCTTCGCAGGGTTGCTGCTCGCCGGATTCCTAGGACGCTCTTCACGCAAACTCCGCAATCTGGCTGCAGTAATCGGCCTGCTCGCCATCGGTTTAGGTCTCTCGGCCTGCGGCGGCGGCTCGAGTTCCACCACTGTCTCCGATCCGCCCAAGGGGACCTACACTTTCACCGTCACGGGCACGGATTCAACGACAGCGACCATCACCGCGACAACCACCTTCACTTTCGTCATCGATTAACCAGGCAGTTCCAACGGGGCAGGCGTCCTTCCCGGCGTCTGCCCCATTTCTTTGCCCAAATACCTCTTCAGCTCCCCGTTTGATACACTGCGAGGCCGGAGGCACCGATTCGCTTGTCGAAGAGCCATGCCACTCCTTCCCCGCTCACCCATCTCTCTGAAGAAGAGAATCTCTTCTTCTCAACGGTGCGGCAATTCGCCCAGGACAAAATCGAGCCCCTCGTAGGGCAGATGGATTCAGATCAGCAGCTCGCGCCCGGCCTCCTTCGGCATCTCTTCGAGTTGGGGCTGATGGGCATCGAGTCCCCCGAAGCCTTCGGCGGCTCCGGCGGCAGCTTCTTTGACGCGGTCCTCGCCATCGAAGCCATCTCCACCGTCGATCCAGGGGTCGCAGTTCTCGTCGACGTGCACAATACCCTCGTCATCAACGCGCTCCGGCGCTGGGCCACGGACGCACAGCAGCACCGCTGGCTCCCGCGCGTGGCTTCTGACACCGTCGGAGCCTACGCGCTGAGTGAGGCCGGCTCCGGTTCCGACGCCTTCGCCCTCCAAACCCGTGCCGAACTCTCTGACGGCGGCTATCGGCTCTCCGGCCGTAAGCTATGGATCTCCAACGCCCGCGAAGCCGGCCTCTTCATCGTTTTCGCCACCGTCGATCCAACCGCAGGCTATCGCGGCATCACGGCCTTTCTGGTCGAGAAAGACACCCCTGGCTTCATCGTCGGCCGCAAAGAAGACAAGCTCGGCATTCGGGCTTCGAGCACCTGCGAGCTGATCCTCGACGGCTGTTTCATTCCGGAAAAAAACCTGCTCGGGGAGCGTGGCAAGGGCTACAAGATCGCCATCGAGACACTGAACGAAGGCCGCATCGGCATCGCGGCGCAGATGCTTGGGCTCGCCGAAGGCGCATGGAATCACGCAGCCCGCTATGCTGGAGAGCGACGCCAGTTCGGCAAGCCCATCGCCGAATTTCAGGCGGTTCAATTCAATTTGGCTGAGATGGCCACCGAAATCGAGGCGGCGCGCCTCCTGGTCTATAACGCCGCGCGCCTCAAAGACGCGGGCAAGCCCTACGTCAAGGAAGCGGCCATGGCCAAGCTCTTCGCGTCCCAGGTAGCCGAGCGCGTAGCCAGCCAGTGCGTTGAAGTTTTCGGTGGAAATGGATTCGTGCGCGATTACCCTGCCGAGAAGTACTACCGCGATGCCAAGATCGGCAAAATCTACGAAGGTACCTCAAACATGCAACTGGCCACCATCGCCAAGCAAGTGCTCAAGCATTCGCGCTAATCGTCGGCGCTCCGGCCTGAAGCAGACAGGCCCTTTATGGACCTTCTGAATAAGTCGATGTTTTGAAAGGGCACGACTTTCAGTCGTGCCGTAAAGAGAGCAAAATGTGTGCGGGCTTCAGCCCCTGAGGGAATACCGGCCTACAACCAATCCTTATCCAGGGTTCCGTCACACCGCGTGATCGAAGCCCCGCGCCCGCATCTCCTCTACCTCTGCGTGGTGGCGCTTGGTATCCACCTGCAGCGTCACCGTCTGCTGCCTGCGGTCGCGAAGAATCGTGACCTGCACAGGCTTTCCCTGGTTGGCCCGCAACGCGCGGTCCCAATCGGCTGTGGTCGCGATGCCGTCAGCGCCTACTTTGAGAATCACATCGAAGGCCTTCAACCCTGCCGCCTCGGCCTGGCTCTTGCGGGCAATCTGCTTGATCATCAAACCGCCCTGGACGCCAAGATAATCGGCCATCTGAGAGGCCAGCGGTTCCACCAGCGCGCCCACATTCAGCGTGCTTGTCCCAACAAACGGAATATGGAAGCCTCCCGAAGGCACATCGCCCGAGCCGCCGGAAAAAATGCCCATTCCCGGGGCTGATGTCGACTGATCGCTCCCGTTGTCGAGTCGATTCCATACATCGTGTTCCATCTTCTTGCGGTCCGCCAACTGCACCGCGATGGTCTGCACCGCGCCGTCGCGGCTGATGACGAGGCTCACAGAACGGCCTGCGGGAACCTCGCGCAGCATGCGCGTGAACTGCTCAGCGCCTTCCACAGCTTGTCCGTTGACCTGCAACACCACGTCATTCACCCGGACGCCCGCCTGCGCCGCTGGCGCATCATGATCGATGAGAGTAACCACCGCCCCGCGCACATCCTTCAATTTCAGTTTGGCGGCGGAGTCGGAATCGACGTCGCCCACCAGCACGCCCATGTAGCCCTGTGTGCTTGAGTGCAGCAGCGGACTCGGCTCTTCCATCAGCTGTGCCAATCCTGCGGACTGTGCCGCCGCGCGGTGCGCCCCGAACGCCAGCCCAACCAACATCAACGCGGCAACTCCAAATAACCAGCTCTTTTGAAAGCTCCGAAACATAGTGCGGTAAGGCCTCGAAAGGTACTTCATTTGTCTTTCCCCCTGTATTTTTTTCCTATTCAGGCTGGCACTCTTTGGGTACGGTGCCGTTTCCTGAATGATTGTCAAAATCTACTGAAACTCCGGCACCCGGCGCAGAACTCGCCGGGAGACATTGCGGATCTGGGGATTTTGATCCGACGTGGCAACTGTAGACAGCACCTGGCGCACTGTCATATCGGCCTCGACGGGCTCAAGAACATTGATTGCTTCGGTGCGAATGCGCGCATCACTGTCGTTCAAAAGTGCCTCCAGCACCGCGTCGCGCACACGCATATCTTCGGATACGTAAGGCTCAAGTCCCTTCAGCGCCTTCTCACGCACGCCTTCATTCCGGTCATAGCGCAGCGCCACCATCAGAGCATCGCGAATGCCCGCGCCGTCGCAGCTGTGACCCGCGCGGCACTCCGCCGCCAGCAGGCCCACCGAATCGTCGCGAATCCCCGCCGATGCCGCGTCCTCCGACGCCATCATCAGCAACTGCCGAATCGCCGGATCGTCAAGCGAACCCTGAATGCGCTGCGGTACAACCTGGTTGTAGCGCACCTCGACCAGTTCGCTGTTCGGCTGCTGCACAATGCTTGAAATGCTGGCAACGTCCGTCGGACTCGCTGGAATCGCAGGAACCGGCGACTCGCTCGCGGCCACCTGATTCACCCTGCCCGCAGCGTGCGCCGCCCGCGCCTGCGCAAATTCAAATCCGCCCACGCTGCCCGCACCAATCCCTGCCACCAGCAGCAGGCTCGCGGCCACTGGAGCCGCTTGCAATCGCGCAAAATGATTCAGCAGCCCTTCGCCAAACCGCTCATACCAGCGCTTGGGCGGAATCGCATCCAGAGCCTCTTCCAGCTGCATCCGCGAGCGCGCCACCAGGTTCGCAGGCGGCTCAATCACGGGATGCACAGCCGCCAGCGTCTTCAGCGCCTGCAACTGCTCCCGATCTGCGCAGCACTCAGCGCAGGTTGTTAAGTGACGGTCCAGTTCGTGGACCAGATCATCGGCGAGTTCGCCGTATGCCGCCAGAACGATCCGTTCATGCGCAACTTCGCAATTCATAGGGTTACGTCCTTCCAGCCTCGTACTGCAGTGCCACAAATCTCGTCCAAAACGCCGCAAATCTCATCCAAGAGTCTGCCGTCTGCAAGACCTAGCGCAATCCCGCCAATTGAAGCCTTAACTTCTTGGTCGCCCTGAAGAGCGTATTTTTGGCGGTTTCTTCCGTCGTGTTCAACATCTCTCCAATAGTCCGCAGGCGGAGCCCCTGGTAGTGCTTCAACTCAAAAACCATGCGTTCGCGCGGCGTCAGCTTTCCCAACGCGGCCTGAATTCGTTCTCCCAAAACCTTGCGGTCAAGCTCGCGATCCGGACTTGAATACGACCGGTTGTCCGACACCGAAGCCAGCAAATCAATCTCATCGCCGGAGTGGTCTACGAGCACAGCCGAATCTTCGCGGCGAGTCTTGCGCCGCCTCAACTGATCCAAGCAGAGATTGGTGACAATCCGATAAATCCACGTATAGAACGAGCACTCAAACCGGAAGTTCCCGATATACCGAAAAGCTTTTAAGAAAGCTTCCTGATAAATATCCTCGGCATCGTGCTCCGAGCCCGTCAAATGCAGCGCGAGCCGCAAAACCTGGTTCTCATACTGGCGCACCAGCGCGTCGAACGCCACCCGCGAACCCTTCTGCGCCTCGCGGATCAGCTCCATCTCCGGCGCACGCGCCTGCAAGCGCTCCTGCGCGCGGTCCGGCCCGTCCATTGCCCTCGTAGCCATGCCTGCAGAGGATTGTATCCGCCTTGTGGCTGGCCACGCCAAACCGGCCGACGCTGTCACCAATGTGGACGCGGGGGCAGGTGCCAAGCTGGCAGCTTCAACTGTCATTGAATCACTGCTCCGTCGTTCGAAGAGTGGTCGCACTCAGGTAGACGCGAAACAAACCGCTAAGTGAGCACGCTGCACAGTACCTCGGTTCCGACGCGATGCTCCGGCCAGTACACTGGTTCTACAGCTGCACTTCTCGCACACAGAGGGAGTCCACGCATCCGGAGGGAGCCTGGGGCTTCAGCCCCAGGAAAAAGGGCCCCAAATCATCGCGGCCTTTAGGCCCGGTTCCGTGCTGCCTGCGGGGACGGACTGGAATGACTGCAACTGGGGTACTGGAAAACGATGGATAACCCTCTATTTCCCGAAATGAACCCGGCAAAGCCCACCACTGACGGATGGATTACCGCCCACTGCGACGGCGGCTCGCGCGGCAACCCCGGCCCGGCAGGCTATGGAGCGGTCATCGAAGACTCTCAAGCCCGCATCGTCGCCCGCCTCAGCGAATACCTCGGCAAACAGACCAATAACTTCGCCGAGTATTCCGCCCTCCTTGCAGTCCTCGATTGGGCAGTCAAGATCGGCGCAAGACGCCTGCGAGTCGTCTCTGATTCCGAACTGATGGTCAAGCAGATGAAGGGCCAGTACAAGGTGAAGAACCCCGGCCTGATCCCGCTCTGGGAAGAAGCCAAACGCCGCGCCGCCAAGCTCGACCGCTTCGAGATGAGCCACACCCTCCGCGGCGGCAATCAGGAAGCCGACCGCCTCGCCAACGAAGCCATGGACCGGGGCATGGGAAAAAAACAGGGAACAGGGATCAGGGAACAGGGAACAGCCAGCTCAGCGCCGCAGTACGGCTCGGCCTCTCTTCAGAAAGAAGCGCACCCACCGAAGCCCACCCGCCAGGTTTTCGAAGGCCTGGTCAAGAACGGCGTCATCCATCTCATCGATGGGGAGCTGCCAGACGGCACCTTGGTAAAGATCATCCGCGAATAGCGCGCGCTTCTTTCGCTATAGTTCTAAGTGCTATACTTTCCATGTGCCGGCAAGTCTATCCAGCACGCTTCGGGTGTTTGCGTCGAAGCCCTTCATGCGTTTCGCTCGCCGTTTTGGAATTGGCGACGAAGCTTTATGGGATACCGTGAACGGCGCTTTTGATGCGGATCTTGGAGGTGGAGTCTTCAAATACAGGCTTGCACGGGAAGGTGAAGGTTCGAGCGGCGGTGCGAGAGCTTTAATCGCCATGAAGGCCGGACAACGCGCGATCCTGATGTTCGGTTTCGAAAAGAAGGATCTGGCAAACATCAGACTTGATGAATTGAAAGAATACCGAAAAGCCGCACGAATCTATCTCGGCTACAACGAGGAAGAAATGACGGCAATCGTGAAGGCGAAGGCTCTTTTTGAGATCGCTCCATCGAGCAAAGGATTGGAATATGGCAAAGGCATACAAAAGCGAAGCATTCGCGGCATTGCACGAAAGCATGTCTGACCTGCATCAGGTCGGCGCTATCGATAGCAAAACCATGCGTGAATTCGATCGGGCTTGCCTGACACCGGTCATGAAGCTATCACCGTCGGCTATCCGCCGCATCCGCGCAAAAGCCGCTGTGAGTCAGGCCGTCTTTGCGGCACATCTGAATGTGACCACCGGCGTCGTCAGCAAATGGGAGCGCGGCGAAAAACAGCCGCGAGGACCAGCGGCTAAATTGCTCACCCTCGCCGCGAAACACGGCATTGCGGCCATCGCTTAAGAAGAAACCACCAGACCGTCTTCCTTTCCCTTCAGATTCGAAGAAAAGGCGCAGTGGATATGTGGGAAGCCAAACTCCCCGACGGCATCCTCGTCAAAGTCATCTGGGAGTAAATAGCGGGAGTCGTTCGGTTACGGCTCTATTTTTTCCGTATTCCTGTTTTCCGATCTGCGCAAACCGGCCGTCGCGCCAAATAAACTGCGTTCGAACGAACCTGGATGAGCAACAGTCTCCTTCGTTTTTCTTGGGGTCCAACAACTCGAAAACCAGCTTCGACTGCTCGCCATAAACTTTGTATAGACCAGAATAAGCACGGTCGCCAGTGTGACAGTACGCCAGCAGCTTCGGTTTCCCATCGACGAAGGAATAAATATATACGTAGTGCGTATTCTGAGTGCCCCCAGTACGGTACAGGAGGACGACGATCGCGTCCTCTTGTCCGTCACCCGTCACTTCGGCAAACTCCACGGACTGCAAAGTAAAGCCTTCAAACTGCGTATATTCTTTCCCGTCCATGATGAACCTTGACGACTTTGCAAGGTCCTTTCCGTTCACCAAATGAATGGGCTTTCTCTTCGAGTACGCATCCTTCGGATCACCCAGCCACTTCAACTCGCCATGGCCGAGCAGCGGGCCGCTCAAAGGGTAGGTGAAATTCTTGAAATCAACCTGTCGGATGGGTTGCTGGGCGGAGGTAAGATTCACGGCAAAACTTAGCAGAGTGCCGAGCAGGATCGTGCGCATAAACGAACGATACTGCGCTAACCCCACGCCCTTCAAACTCACGCCCGAGACGGATAGCTAAGCCGATCAGCTCTTCACACCCAAATTATTCCTCCACTGGTGCCCGCCCCGCTCCAGCAGCCGCTCCGAGCAATCCGGCCCCCACGACCCCGCAAAGTAATTCGGGAAAACCTCCGGATTCTTCGCCGCCCATGCCTCCAGAATCGGCGTATACAGTGCCCACGTCACTTCCACTCCATCGCGGTGCGCAAACAGCGTCTGGTCCCCAAGCATCGCGTCCAGCAGCAGCCGCTCATACCCATTGGCGGTCGAAGTGCCAAACGCCGCGGCGTAATTGAAGTCCATGTTCACCGGGCACACTGACATATTCGGCGTATTCGGCACCTTCGCGCCAAACCGCAGCGCAATCCCCTCGTCCGGCTGAATGCGAATGGTTAGTAGGTTGGGCTGAATCTCATTGCACGGTCCGCTCGATTGCAGCCGGTCAAAAATCAGTAGCGGCGGCTGCTTGAATTGGATGCTAATCTCGGTAGCGCGCCTCTTCAGTCGCTTGCCTGCGCGCAGATATATCGGCACGCCCGCCCACCGCCAGTTCTCAATCTCCAGGCGAACCGCGGCGTAGGTCTCCGTGCCCGATTCCGGGTTCACGCGTTCTTCGTCGCGATAGCCCGCAACTTTCTTCCCTTCCACCACGCCGGGGCCGTACTGTCCGCGTACTGCGTTCGTAATCGGAATGCTCGGAATCGCGCGCCACACCTTCACCTTCTCGCGGCGCACCGCTTCGGCGTCGAAGCTTGAGGGCGGCTCCATCGCAACAAAGCTCAACAGCTCCATCACGTGGTTCTGAATCACGTCGCGCAGTGCGCCCGCCTTCTCGTAAAACGGCCCGCGCCCTTCCACACCCAGAGTTTCAGCCGCCGTGATCTGCACGTGGTCGATGTAATTGCGATTCCAGATCGGCTCAAAAATTCCGTTGGCAAATCGGAAAACCAAAATATTCTGTACCGTCTCTTTGCCAAGATAGTGGTCGATCCGAAAAACCTGATGCTCGTGAAAGACGCCATTGACGTGGTTATTCAGCTCGCGCGCCGAATCCAGATCGTGCCCGAATGGCTTTTCAATCACCACCCCCACACGTCCGTGTTCCGGTTGAGCCATGCCCTGCGAGCCAAGGTTCTCGATGATCGGCGCAAAATACTCCGGTGCCGTCGCGAGATAGAAAAGCCGGTCCGGCCCGATGCCTTTCTCCTGCGCAATCTTGTCCAACTCGGCATTCAACCCCGCGTAGTGCGAAGGGTCGTCGAAGCTCAGCGCGTAGTAGCTGATGTTCTTCACAAAATCTTCGAGCAGCGGATCGGACTCCTTCACGTCCCCGAATTCGACAATGCCTTCGCGCATATCGGCGGCAAACTCGCCGCCCAGCGGTCGTCGTGCCACGCCCACAATCGCAAACTTCTTCGGCAGCAACCCCGCCTGCTCAAGGTGAAACAGCGCAGGCAGCAGTTTGCGCTTGGTCAGGTCCCCGGAAGCGCCAAAAATCACCAGGATTCCGGGATCGGGGACACGCTCGTGCGCCTGTGGAACATTTGTCAAATCCTCAGGACGTACCTTCATCTGCACGGTAGCCATAACCTTGAACCTCCCGGCGTATTCCGTTTTTCTATTCCCTATTCCCTGTTGCCTATTCCCTGTTCTTCAGTCTTTCTTCACCGCATGCCCGCCAAACGCATTGCGCATAATCGAAAGCATCCGATCGGTGAAGTTATTCTCTTCGCGCGAACGAATCTGTCGTATAAGTGACTCAGTAATCACCGGCGCGGACACATTCAGATCGATCGCCTCGAAAACTGTCCACCGTCCTTCGCCCGAATCGGCTACGTAGGCTTCAAGTCCATCCAGCGTGGGATTCTTACTTAGCGCATCGGCCGTCAGATCGAGCAACCAGCTGCGCACAACACTGCCAAAGCGCCAGATCTGTGAAATCTGCGGCAAGTCGAGGTTCAGCTCCTCTTTCTTCTCCATGATGGTGAAGCCCTCGGCATAGGCCTGCATCAAGCCATATTCGATGCCGTTGTGGACCA
>PLKY01000098.1 GCA_003140785.1 Acidobacteriaceae bacterium | reverse complement strand
TTATCGATTGCGTACGAGGGGTTCTGGGGCCTCATCTAGGCGTTCTTCTTTGCAGCGTCAGTTCATGCCCCCCATCGTTTTGCTGTTCCGCTCCATGACTTATCCAGTTGCGGCATTCCGACATGGCTACGATCTTTCATTCGTTCCCTCGCAGGCCTTACGGGTTAGCGGTGGTGGACTCAGCAGCGTCGGCAGCAATATGTGAGGAAACTGGCTTTCGCGGTTTAATGCAGCAGCCGATCGAACAGCGCCGCGGCGTATCAGTCGCGTGCTAATCTCCTCTTTCTTCTTCGTGGCACTGCATCTCAACCAAGCCTGGGCCACATTGGGCATTGTCACAATCGTATTTGGTGCGGGCTTGATGCTGGGCATCCTGGCATGGTCCTCTGGTTCCCTGCTTCCGGTAGTCATCGGTCATTTCATGATGGACGTCGGACTTTTCGCCTTTTGGTGGACTGGTATCGCTGGCAAGTTCATCACTCGCCCGATCAGCAAGACGGGCGCATTGGAAGTGACCATGACCAGTCCAGACTCGCGCCAGAACCTGCCAATCGTTCCCGAAATCCAAGCCACAGGCTTCCGCCGCTCGTCTCTTCTCAAACAACGACGGCCCAGACAATACGCCTGGACCGTCGTGGTGGACTGTGGGTATTCGAATGAGGCCATCGCGCTGCCACGGTTGCCCGAGCACTTTCACAAATGCTCCCAAGCCGCGACCACCGGATGGCGGTACCCGTTAAACGGGTTCTTTGGGTGACAGAATCGTCACTCCATTGGAAGAATCGCCACCATGTGCGTCGCATCAAGGGACACATCTCTACGTGAAAAGATGCGGTAGCGTCCCATGCGGTTTGATTCTCTCCGCTGGGGTAGCCTGGGGTCTGGGGCACGATGACTTACGTCGCAGCCACCTCACGCAATGTATTGCTGGAAGAGTCTCTCTGCATCTTTTGTTTGCCCTCCTTCCAAGTACGGCATCAATTTACCTCCGAATTCACTGTGAGTCAACAGGCAAGGTCCGGCATGGGCTAATTCCTTCAGAGGCGGTTGAGGGCGAATGACGGCCATCCGAAGCAACGTGAGCCGAATCGTGCGCCGTGAAAGACGGTGCTTTTCAGCGGGGTACAGACCCGCCCGGGAACTGGTTCGCTCCACCCGGTAACAATCGAAGCGGCGACAGAGGCAACGAAGTCGTCGGAGCCTTCGATGCAAAGGGCCGTTCAAGCGGCTCCGTGAGCATGTAGGTTGTAATGCGAGTAAACACCGAGCAGGCCTCGATCGCGCTGGGGAAAGTCTGGAGGAGGGGGATCAGATGGCGAGTCTGTGAAACCTCTTATTTCAACCGAGCGGGTGCAATTCCCGCCTGACCAAAGCGTAGCTTGCAGGTCAGTAACGAGTGTTGCTGTTCGTCGGGCGACCGGCGGGTAGAAGCGTACACAGTGAGAAAGCAGGCCATGAGGAATCAGCACCGAAATCGCAACTCCCGATGCCGACGCCGTTCGAGGTGCGGAAGGCAGCATTCTGCAGTGACCGTTATTGGCGAGGTCGTGCAGGGATCGGCGGTGTCTCAAGCCCAGGGCATGCATTCACAGCGGTTGGCCAGGAACCCAGGACAACTCGTCATCTCCCTCCTACCGGGAGGACAGCCTCCGCAAGGTCGAGGGTACGTGCAGCCGCGGGGAACCGTAGGCGGTACGGATGGATGCCGAGTGATCGTATGAACCCATAGTACCGGTGAAGGTGGGGAACCGCAGGGCTCCCGCAAGGGGCGGCCACGGGACCCACTGGAGGGAAGGGGTGAACAAGCACACGAATCTGCTGAAAGGAGACATGCGCAGGACTTAGAACCTGCAATAGCCATGTTAACGGACATCAACAGAATAGCCACACTAGCCAAGGAAGATCCGGCGCGACAGTTCTACTCCATTGCTCACCTGATCACCGAGGAGAGGTTAAGGCAAGCGTTCTGGAAGCTCAGGAAAGACGCCAGCGCAGGAATCGATGGGGTCGTGCATTCACAATACGCGGCCAACGTCGAGGAGAACATCGGCCAGCTACACCGGCGGCTTGTGGAAGGCAAATATCAGGCGCAACCATTGCGGCGCGTATACATTCCGAAAGAAAACGGTAAGCAGAGACCCATTTCGATTCCGGTTCTGGAGGACAAACTCGTGCAATCAGTGGCTGTTGACTTATTAAACGCCATCTACGAGCAGGATTTCTTCGATTGCTCCTACGGGTTTCGGCCCGGGCGCAGTCAACACCAGGCGCTGGACGAAGTCGGACGGGTGATCTGTACCTGCTCGACGAGCTGGGTTCTGGAACTAGACATCCAAGCCTACTTTGTCTCGATTGTTCGGGAGAACCTCGTCGAGATGATGGGCAGACGTGTGACGGACGGCAGCATGCTCCGGCTGATCGGCAAGTGGATCAGTGTGGGGGCCATCGACGGCGGCAAGCTGATCGTGAGCGAGACAGGAACCGGCCAGGGCCAGCCAATCAGCCCGCTTCTGGCCAATATCTATCTGCACCAAGTCTTGGACGAATGGTTCGAGAAAACGGTGAAGCCCCGGCTGAAGGGGGAAGCGCACGAGGTCAGATACGCCGATGACGCCATCCTGTGTTTTCAGTACAGGGAGGATGCGGAAAAGGTGCTGGAGGTCCTGCCGAAGCGGTTCGCCAAATTCGGCCTGACCTTGCCCCCGGAGAAGACGCAGCTGATTGCGTTCGGGCGTTTTGCGAAAGGGGAGGCAAAGAAGCAGGGTAAGAAAAAGCCCGACACCTTCGACTTCCTCGGCTTCACGCATATATGCGCTCGCAGTCGTCAGGGGAAGTTCACCGTGCATGTGAAGACGATTGACAAGCGGCTCCGTAGAGGGCTGAAAAGCATCGCCGACTGGTGCAAGCGGTACCGGCACAGTCCGGTTCAAGAACAGCAACTAACCCTGAATGCCAAACTCCGCGGCCACTACCAATACTACGGACGCCGTACGAACTATGCGAGTCTTCGCCGGTTCTATCGGGAGGTTTGCGGTATCTGGAGGAAATGGCTGAACCGCCGCACAAGAGGGAATCCGCTGACGTGGGACAAGTACTACGAAGTCTTACGTCAGAACCCACTGCTGACGCCAGAGGTCACGCACACCTAGGCAAAGAAGGACGAATCGCGTCTTGAAGAACTCGCTGCGGGAAATCTGCACGGCGAGGTCTGTGAGGGGGGAGAACGCTCAATGTCACGGTCGACTTAAACGCGCACGAAGCCGGAAACGGCGGATAGAGCCAAAGAAAGCCTAAAGCATAAAGCGGTCTCCTCTACTCGGCAACACGTAATGCAGGTGCCGACCGTTCGATTTGGTGGGGAAGGCCGCCGTCNNCGGCGGGAGTAGACGATCAAACTTTGGTGGGGAAGGCCGCCGTCGATGGAGGAGTATGAGCGAATGGCTTCCATCGGACCTGCCGGGGTATTGGTGACGACATGCATGCATAGGAAAGCACTTGTAACACGGGAAGCCCCAGCGGTGATCTGCGGTTGGGATCAACCGGCAACTCGCGAGAGCCAGGCCGGGCCGTTTGGGGTGGCGGTGAGGCCCGTATTACCGATGAAGCCGGGTAATGCCGGTAAAGGGAAGGGGCCTTAGTTGGAAAGCAACGCAAGAAGTGACAAAGACGGAGGGATTGGTGATGAGCCTATCAACCCCAGCAAGTGTTCAGAAGTTACAGGCAGCGTTACACGACAAAGCGAAGAAGTCGGCTGACTTTCGCTTCTATGCGCTGTACGACAAGGTGTACCGGAAGGACGTGTTGACATTCGCCTACGAATGCTGCAAAGCCAACGGTGGAGCGGCGGGAGTAGACGATCAAACGTTCGAGGACATTGAAGCGTATGGAGCAGAGCGATGGTTGGACGAATTGACGCAAGAGCTGAAAAGCCGAACATATCATCCACTTCCGGTGCGGCGGGTGTACATACCGAAGCCCGGAGGGCAACAGCGCCCGTTAGGAGTGCCCGCTATCCGCGACCGCGCGGTCATGATGGCGGCGGTTTTGGTGCTCGACCCCATATTTGAGGCCGACCTACAACCGGAACAGTACGCCTATCGGCGAGGCCGCAGCGCCTTGGACGCAGTAACACACGTCCATAAGCTGATCAACACGGGACATAGAGAGATCGTAGATGCAGACCTTGCCTCGTATTTTGATTCTCTTCCGCATTCTGAGCTTCTAAAGTCGGTCGCTCGCCGGGTCGTTGACGGCGCCATGCTCCATCTGATCAAGATGTGGCTGAAAGCACCGGTAGAAGAAACGGATGATCGTGGAAGGAAGCATCGAAATACGCGCAATCGGGATGAAGGTCGAGGATCCCCTCAGGGTTCTCCGATCAGCCCGCTGCTCAGTAGTCTCTACATGCGCCGGTTCGTGCTTGGATGGAAGAAACTGGGGCACGAACGGCGTCTTGGAGCGTACATCGTCAACTATGCTGATGACTTCGTGATCTGTTGTCGAGGCAGAGCGGAAGAAGCTCTGGCCACGATGCGGGACATGATGACGAAGCTGAAGCTGACAGTGAATGAAACCAAGACGCGGGTCGCGAAGCTGCCGGAAGAGAAGTTCGACTTTCTGGGCTATACGTTCGGCCGTCGCTACTCGCCGAAGACGGGACGTGCCTATCTGGGTACGGTCCCGGCCAAGAAGCGAGTGAATCGCATCCGTAAGGCGATCAGCAACGAAACTGGGCGAAATAGAACCCTACTGGACCATCAGACAGTAGTGAAGAAACTCAACCAAATGATGAACGGTTGGGCCAATTACTTTTGTCTCGGGTCCGTCAGCAAAGCCTATCGGGCAGTGGACGGGCACGCCTGTAAGCGGCTGCGTCAGTGGCTGTGTGCCAAACACAAAGTGCCAGGGCCGGCAACCCGGAGATATTCGGACGAAGTCCTGCATGACACGTTTGGTCTTGTTCGACTCAAGAATCGGACAAACAGCTTTTCGTGGGCGAAATCGTGACGTTTCCTCCGAGAGCCGGATGCGCGAAATGCGCCTGTCCGGTTCGACGAGCGGGGTGTGAAAACGGAGCACGATGGGGATAATGAGGCACCGGCAGACGAAAGGGCCGGAAACGGATAGACCCCGTCTAACCCACCGCGTCACACCTCGACTCTACACCTTAGGGAAGGATCGGCCCCTATCCGCCCGGAGTTCAGAAATACGCTAATCAATCCGCTAAATGAGCGTGGAACCGCTCGCGCGAGTTGAGATCCGGTAATGCTGGCCATACTGATCGAGCGATGCACGAGCGTTCGCTAAATCATCAGATCTTTTGAGATACGTTCAGCGAGTTCCGGCGGAGTGCTCGAGGACCTGCTGAATGTGCACGTCCACCTGTCTGAGCGCGGCAGGTGCTACAGCACAGGCGTCGGTTTCGTAGGTGAGAAGGGGCATGCCTTGCTGAATGCTGAGGGGCTTGAGGATCGCCTCTGAGATTCGGAATGGAAGGCAGTTAAACGGCCCGATCAAGATGATTCCGTCGTAACCTTCATATTCGGCGTTCAGGCTTCTCCCTACTGTTGGGGTGATCTCGCCGAAAATCTGCGGTGAAATGTGTTCTGAACTCTTTTCAAACAGAGCGACCACATCGTTGGGTCGGGATACTAGAAGTCCGGTCCCTGAGAAG
>PLKY01000034.1 GCA_003140785.1 Acidobacteriaceae bacterium | reverse complement strand
GTGATGCACCTGAACCTGCACAAGACATTTTCGACTCCGCATGGCGGGGGTGGGCCGGGTTCGGGGCCGGTGGCGTGCAGGAAGTTTCTGGAGCCGTTTTTGCCGACACCAGTGCTGGTGCGCGCCGGAAACGCCGCGAACAGTCCCTCCACGGAAAGCTGGGAGAGCGCGAATGCGGACCCCGCGACCGCCGGTTCTGAACCTATGTTCCGTGCGCCGGTTTTTCCGGGACTTTCCTCAGACCGCGTGAAAGACGGCGCACCGGAAGCCTCTTCTGGTGCTCTTCACTGGGAGTACGACCGGCCGCAATCGGTGGGACGGGTGCGCGCGTTCTACGGGAATACGGGGATGTTTATTCGGGCGCTGGCGTACATTTTGGCGAATGGACCGGATGGGCTGCGGCAGACGACCGAAGATGCGGTGCTGAATGCGAATTACATCCGAAAGAAGCTCGAAGACCTGTATGAGCTGCCCTACAAGACGCCGTCAATGCACGAGGTCGTCTTCTCGGACAAGAGGCAGGCGGCCAAAGGCGTGAAAACCGGCGATATCGCCAAGCGGCTGATCGATTACGGATTTCATCCGTACACGGTGAGCTTTCCGCTGATTGTGCATGGGGCTCTGATGATTGAGCCGACGGAGAGCGAGTCGCTGGAGGAGCTGGATCTGTTCATCGAGGCGATGCGATCGATTGCGCGCGAGGTGGAGGAGACCCCGGAGCTGGTGAAGACGGCGCCGCACTCGACGCGGGTTTCGCGGCTGGACGAGGTGCAGGCGGCGCGGAAGCCGATTTTGCGCTGGCGGCCGCCTGTCGTGGATCCTGAAAGAGGGTAACCAGCGAACCGGTCACTTTCGTTTGCTTGCAGTCGCGTGACTGCCGGCTCGATAATGATCTTCCCCCCGGTCGTCCTGGTTCGTCGCCCTTTTGGAGGAGATCGGCTTCCCGTCCTCAGAGCAAATTGATTGGGATCAAATTGCTTCGATTGCCTTTCCCGCGTTGGGAAGGCCTCCCGCTCCAAGCGGGAACGAAGGAGTACAGATGCGATTCCGCAAGGATGAAAGCGGGCAGATGATTGTGATGCTCGCGGTTTCGATGACGGCGCTGATGGCGTTTATGGCGTTGGCTGTCGATGTGGGGATTCTGTTCCACGTGAGGCGTGAGGTGCAGATTGCGGCGGATGCCGCTGCCATGGCAGGGGCCCTCGACTACCACTACAACCAATCCCAATCTTTGGCGAGGACGGCAGCCCAGACAGCCGCGTCTCAGAACGGAGTCAGCAGCGGTTCTGTGAATGTGACTTTTCCAACGAGTGGGTCGTACGGCTCGCCATACACGACGGTTTTCGTGCAAGCCATTGTTACGGTGCCGAACCCGACCATGTTCATGCGCCTGTTTGGTATGACCAGCGTGAACCTGGTTTCGAGCGCCGTGGCAGGGCAGGGGGCGAGCCAGGGGTGCGTTTGGAGTCTTGGCGTTTCGGGGACCGATATCAGTGGATCGGGGGCCCTGACCGCTACTGGCTGCGAGATTTATGACAACTCGAGCAGTGGCAGTGCGCTCGACCTGTCCGGGGGCGGCAGCATTTCGGCAAAGCAGGTGGGGGTTACTGGAGGTTCGATTGGATCGGTCAACCCGAGGGCGATTAGGGGGATGATTCCGGTGAAAGATCCGCTCGCCGGGTTGGCGGCGCCGGGTATTCCCGGCTCGAGCGGAAGCGGATGCACGAAACAAAAAACTTACACCCGTGGATTTCACACACTCGCGTCCGGTTGCTACGACGGAATCTTGATCTCCGGCGGTTCGTTGACCCTGACCGGGGGAAATTATGTGATCAACGGCGACATTACCATCACTGGCGGTGCGAGTGTCACCTTTGACAGTGGAAATTACATCATCAACGGGAACCTTGCTCACTCGAGCGGCGGCACGGTGACGCTGAATAGCGGGAGCTACACGATCAGCGGCGCGTTGTCGAATAGCGGCGGTGGGCCGCTCAGTCTAAGTTCCGGCCAATATGTTGCGGAAGGAGGGCTTGATTTGACCGGGCCTGGCGCGGTGACCGGAGCGGGCGTTTCGTTCTACACAGGCGGTTCGAGCACCTTGTCGGGAAGCATGAATCTCACGGCGCCGATCGGAGGAGCCGAAAACGGGATTCTTATCTTCCAGGCGGGTGGAACGCTGACGATTCTGGAGACTGGCAACATGACGCTTCAGGGGATTGTTTATGCTCCCAGCGCGCCGCTGACAGTTGGGGGCGCGGGATCGAGCAGTGTGTACGCGGATTTTGTTGTTGGTTCGCTGAACATCACCGGGACTCCCCAGTTGCAGAATTATGCGCTTATAAATAAGGGAACTCCGCTCACCAAGATTGTGATGGTGCAGTAGCGATGCGGCGGTGGGAAGATTTCAGTCGCGCGTTTCGACGGCGCTTTGGCGTCACCAGCTTTGGCTTCGCGAGCTTTGGCGTCACCGGGAGAAGAGCTGCGAGCGAATGCGGGGGAGCGCTGATCGAGTCCGCCCTGGTGTTGCCGATTCTGCTGTTGCTGCTTACGGGCGCTACTGAATTTGCCATGGCGGCCTACGGAGCCATTGAAGTGACAAATGCCGCCAACGCGGGCGCCGACTACGGGGCCGCAAGCGCGATTGCTGCCCAGGATACAGCAGGGATTCAACTGGCGGCTCACAATGACGCGACGAACGTTCCGCTCAATCCGGCGACGGTGACTCGCACATACATTTGTTCCAACGGATCGGCCGCGAGCGGCACACCACCAGTGCTTTCCTGTTTCGGTGGCTCGGCAGTGGAGACCATTCTTACGGTAGCTACGCAGGCGACTTATTCTCCCCCGGTTCATTGGCCGGGGCTTCCCAAGACGTTTACGCTGAACGGGCAGGCGGTCCGGAAGGTTTCGCAGTGAAACCGGTGCGAGGCGCAATGAACATGTGGGAGAGATTTGCGTGCGCAGGCGGTGAAGGCGAGGAGGGTGCCGCCCTGGTGGAGATGGCGCTCTCGGTCACCATGTTCGCCGCAGTCCTGGTCGGCGTTGTTTACTTTATCTTTGGGCTGTATACCTACACTTTTGTCGCCGATGCGGCCCGCGAGGCCAGCCGCTACGCAAGCACGCGTGGTTCGCAGTGTTTCGCGAATACGCCGGGCTTGAGTGATTGCCCTGCGACTCAGCCCCAGATTCAGGCTCGGGTCTTGAGCATGCGCTACCCAGGGTTGGGCGCGAGCAATCTAACCGTGAACACCACCTGGCTGCAGGCAAATACCACGGGAGCTACCGGCTGGACTCCTTGCGGCACAGCGCCGCAATGCAAGGTGCCCGGAGACATGGTGCAAGTGCAAGTAACTTACGCCATGAACGTGCCATTATGGGGGAGAACCAGGATCGATGTGGGCAGCACGTCGCAGATGGTGATTTCGCAGTAGGTGCGCCACTTTACGGTTCATTGAAATTCTCGTCAGCAGCAGATTTTCCGCAGGCGTGGCAGTCGATAACTATATTTCATTAGCAAGTTGTATCCCCTTTTTTCAGATTCGTACGGGTTCTCCACGTTTGAGACGAATATTAGACTCAAACTCGGGTCTTCCTGACCCCATATAAACGTGACTGAGAGCCCCTCCTCCCAATGGCTACGATTCCCGACCTGAGACTTGACGCCGGATTGCCGGCGAACCTCGACGCTGAAAGAACCATTCTGGGCGCGATTCTGCTGGACAATGCAGCGCACTCGGAGGCGGCTGAGAAGCTGGACGCGAGCGACTTCTCGCTCGATTCGCACCAGCGCATTTTTCTGCGCATGAGCGACCTGATGAACGCGCAGCGCGCCGTGGACATTGTGACGCTGGCGAACGAACTGGCGCGCTACAAGGAGATTGAAACCGTCGGCGGCGTGGCGTATCTGGCCTCGCTGACGGAAGGCTTGCCGCTGCGGCCGGTGATTGAGGACTACATCCGGATCGTCAAGGACAAGAGCCTGCTGCGCAAGCTGATGGCGATCTGTTCGGCGGCGATTGCGCGTGCGGCCGACCAGAGCGAGACGGCTCTCGAAGTGTTGGACATGGCCGAGAGCCAGCTGCTCGAAGTGAGCGAGAAGGGCATTTCGCAGGGGCTGCAGCCGCTGGATCAGATTGTTCAGAGCTCATTCGGTTCGATTGACAATTTGTATAAACAAAGCCGTGAAGTTACGGGGCTGGCCACGCACTATGTGGTGCTGGACCAGATGACGAGCGGGCTGCAGAAGGGCGAGTTGATCATCGTTGCCGCGCGGCCCTCGATGGGAAAGACGGCGCTGGCGATCAACATTGCACAGAACGCGGCGATCACGAGCAAGTCGATTGTGGCGGTGTTCAGCCTGGAAATGAGCAAGGAATCGCTGTTGCGCCGCATGCTGTCGTCGCAATCGGGTGTGGACCAACGAAAGCTGCAAACAGGCTTCTTAGGCCGCGACGATCATGGCAAGCTGCAGCATGCGCTGGAGCAACTGGTAGAGGCGCGCCTGTTCATTGACGATTCGGCCGGCATTTCGTTGGCCGAGATGCGCGCGAAGGCGCGGCGGCTGAAGCAGAATGCGGGTGGGCTCGATCTGATTGTCGTGGACTATTTGCAGCTGATGTCGGCGACGCTTCCGTCGGCAGGCGGGAAGCGCTATGAGAACCGGACGCAGGAGGTTGCGGCGATTTCGCGCGGCCTGAAGGCGCTGGCGAAGGAGCTCGACGTGCCGGTGATGGCTGTGTCGCAGCTTTCGCGCGCCAGCGAACGGCGTGGCGACGATAAGCGGCCGATGCTGAGCGATCTGCGCGAGTCGGGTTCGATTGAGCAGGATGCCGACGTGGTAGCGTTTATTCATCGGGAGTCGTATTACAACCGCGATGAGGAGATGTCGGATTCGGACAAGGCGCGATCGGAGATTATTTTGGCCAAACAACGCAACGGTCCTACCGGTACCGTGCATCTGAACTTCAATTCGAATTGCACGCGATTCTCGAATCCGGCCGATTTTGTTGATCAGGCTTGAAACGGCTGTATTCCTTTTGAATTCAGTGTGACCGAACGCTTACATTTGGATGACACATCGAGGTCTCGTCGTGTCTAAGAATGTCTCTGGCTACGTGAAGCCGGGCAGAGGGGCCAACGATGACAACCGCTTATATCAACCGCATTGCGACGTCGGTTCCCCCGCACGATGTGCATCGGGCGTTTATCGATTTTGCCGACAGCATGCTCCCCGAGGGCACGGTTCGGAATCTTTTCCGGCGCATGGCACGGCTTTCCGCAATCGAACATCGCTACTCGTTTCTGGAGCCGATAGCTACCCCGAGCGGCGAGTGGAGGGATGGGGAAGATTTGTATGTGCGCGGCGCGTTTCCCGGGACCGCGCGGCGCATGCAGGCGTTTGAGCGCTTCGCCCCCAAGCTGATGCGCTGCGCGGTGGACAAGCTGGGGCTGAGCGAAGAGGAGCGGCGCGGCATCACGCACGTCCTCGTGACTTCGTGCACAGGGCTGTATGCGCCGGGTTTGGATATTGAGATGGTCAATCATCTGGGGCTCGATTCTTCGGTGGAACGCACGATGATCGGCTTCATGGGCTGCTACGCGGCGATCAATGCGCTGAAGACCGCGCGGCATATTGTGCGGTCTGAGCCGGAGTCGCGGGTGTTGATTCTCAGCCTGGAACTTTGCACGCTGCACATGCAGGAGACGCAGAATCTTGAGCAGCTCTTGTCGTTTCTGTTGTTCGCCGATGGGTGTTCCGCGTGCCTGGTGACTGCGCGTGAGGAGGGTCTCGGACTCGATAGCTTTCTGGCTGTTGGCATTCCTGAGACGAATCACCTGATTACGTGGCGTATTCGCGAAGGTGGTTTCGACATGCAACTGTCGGGCAAGGTTCCCGGCGAGCTGTGCCGCGCGTTGAAGGATGTGGGCGGTACCATCACGCGTGGCAAAGATCCGCTGTCGATCGATCTGTGGGCAGTGCATCCCGGCGGCAAAACGATTCTGGACTCAGTTGAAAAGGGGTTGGGCCTGCCTGCCGAGGCGTTGGCGAGTTCTCGCGACGTGCTGGCGCGATTCGGCAACATGTCGTCGGCGACGGTGATGTTTGTTCTGCAGCGGATCATGCAACGGGCGGAGCCTGGCCAGCAAGGCTGTGCGATGTCGTTCGGTCCTGGTGTCACGGCGGAGACGATGCTGTTTCATGCAGCCTGAGACGCTGGATTTCAGAGCTCGCGCGCAGCTTGCGGAGCTGATGGATGGCCCTTGCAGCCGCGAGGAATTGCGCGCGTGTCTGCGAGATCTGGCAAGAGTGAACCGCTGGCTTTTGGCCTATCGCCCGTTGCTGGGGTGGCTCGATTCTCTTGGGTTGCAGGATGGAAAGGGGCCGACGCGGATTCTCGATGTGGGCTGCGGATATGGGGACGGTCTGCGGCGGATCGAGCGCTGGGCAAAAACGCGCGGCGTTGCCGTGGAGTTGACCGGAATCGACCTCAACATGGACGCCGTTGTGATTGCGGGTCAGGCCAGTAATGCGGCAAGCGCAATCGAATGGGTGAACGCGAATGTATTTGAGTATTGTTCGCAGGAACCCATTGATCTTGTCGTCAGCTCACTGTTCACGCATCACCTAGTGGAGTCGGATGTGGTGCGGTTTCTCGATTGGATGGAACGGCACGCGACGATTGGCTGGTTTATCAACGATCTTTCGCGCAATGCGGGGCCNNCTTCCGCATGTTTTCAAAGCTGATGGGGCTCCATCCTTTTGTGCAGAACGACGGGCCGGTTTCAATTGCGCGAGCGTTCCTGCCTGAAGACTGGCGCAGGATGTGCGCTGCGGCCGGTCTCGCGGAAGACGACGTTTTGATTCGTGGATACACGCCGGGACGACTGTGCGCAATGCGAAGAAAGCCGCGGCAGCGACAAGGACTCCGGAGCGCGCCCTGATTTGGAATAAGACGGGCCCGCAAGCGGACGACATCGTTGGGGCGGTATGTCCCGCCTAGCTGCTCATTCATCGCGTGCTCAGACCTGATTGAGAACCAGCACTACTTTGCCGATGATCGACTCGCTAGGCTTTCGACCGGGTTCAAC
>PLKY01000258.1 GCA_003140785.1 Acidobacteriaceae bacterium | reverse complement strand
AGAGATTCGAACTCCCGACCTAACGCTCCGGAGGCGTTCGCTCTATCCAGCTGAGCTACGGGCGCGCTCTATTAGCATACCGTATTCCGCCTGCGCGGCTGTGGCTGCCGCTCGAATGAGGCCGCCTCGATGTCCTAGACTAGCCTCTGGTCGATTCCTCTCTGAAATCCACGGCCTGGTTAGGACTGCATGCACCTGAATTTTGATTTCACCGCGGTCCAGATTCTCTGGACGCTGACCTTCGCGGCCCATCTCGTTCTATTGGTCGTTCTGCTTGGCCGGGACCGCGCCCGGCGATTTCCCTGGTTCACTACCGCCATCGCTTTGGTGGCCCTGCGCTTGATTGCGAGCCGATTGCTTTTTGGGCGGCTGCCGCAGCTCACGTTAGGCGCAATCTTCGTCATCCTCGCGGATGTGTCGGCCATGGTCTCCTTTCTGGTGCTGGTAGAGCTGGCCCGGAAAGTGTTTGGCAAGGCGCGGCGCACTCTTTGGATTCTCTGGGGCCTAGTGCTGCTTGCTATTGGCGGCGTGGTGCTTGCCACCTGGGGCCACTGGCCTGCGTGGAAGACAATCAACCCCACGACTTGGATGGCGCTGTTGAGCCTTTTGCAGATGTTCGCGCAAAAGGTTGGTCTCCTGACCGATGTGCTCACAGTGACGCTGGGAATTCTCGTGGTATCTTTCGGCCGTCGTTACGGCGCAGGCTGGCGCAGTCATGCGCAGCAGATTATGATTGGCCTCTCTACGGCATCGTTAGCGCAACTTTCCGTGCAGGTGATCTGGCAGGTAATTGCGAAAACCGCAAAGCCGCACTCGATGGCCGAGTATGATCGGATTGTCGGGCTGCGGGAAAAACTTTTCAACGGAAACAGCGTGGTCTATCTCGCTGTCGCCATCTGGTGGATTGTGTGTTTATGGATCGATGAGCCTGGCGGCCATGAACTGGCGGAGGTTGCAGTTCCGGTCGGCGCGGGTGAACCTTCGAGAGAAGCGTCAGCAGCAGTCGAACCCCCGGAGGACGCGACCGAGTAACGCCGCTTCGATCCTTTTTTCGCGTTCTCCAGATTCAGATCGCGAAGTCGATGAATCCGCGTTGCGGGTCCGTTGAAACAAGCTTCACGGTAACGCGGTCGCCCACATCCAAACCTTTTTTCGCACCCGGCTTTCCGGCGTTCACCAGCATCCCTTCCACGTGTGGATCGAGCGTGCGGACAAAGGTGCCGTGTTCATTCACTCCGGTCACAATCGCGGGGAAACTCTGCCCAATGCGCGGATGCAGCACCACTGCAGCGATGCGCTTCTGCATGTCGCGCTCGACCTTCCGCGCAGCATCTTCCATCAGCGTGCATCGTTGCGCGATGGCATTGAGATCGCCTTCCGAATACGGCTGCGGTGTTTTCGCGAGCCATGCTTTCAGCAGCCGCTGCGTCACCACATCGGGAAAGCGCCGATTGGGCGCGGTGGAGTGCGTGTAGTCCTGAACGGCCAAGCCGAAATGACCCGGTGAAACTTCTCCGGGCTTCACCAGCACGTATTCGCCGGGCCCCATCAGCTTGACCACGGCCAAGGAGAGATCGGGAAAATGGTCGGGATCTTTCTGTTTCTGCGCGAGGAGAAATTCGTTGAGAGCCTTCGAATCCGGATCAGCTGGGAGTTTTGTCCCGAGGCCGTTGGCCAGCTCGACAATGCGGTCCCATCGTTTGGGAGTGCGCACAATGCGGCGGATCGATGCTACGCCACCATCTTCGAAAGTCCTGGCGATCACACCATTCGCGGCCACCATGAATTCTTCAATGAGTGAAGTCGCGCGATTCTTTTCAAGGCTGGCAATCTCGACGACCTGATCCTTGAGCATCACTGGCCGCGTTTCGATCGTCTCGAGGTCAAGCGCTCCATGCTGGAAGCGGCAATTGAGCATACGCTGCGCGGCTGAATCCTGCAGCTTGAGTTGCGCCGCCAGATCGGCGCTTGCGGCGACCTTGGCTGGCGCGGGACCGCGATTCTCAAGCCATGCGCCAACGCGGTTGTAGGCTAGCTGCGCGCGATTGCACACAAGTGCGCGATACGCTTTGCCGCCCGATGCGGCACCGGTTGAATCCACGGCAAACTCGATCACCACGGCCACGCGATCTTCGTTTTCGTTCAGCGAAGTGATGCCCTCGGAAAGTTGCGTCGGCAGCATGGGGAAGACTTGGACGCCGGTGTAGACGGATGTTGTTTCGCTGCGCGCATGGCCGTCGATCACCGAGCTCTTCTCGACGCGCGCGTCCACGTCCGCCACGCCGACCAGCACACGAATGCGGCCGTCCGGCAACTGCTCCGTCCATTCGATCTGGTCAAGGTCCTTCGACGTATCGTTATCGATTGAGGACCAGAACAGGCTGCGCAGGTCCTGGGCATCGGGCGCTGCCGGCGTCTCAGGATGCGCCTTGATCGCGGCCAACTGCGCATCGGTTCCCTGGGGGAAATCCGGCTGAAAGCCGCGCTCGATCATGACCGCGTGAGCTGCTGCGATGAGGTTGAAATGCACTGGATTCCCACTCGACATAGTGAAGAAACTCCTTCAAGGCGAAGAGCCAGCCTATCACGCCCATGTGACCTAGACTTGACACACGCAAAAAGGCGGCCGATACGTTGGCCGCCTCTTGTCGAGCTTCCCCTGAAACCCAGTTATTGGATTCCCAAATCCGCGAGCACCTTTGGCTTCGATTCGTCGACAGCCAGCAGGTTGTGGCATGCTGCGCAATCCTGTGTGATCGCGGTGCCGTCTTTCGCAGTATGGTCGCCATCGTGGCAGCGGAAACAACCCGGATAACTCATGTGCCCGATGTGATTGGGATGGGTTCCCCAGGTGACCTTCATCTCCGGAAAGACATTCTGGCTGTAGAGCGTCGCTAATTCTTCCCCGGCCCTCTTAACCAGATCGGACTTCGCCGCCAGCACCTGCGGATTGCCGCTTCGGTAGAACGCTTCAAGCTGCACGGGAATCATGGCGTGCGCTTCGCCCTGGCTGCTGTACTCGGCCTTCAGCAGCACGAGTCCCTCTTTGTGCACCCACGGAAGCGACGGGCTCACAGCTCCTTCGGCCATGGCTCGGTTCAAAGCTTCTTCCGCGGTGACAAACGTGTGCGATGCGCGGTTGTGGCAGTCAATGCAATCCATCACGCGGCGCTCGCCCTGCGGCATAGCGCCTTTGAGCGTCGAGGCAGCATAGGTTATCTCAGAACCGTCTGCGTTGCGCCGCTGCACCCAGGGAATCGTCGTGCGCGTGGGATCGGTGGCGATGTACTCGATGTGGCCAAGGTGAACGCCGTGAATGCCGGTCAGATGGGAGAGAGAATCCTGGCCGCCGAGGTGCAGCACCACCACCGTTTGAGTTTCACTGTTCTGCTCATCGTCGGCAAAACTGGATTTGACTAGCAATTTCTCGCCAACGAACCTTGCCGGTGTGTGGCATGCTTCGCATATTTCGCGAGCCGGGCGGAGATTCTGTACCGGCGACGGAATGGGCTTCGGATAATCCGGGATGATTTTCGGCGCAATCCCCGCGATCGGGTGAAAGCTGACTTCAATCAGTTGCCGGGTGCCATTCACCTTCGCAGCGAAATAGGAAGAGAAACCGGAACCGATATGGCACTCGACGCACGCCACATGCGAATGCGCCGAGATTTTGTAGGCGGTGTATTCCGGATGCATCACATGGCACGATTGCCCGCAAAACTGCGGTGAATCCATGTAAGCAGCCCCGCGATAGCTCGCGACGGAAACCACCAGCAGGTTCACGATGGTCGCAAGCAAAACAATGTCGACGCCGTGGCGAAAGATCCGGTCGTTGAAATCTACCTTGGGAAACGCCGCCGGGATTTGTCCGGCTTTCAGCAGCACTCTGCGGCGCAGGTAAATGCCAACAGGAATCAGCGCCAGGCCGACGATAAACAGCGCCGGAAGGATCAGAAAGAAGATGATTCCTAGATAAGGATTTTCGTTCGGGCGGCCGATCAACTCCACCAGCCAGTACCCGATCATGGTCACGCCGGACGCGGTGGTGATGGCGCCGCCGGCCAGACTGATGGGATTGTTGCCGAAGAACAGCGCCGGCCGAACCCAGTTCTCACGGAATTTTTGTAACGCGGACAAGACGCCCCCAAGGAACAAAAAAGATGACCCGCCCATCACAGGCGGGCCGCAATGCCTATTTCAAAGTGCGGAAATACGTCACGGCATCCTTGATTTGCGCATCGGTAAGTTTGCCAGCGAACGTCTTCATTTTGCCTTTCCCGTTCTTGACGGCGTCAAACTGTTCCTTTTCGCTGCTCTTGTACTCGGATGCGGGCTTGATGCCCATAATCTTGGCCATGCCGGAATTCGGTGTGCCCGTACTCCCATGGCAGCTTTGGCAGTTAGCCTTATAGACCGCTTCGCCCGAGGATTGAGCAAAGCCCACGGAACCAGCCATGCACATTGCCGCGGCCAGTACCACCATTGATCGCATCGTCTTCGTCATTTCAAAACTCCTTCGGCCTTTCCACGCCTCGAGCAGGATCGCACCTTCTATCCGACATCTGCAGCACACTGAACCCTAACACCCCAGACGCGAGAGTGCCTGAGCTGTCGGGATCGAATAGCAATCTCTCGTGCGATTCCGGCGCGTATCTTGCAAATCCGCGCCGTTTTACAACTTCCTACTTCGTCAACGAGCGGAAGTAGGATACCGAGTCCTTGATCTGGGCATCCGTCAGCTTGTCTTTGTATGGTTGCATCTTACCCATACCGTTGCGGACGGCTTCAATCATCTGTGCTTCGGTCATTTTCTTCACTGCAGGATCCGAAATCGGTTTCACCTTCATCGCCTTGCCCATCCCGAATTCAGCCATCCCCGTTGCACTATGGCACATCTGGCACTTCGATTTGTAGATCTCCGCTCCCGGACCTTGCGCGAAAGCAGTTGTCATCGTTCCAGCCGCCATCAAAGCCACCAGCGTTATTCCAGTCTTGAACTTCATCGTCAATCTTCTTTCATCCTATGGTCCTCGAACTGCGTTCGCAAAATGGAATCCGTGTCAGAACTCGTAATGGACTCCTAGCGTCACGTTGTTCGCGTGGAAATTTCGCGGTGCCGTCTCACCTGCCGGCGATATGTTCATGCCCGTCTGGTAAGGCAGCGAAGAACAGGCCACGGGGGTTACCGGAGCCGAAGGCGTTGGGTTCGCGGTGGCGCACAGCTGCGCACCGGAAGGACCGCCTTCGCCGTAGCCGTAGAAGTTGTACTCAGCCTTCCAGATCAATCCGGGACGCGAGGTCCATGCGAAATTCACAAAGGGAGACTGATATGTGGACACCAGAGAACCGGCAACATCGCGAGGGTCGTTATAGAAGCGGCTCCCATTCACAGAGTTAATGTTGTAGCCGATGTTGGATTTGACCGTTTTGACCGGCGACAAGGTAAAAGCCACCGACCCGGATTGCGTGGGAGCATGCATGAAGTCCAGGGCGGGCCCGAAATCGTATCCTGACCTGCCCGCGGCCGTAGCCGGGCAGGTCGTGCCGCTGGGGGTCGAGGCGGCGGCCAAACCTGTAGCAGCACCCCCCAGGTAGCAGATGTTGTCCGCCATGTATACGTCGCTGTAGGCGTAGTTGAAGTCGATGCCGTAATGATCGTTCGGGAACAGCTGCGCGCCCAAGCCCACGACGCGGCTGTAGTCCACATGATCGAGCGGGCCGGCATACGCAACATCAACCGCTGCGACGGCAGCCTGGTCGTTGTTCGTGTTGTTGTGGTGTTCCACATCGTTGAAGGCGCCCGAGATCGTCGCCCAGGATTTGGGCCTGTACATGGTATGTACCCGGTATTGCTTGGTCTGCCGCGGTGTCATCGGGGTAAAAGCGTTGTCGTTGTAGAGAATCTCGACGCTGCCGTTGATGTTCCAATTGGCGGTCGGACGCAGAGCCGCATTTAGGATTCCACCGTTCTCGTTTATCTTTACGGTTCCGTCGGTAGTCGCGTTCACAGGTAACGGAACGTCGCCGGGATTGCCGCCGGGATCAAGAGGTGGGCCGGCGGAGTACAGGTTCTCCGCAATTATGTGCGCTTGGTAGCGATAGGTGAGCGAGAAGGTGATGCGCGAATTCGCGTCCCAGGTTCCAGTCAGGTCGTTGGTCAAGAATCGTTGGCCGAAGTAAGCCGGTTGTGAGGTGCCGACGGGCGCGCTGCCTTCAAAACTGGAGGTGCCGGTAGCAATGTTCGTGGTGGTTAACGCGCCTGCATAGTTGATGGTTTCATTTCCCGCCGTCGCGGGCGTCGCCAGGGTGGTCCCGCTTGTGATGCTGGAGTTTCCCGGCTGGTGGACGTTCGAGAAGCTGATCTGATCTTCGAGGCTGAAGGTCTTCATCGCCTGCCAGACGACGCCATAGTCGGCGGCAAGCACTTCACGCTTTGCGTTCGCGTTGCCCACATATGTCATTGATCGGGTGGTTTTGGACAAGCCCTGGAAGCTGTCATAGTAGTTCGGCAGATTCATGTTCGCGTTGGTGTAACGAAGGTCACCATTCATCGAGATGTTCTTGATGCTCGAGCTTTGCAGCCGGAAGATCTCCGTCGGATAAAGGATCCGCGTCGGCTGCGTACGCAAGTAACTGCTAATCACAGCGCATGCCGGATTGATGACCGGCAGGCCGCCGGGCGTTTGCGGCCCCGAGAGCACGGGCGTCGTGCCTATGCTGTTTGCATTGCAGGCGCTGCTCGCATAGGGCGTCAGACTATCGTAGTTGGCAAGCAGGGCGACTTTAGTTCCGTCCGGCTCCTGCACGCTGAAGTAGCTTGGATCGATGGTGAAGTAGGAGTCGGCCTTGTAGTGGTCGACCTGCTCCTCGAAGGTCAGCTTGGTGCCCTGCACCGGCTTCCAATCGATCCCGCCGGTAAAATCGTCCGTACTGTTGCGCTGATACTCCTGCAACAGAACATCGTAAGAACTGGCGATTTGATAACCGCTGGGAGTCAGGCTCGGCCCTTGGAAGATGTTCTGCGAGTACGCGAACCGATACGTCACCTTCGACAGCGGAAGAATGGTAAGGCTCGTGTCCGTCATGCGGCGCACGGTGTTGAACAAAAATGGCGACTGGTTCACCTGCGGCCAGGCATACTTACCTGTTGGCGCGGCGGTGGGTCCGATGGGAATCGACTGCCCCGATGGAATATTTGGGTTTCCTAGCAGGTCGTAATCGAAATACTGGCGGTCGCGGCGGAACAAGCCGGTGAAGTCGTAGATCTTGCCCTTCGATGCATTCATCCGTGCGAAGTTATTCGGATCGCCTCCAAACCCGCTGCCGAACGCACTGATCGAATCGACCAGGGTGTTCTTCTGACCCGGCAGCGCACGCAATTCAAAAGATTCATTTTGCACGCGTGGGCCGGACTGCAGGTTGACCAGCGTGTCGTACATGGCCCCGCTACCCGTCGGGTTGGCAATGCGTCCGCCCAGGTCGACGCTCTGGTGGAGCACATACCCGGTCGGGGCAGACATCGGCGTATCCGACGCCGGACTTTGTGCGGCAGCAACGCCCGCTGTTATCGATAAAATGGCGACTCCCATACCGCCAGCGATTCGCTGGATCATTGCGGTGGAGATTCTCCTGCCAATCTTCTTCATGTAAAGCCTCACTTGAGAAAAACCAGTCTTGCTCATTCGAAATCCTGATCCCGTTGTCTCGCTCGAGCCGGTTCCGTGCCGCGCCCTCCACAGAGGCGAGCGCGGCCGGATTGCATGACTCCTACCTGAGGAATGCCGCATTCATGTTCGAGCCGTGAATGTAGGTGTGGCAGCTGGTGCATGGCGCCAACTCGTCCGATCCAGCTCCCATCCCGTGAACCGTAGCGTTCGCAACCCGACTGTGGCATTGATTGCAGAGCGTGTTGATGCTCGGCATATTCAGCAAGCGCGCATTCTGTGAACCGTGCGGCGTGTGGCATCCCATGCATCCTTCAGCCTTCACAGCAGCATGTTCATAGACAAATGGCCCACGCGTCTCGGTGTGGCACTTCGTGCAGATCGCGTTCTGATCGACCGTCGTCTTCAGGTTGTTGTTCCCGAACGTGCCGTGCGGGTCGTGGCAGTCCGAGCA
Source organism: Acidobacteriaceae bacterium (assembly GCA_003140785.1). Lineage (GTDB taxonomy): Bacteria > Acidobacteriota > Terriglobia > Terriglobales > Acidobacteriaceae > Telmatobacter. Next base: position 6,225 of record PLKY01000258.1, on the reverse strand, counting down.
GCTCACCGCGCCTTCGTTCACCTTGTGGTGGAATGGCATGCTGAACTGCGGCTTCACGTCGTTGTGGCATTGGAAGCAAAGCGCGGGCTGCGACGCCTTCAACAGCTCTGTCTTGTCTTCGCTCTTGTGGATACTATGGCAGCTCGTGCAGCCGACATTCGCCTTGGCATGCGGCGAGCGCTCAAAGTTCGGATGCGTGCCCGCATGACACTTCAGGCACGTCTCGTCGACCTCTTTGGCCGAGTGCTTGCCGGGGTTGAATATCTTTGTGACATCCCCGCCGCCATCCACGTGCGCCTTGCCTGGACCATGGCAGCTCTCGCAGCTCGCCCCAGCCTTGCCGTGCATCTCCGCGATCTTGCTGTGCGGATTGTCCGCAAACTTCTTCGCGGCTTCCTCGTGGCAGGTCGCGCACGTCTCGGAGCCCACAAACTGGCTGGAATCGGTCTGCTTTGCCTCAGCACCGGCCGGTTTATCTCCCTTTGCCGGAGCAGCCATCGCCGTGGCGCAAAGCACGCTCATGCCCAACAACAGCATGGAACAAACCCGGAGCCCCGAAAATCTCTTCGAAGCCGTATCAATCAGGAATCGCCTTACTGGCCCTTCTATATGCATCAAATACCACCTTGGGTGCTCTCGTTGCCGCCTTCAAATCAGCTCGCCCGGGGTCTGCAGTTGGCGTTGTAGCCATGAACTCCGGCAGGTTTCGTGGGCTCACTGATTCGATGGTGCTCTTTGTGCGGAGCATCACCTCATGCGCTGCATCCTACGTCTTTCGTAGTTTGGTTTCGGTGACCTTCATCACATATCGCGCAGGTTGGCGAACCGCGAGCCAATTCCTTTAATTTGCTGGACCTGCGGGAGACGTCATACGACGCAAAAGTAGCGCTCATCACTCCCAGTTCCGAAGCTGCGTTCGAATCCGAATGCAGGGAAGCAAAAGCCTGCTCCCGAGACCCGACATTCACTTTTCGCCACGCGAAGACACGTGAGGCCCATCACATCCGTTGCATCGCACCATGCGACAAACTCAAAAGAAGCGAAAAGTCTCTTTCCCGAGGCCGTAGAGTTTCACCTCAGCAGCCATCCTGCCGCTGAGCGGGCCGCCACAGGAGGCCGGAAGCCTTTCGTCGGCGGCAGACGGGGCAAAGTGATGGCGGACGCAGAGTTTCCGGTGAGCATCCAAAGAAAGCACAAGAATGGCTCCAGGCAAGCGCCCGTGGGCTGTGCGGCCTGTGCGCATCGCCGTCCCGGTTGGTTTTGCTCGCTTGGCAGTGCCGTACTCGCCGACCTCGAATTGGTCACCAGCACAATTTCGCTTCCAGCCCAGGCTCCTCTGTTTACACAGGGCGAGGAAGCGCGCTGTCTCTACCTGATTTGCGGGGGCTACCTCAAGCTGACTGCCGGACGTCCGCAAGACCGCCAGATGATCGTTCGCGTCGCAGGACCCGGCTCCGTTCTTGGCCTATATGCCGTCCTCGCGCATGGCATCTACGAAGTCTCGGCAGAATCCCTGACGCCCGCGCAGCTTCGGCCCGTCGAGCGGGAGCGATTTCTCAACTTCCTGCGCAGCCACAAGGAAGCCCAGATGCACGCCGTGCAGTGCATTTGCCAGGAGTATCGCTTTGCCTTGCAGGATGCATGCCGCATTTCGCTGGCCGAGACCGTTGCGGGGCGGCTTGGGCGCTTGCTGCTTGAGCTGGGGCACCAGATCGGAGAAAATCTCGACGGAGGGGCGTTCCGCTTTCCGCTGCTGCTGACCCACGAAGAGATGGCTTCCATGGCCTGCACAACTAGGGAAACAGTAACGCGCACTTTGGGTCAGTTTCGAAAGGACGGCTGGATCATGATCGAGGACGCGCTGGTTACGGTGATTCAGCCTCAGCAGCTGCAAATGCTGAACTAGCTTAGGCTGGCTCTTTTGCCGCTTCCCCGAGCCGCCCCCCAAAGTCCAAGAGATATGATGAAGACTGGGAGTTCGTCCTACCTATGATTCGGATTGCGGTTTGTTTTTCTGTTGTTCTTCTTTCCATTCCTGCGATTGCTCAGAGCCCCGCTGCGGCCACCACCCCCGTCGCCGTCACCTCGACCACATCGCCCGAGATCACTCAATTCCAGAGAATTGAAGACAACTGGTCCAACGCGATCAACATGCGCGATCAGTACGGCCTCGAGCTCGTCTTGTCGCCTCTTTTTGTCGACGTATCGGCAAACGGTGATATTACCACGCGCAATCAGCAGCTGGCCGATCTCATTGGCGGCGAAGATAAGACGCTGCACTTGGACCAGAAAGTGATCACCGTCCGCCTGCTGGGCGACACCGCTGTGGCCAACGGCACGTACTTACTCCACCACAAAGCGGCGAACGGTGGCCCTGTGGATGAAAAAGGCGTTTTCACGCATGTCTTCGAACGCCTGCGAGGCGGATGGTCGTGCATCAATTCGCAACGCACTTCGCTCCGCACTAACGCAACCACCAAAAGCAAGAAGCAGTCGAACGCGGAGCTTCCGTTCCATATTCCCCTCTTCACGAAGAGCGATAAGACCAATCAGTAAGGGTTGAGAACCAGCTCGTCTCAACTATCGGTTGTATTTCTTCAACACCCGCCGCAACTGCTCATGCGGCAGCGCAATCACCGCAGCGTTTGCAAAAAGCCGACCAGTCCGCGGAAGCGGAAGCTCGCCCTGCTCCCCGCGCGAATCGAAACCTGCACCAACGAGAGCACCGGATTCACGGCGGAAATGCGACTAGCCTGTCCAGTGTTGCAGCCACGAACCCCCTGCCGCAGGATTCCTTCCCAAAAAGGTTCTTTTGCCCGCCGATCGTCTCTCCATCATCACGCGGCCCCTTCCGCTGCCGATAGGTTCTTAAGAACCTGTGCGGAGTGCGGCAGCTTTCCTGGATAAGCACACGGGCAGAGGAAAGGGGTCTTGACCTCATGAAGCACTCTTCACTGGGCATGCGCCTGGCGGTTTCCACGCTGCTGTTAGTGTCCGTCATCTGCATCGTCTTCGGCGCCTTTACCTGGTTCTTCTTTTCGGCTCGAACCCATCAAGAGGCGGCGCAGGAGGCTTTGCGCCAATCAGCGGTGGCAATCAGCCGGATTGCGAACATCGATCAGCTTACCGGCGCACAAGTCGAGAGCGCCATGCGCATTCTCGAAAACCAGAGCCGTCTAAAGGGAACGCCCTCCGTGAAGGGCGAGGCCGCCGTCGCGGGCAAGACGGTCCCCGATCTTCACCTTGGAAAGGAATCGCAGGTATTGAACTTCGCTATGGTGGACCATGTGAAAGAATTGGCAGGCGGCACAGCGACGCTCTTTGCCTGGGACGGAACCAACTTTATCCGCATAACGACCAATGTCCTCAAACCGGACGGATCGCGTGCCGTAGGCACCGTGCTCGATCCGAAAGGGAAGGCCTTTGCCGCATTGACCCGAGGGCAGTCGTTCCACGGCGTGGTCGACATTCTGCGTGTCCCCTACACCACCAGCTACGTGCCGATGCCAGATGCCACAGGCAAGCTTGTGGGTGCTTGGTACACGGGCTACCGGCTCGATTCGGTCAACGCACTGGGCAAGAGTATTGAGGAAGCCACCATTCTGGATCACGGCTTTGTAGCGCTGCTTAAGCCATCGGGCCTCGTAGTCTTTCATGGCAAACAGGTCTCCGACGAAGAGCTGGAGCAGCTGCGCGAACATCCGAATGGATGGGTGATGCACGAGGACAGCTATCCAGCCTGGGGGTATAGGGTCCTGACCGCCTATCCGGTATCCGACGTGACAAAACGGCTGGCGAAAACCCTGACGATGTTGGCCGCAGAAACCGGCACTCTGGTCGGTCTCATCATCGTGCTGCAGCTGATCCTGATGAACCGGCTCGTGCTCCGTCCAGTGTGCGAGCTCGCCCGGCGGCTGGATAACGCCGATCTGAATACTTTGTTGGAGACCCGTCGCGGCGACGAAATCGGTGCACTGGCAACGAGCTTTAACCAGTTCGTCCTCCGTTTGCGGAAAGCTCTGCTTCAAGTGCGCGACGGCTCGGCGGCCACCACCTCCCAGTCTGATCAGATTCGCACGATCTCGGACAGCGTGGTCATGCGCATGGCCGAGCAAAGTCAAAGCGCTGGAAATGCCGCTGAGGCAGTCGCACAACTCTCCCGCGACATCGCCACCATCTCCAGCCACACTTTCGACGCCTCAAAACAAGCGCGCGCTGCCGCAGATGCGGCCCGCCACGGAGGCGAGTTGGTCTCTTCCGCGGTCAAGCATATCGAAGGACTGTCCCACGACACGCAGCAGAGCGTAAGCCGTATCGCCACCTTGAGCGAGCATGCAAAACAAATCGGCTCCATCGTCGGCGTTATCGAAGAGATTGCCGCTGGCACCAACTTGCTGGCTTTGAATGCCTCTATCGAAGCCGCACGGGCCGGGGAGCATGGGCGCGGATTTGCCGTTGTGGCAGGCGAGGTTCGCCGCCTGGCTGAACGAACCGCCGAGGCCACGCGTCAGGTGGCCGCGCTGATCGGCGGCATCACCAATGAGACCGAACAAACCGCCAGCGACGTGGACTCCGCCTGCAAGCGGGCCGCCGAAGGAGCAGAGAATGTAGCCAGCCTCAACAGCACCTTCGAACGAATTGTCGAAATGGTCATCGAAGTGGACGGGAGGTTAGACCAGATTGCTCAAGCGGCCAATCACGAAACAGACGCCGCCAACTCGGTGAGCGAGACCATCCATCAAGTGGCGACGAGTGCAAAAGAAAGCTCCCGCGGCGCCGAACAGGTGGTGGCAGCAACAACAGAACTGTTGGGCACCGCGAAAACTCTGGAGGGCATGGTGGAGCAGTTCCATCTGACAGACCTGCCGCAGGACTACGCAGCGTGAGGCTCACTTCTCTTTGATTCCGGCTTGCATTTTTCGGCCCGTGCGTGAACTCGCAGACTTTGAGATTCGCTAGCTTGCCAGCCGCGCTGCTCCCTGCACCCGAATCGACACATGCACCAGCGACAGCGCCGCCGGCGTCACGCCGGGAATCCTGCTTGCCTGCCCGATCGTGCTGGGGCGCACCCGCTCCAGCGTCTCCCGCATCTCGCGCGACAGTCCGCTGATTGTGCCGTACTCGATCCACTCGGGAATCGTCACTGCCTCGGCCGCCTTCAGCTTCTCGATCGATTTCTTCTGCTGGTCGAGATAACCGGCAAATTTGATCTCCGTTTCCACCGCCCGCGCCTCGTTCCGTCGAGCCGCCCGCATCACGCGCGCTTCCTCTCCGGCCCCTGCGGTCGCAACCTCAAATGCTCCGTGCCCCATCCTTGCGTTTTCGTTCTGGCGCAAGGGTGGGAGACCGCAGCCTTCCCCAATCCGTGCGAAATCGGCCAATATCCCTTCAGACTCCAGCACCCCCCGCAGCGCAGCCAGCACAGGCTCAATTGTCACCTCAGGCCGCTTCAGTAGTTGGGCCCAGGTCGATCCCGCTGTCGCCGTCAGATCGCCGAATCCTGACGACTCCAATCGAGCAGCATCCACTTTACCAGAGACCAGAATGCGCTTTAGTGCAGCCATCCGCGCCTGCTTCCGCTCGTATTCCGCCCATGCCTCATCATTGATCAGTCCCAGCCGCCGCCCATAGGGCGTCAGCCTTCGATCCGCATTGTCGATACGGAGATGGAGCCGAAATTCCGCNNAACATGCGGTAAGGCTCGTTCGTCCCCTTCGATATCAGGTCATCAATGAGAATTCCCGTGTAGCCCTCCGTCCGATCCATCGTGAACGGCGGTTCGCCCTTTAGCCACAACGCTGCGTTGATGCCCGCCATGATCCCCTGGCATGCAGCCTCTTCATAGCCACTCGTCCCATTGATCTGTCCGGCGAGATACAGGCCTTCCATCGACTTCACGCGCAGCGTCCGATCCAGCTCCGTCGCGTCCACGCTGTCGTATTCGATCGCATAACCAGGCCGCAGCATCTCCGCGTCTTCGAGTCCCGGAATCGAATGCACGATCTGCCACTGCACCTCCATCGGCAGCGACGTCGACATTCCATTCACATAAACCTCGTGCGTGTTCAGCCCCTCGGGCTCCAGAAAAAACTGGTGCTGCGTCTTGTCGGGAAACTTGACGATCTTGTCTTCGATCGACGGGCAATAGCGCGGTCCGGTCGATTGAATCTGTCCGCTGTACATGGGCGAGCGATGAACGTTTTCGCGGATGATGCGGTGCGTCTC
>PLKY01000103.1 GCA_003140785.1 Acidobacteriaceae bacterium | reverse complement strand
CCAAGGAACAACTTGCCGGTTACTACTTGATTGACGTGCCCGACCTTGATGCGGCACTCACATGGGCCCGGCGATGCCCCGCGGTCGGCCACGGAATAATCGAAGTGCGCGCCATCTGGGAGATGAGCTGATCGCAATGGACGCACAGGAAGGCGGCGCGCAGGCACGCAATACTGCAGATGCAGTCGCGCGCCGCAGCTACGGAAAACTCGTGGCCTATCTTGCCGCGCGCACACGCGATGTGGATGCCGCCGAAGATGCGTTGGCCGAAGCATTCGCGGCGGCACTGTCCGACTGGCCGCGCAATGGCTGCCCAGAAAATCCCGAAGCCTGGCTGCTCACGGTGGCGCGGCGAAAGTTTCTCGATGCTCTCCGCAACAATCGACGTACTGAACCGGCGAGCGATGAATTGGAGCGCATGGCCGAAGGACTCGCTGCGGCAACCGATGAAAGAGAGTTTCCCGATCAGCGTCTTGGACTGATGTTTGCCTGCGCGCATCCGGCAATCGATGTCGGCATCCGCGCGCCGCTGATGCTGCAGGCCGTGCTGGGCCTCGATGCGGCGAAGATTGCTTCGGCATTTCTTGTGTCGCCCGCAACCATGGGCCAGAGATTAGTCCGCGCAAAACAAAAGATCCGGCAGGCAGGCATTCCGCTCCGCATTCCCGAGCGCGAAGAATTGCGTGATCGACTCGAAACAGTTTTAGACGCGATTTATGCGGCAATCGCCGAGGGATGGATTGACGCCTCAGGCACAGACGTCGCGCGGCGTGAGCTTGCAGAAGAAGCGATCTACCTGTGCAGACTCGTGACCGAGCTGCTTCCCGGCGAGCCTGAGGCAATGGGCTTGCTGGCTCTGATGCTGTACGCCGAATCGCGGCGGCGCGCGCGGCGCGATGCGCAAGGCGAGTATGTGCCGATGGCGGAACAACGCGTGGAAGACTGGAACAGGTCGATGATTGAGGAAGCCGAATCGCTGCTGTTGCGCGCGTGCAGCTTGGAAGCACTGGGGCGCTACCAATTGGAGGGCGCGATCCAGTCGGCGCATGGGTCGCACCGCTGCACGGGACGCGCAAACTGGAACGAAGTGGTGCAACTCTACGATGCGTTCCTGTCCTATGCGCATTCGCCGGTAGTGGCCATCAATCGCGCATTAGCAATCGCGGAACTCGAAGGTGCGCAAGCGGGACTCGACGCAATTGAAGGGTTCGTTGGCGATCCGCGGCTCGCCGAATATCAACCGTGGTGGGCAGCACGCGCAGAGCTGCTGGCGCGCACGGGAAGACGCGAAGAGGCGCGGCATGCCTACGACGTAGCGATCGGGTTGGAGCGCGATGTGCCCGTGCGAAGATTCTTGGATAGACGGCGTTCAGCGGTATTAAGTTGATATAGATCTGAACGCACGGATCGCTCTAGGGGCTGCGTCGGCCGCGAAGAGATCACTCGTTCTCAAAAGAGGTCCGCGATCGGAGGAAAAGTCAGAAGCAGACTAAGCACGAGGAGCACGAGTGCGACCCTGCCGACGCGACCCATTGCAAGGTTGCGATCGCGCCAGCGCCACCGCAGTACGATCCAGAGCATGAGCCAGACAAAAACAGCTGTGGTCGTCACTCCGGAGAGCGGTCCGGTGGGGCGATAGAAGTTCATCAGGCTCTTGATCGCTGGCAATTTGTCCGATGCAATGGCCAACACAGCGAGCGAGAAAGAACCAACGCCGGCTGCAAGAACAGCGGCCGCTCCGGAGCCATTCGTCATCGCTTGGGCGGCGGGTTTCGGAGTGCTGGCCGACTGGCTGCTCATCGCGATTCTCCTTGCATCAGATGAATCGTCTGTCCACCCTCAACGGGCGCGTGCTTGTTGAGCATCGCGCCGAAGAAGCCGGCAATGCCCGCGGCAAGAAATGAAATCATCATGAAACTCAGCACCGCGGCGCGAAGCTCAGGATGATTCCTGAGATTGCGGCGATGCTTATTGAAGACCGCAAACGCCATGGTGATGGAAATGGGAACAAGCCAGGCAACATGCTCCTTCCATTCCATGCCGATCGAGTGCCAGCCGCCCGTGGCGGCATTCGAAAGAAGCAATCTCTGTGGATATCCAGTCAGATTTACTGTCCCCACCGGTGGCACCGCCCGATACCACGGATAAATGATGTAAGTACCGGTCAGAACAGTGATCCACGCAAGCACGGCCATCGACAGTAAGTACCATCTGAGTAATGCTTCGTCGCGCTCGGTGACCGGCGATAAGTCATTCGGCGCATACCGGCGCCAAAGCTCGACAAGCGCGCCGGAGCAAGCCAACAGATAGAGTGCCCCGAATCCCATGCCGTGCACAAGTGTCCAAAGGCCGCGTGTCGTAATCTCCATCGAAAAAATGCTCCAGTGCTAATTAGGAAATTTCGTGCAGAATCTAGCCCCGATCAGAATCCGCGTTTCATGGCTTGACGTGAAAACATTGGGTCGTTCATCAGCGCCTTCTTATCCGGCGCATCCTTGTCATCGGACTTCTTGTCGTCTTTGCCCCAAGTCCAGTAGATGCCGGCGTACGCATAGTTCTCCGTTTGTCCAGCGATCGAGTGACCGTAAGCAAAAAGAAACTCAGTGTCCGGCTCTTTCTTCAAGTGCCAGTAGCCGCCTGCGTCGATCATCGTGGAGCTTTGCGTTTGCGCTGCGGCAAAGCCCTCGCCTCCGTGAGAAAACACCTCGACCGCCAGCTCGAGTTTTTCGCTCAGTTCGCGCTTTACCAGGAATCCGCCGTAAGGAAAATCGTGGTAGCCCGTCTGCGGTACAACGGTTTCGCCCGCGCCCCCATCAAAGAGCCATTTGCCCTGATTCTTCTGCAACCAAACGGGCAGCTTGTACCACACCTTTCCAACACCGAGCCCTTTGTCGTAATTGCCCGTCGGCATCTCGAACATCGTGAAAGTGCCGATCTGCGGAGTCATTTTTGTCTCTTTGAAAATTGCCAGCTTCATGCCGAGTTCCACATCAGTAAGGCCGAAAGCGCTCGGCCCAGTGCCGCCGGGAAGATAGACCGGATTGTTCGACGGAAAGATCCCGCCCCACGGCAGAATGGCGTGCAATTGCACGCGAGGAACCGCGCCCCAGTTGAATTCGAGCGCGGGACCGGTCGAGTCCATCTCCGCAGGAGTGCCGTCTGCTCCCCCGAAGATATAGAACTCATAATGGCGATAGTCAACGGGGACCGGGTCGTCGGTCTGAAACGGTGGGCCCTGCGCCCATACTCGCGGCGCAGCAAGCAGCAGGAGCAGGAAGAAAGCAGCTGCAGCCAATTTCCTGGGGAATATCATCGGCTCTCCGGTAATCACGTTCGCTGGCTATCGTGAAGCGATCCTAGAGGTTTGAGCCAAACCCCGTCCAGAAGGTTGTGCAATATTTACACCGCGTTAACCAGCCAGTCCCTGCTTCACCAATTCGCTCACGATGCGCCCTTCGGCGCGCAGCCCCTTGGCTTGGATCTTCGCCTGCACAGCCTTGATCACCGGACCGATGTCTTTGGGTGTGGGTGCATGGCCGGAAGCGGCAGCATGCTCGGCAACAGTTTCGGCGACCAACGCTTTCAAGCCAGCTTCGTCGAGCGCCTTGGGCAGGAACTCCTCGATTACCACAATCTCCGCTGCTTCTTTAGCGGCAAGCTCCGGCCGGTTGCCTTTGGTGAACTGCTCAATCGAGTCGCGCCGCTGCTTGATCATCATGGTCAGCGTCTGCTCTTCGTCGGCCGGAGTAAGCACCGCATTCTTTTCAAGCGCCTTGTTCATGAGCGCCGTCTTGATGAGGCGCAGCGTGCCCGTGCGCTCAGCATCGCGCGCCTTCATGGCAACAACGGTCAACTTGGTGATATGTGCAGCGAGTGCGCCGGGATCGATCATGGTGGCCTCTCCAACCTTTCAATTTTAATTGAGGCGCACGGCGAAAACACCTGCGACGCCAATTCGCGATGATTGAGCGCCGAAAACGATGCAAACGCTTTAATTTTCACTTTCAGCAGACGCAATCGAATCCGAGGCCTCCGAAGAACTTTACCGGTGCATTCGCATTTACATGAGTGGGAGTTAAAGCAATGATGCCAAGAATTACTATGATCGCGCTGGCCGGAGCAGCCCTGGTGCTGGGCCCGGCGGCGTTTGGTGCGAATGTTGCCCGCCCTGGAACGGTCAATTACATCGAGGGCGCAGCGTACCTCAATGGACAGCAACTTACCGGCAAAAGTGTCGGCAGCACGGACCTCAATCCCGGCGAAGAGCTGAGCACGCAAACCGGCAAATCGGAAATTCTCCTCACGCCCGGTGTGTTTCTGCGCCTCGACGACAACAGCGAAGTGAAGATGATTTCGCCCGACCTCACCAAAACACAGGTAGAGCTGGAGCATGGCCGCGCGGGAATCGAGGTCGACGAAATCCATCCCCAAAACAACCTCGACATTCTCGACGCAGGCGTGACCACCCAGCTCGTCAAGAACGGCTACTACGAGTTCAACGCGGACCAGCCAACGGCGATGGTCTTCGATGGAAAGGCGGCGGTCGAAGTCGGCGATGGCAAATATCGGGCGGTCAAGTCCCATCATGAACTGGCCCTCGTCTCGGGCCCAGGAGACAAGCCTCTGGCACAGGAGAAACCAGCGAGCTTCGACACCAACGAGGCGAAGGACGACCTGTACAACTGGAACAGCCTTCGCTCGCAATATCTGGCCGAGGCCAATAACCAAATCGCCGGAGAATACGGCGGCGGCCCCGGCTTCGCACCCAGCTGGTACTGGGACCCATATATGTGGGACTACACCTTCATCGGCATGGGCCCGTTCTATAGCCCATTTGGCTGGGGTTTCTATCCGTATGGGTGGGCTGGTGGATGGTATGGCGGCGGGTACGGCGGCCATTATGGTTATCGTGGCGTCGGCCGTGTGGGTGGCCCTGTTCACGGTTTCGCAGGAGGTGGATTCCACGGCGGAGCAGGGGCAGGCGGCGGCTTTCACGGTGGTGGAGGGGGAGGACACCGGTAAGGTTCAAGTCACGGAGAACGGCTCCCGAAGACCTCTCAAGGGGGCCGCAACCTCTGTTCAATCAAGAGATAAGAAATCATAGATATAAATGTTTATTTTCATATACATACTTGATTTGACCATTATGTGATCCACATCTACTCTATTCACAAAAACCACAAAAATATGTATTCTGTGATTTCTTTGACCGGTAGGCTGATATACCAGCCAGTCAGACAGAGGAGAACCAAAAATGTTCAGAAAGACTCGCCTATATACGCCGGGGCCTACGCCACTGCTGCCCGCCGCCCAGTTTGCCATGGCCGCCGCAGACATGCATCACCGCACGCCGGAGTTTCGCGCGCTCTATCAGAAAGTCCTCGCGCAGTTGAAGGTCTTCGTCGGCACAAAGAATGATGTCCTGTTGCTGTCGTCGTCGGGAACGGGCGCGATGGAAGCGTCGGTCTCGAATCTGACCTCACCAGGCGACTGCGTCCTCGTCCTGACGGCGGGAAAATTTGGCGAGCGCTGGGTCGATCTGGCGAAGGCTTTTGGCTGCCAGGTCGATATCGTCAAGGCACCCTACGGCGAGACATTCAAGCTCGACGAAATCCGCGCCGCCCTCAAGCCCGAGCACAAGGCCGTGTATCTGCAGGCGACGGAAACGTCCACCTGCGTTCGCCACGATATCGAAGCCATCGCGAAGCTGCTGAAAGAAGTCGCTCCCGAGACGCTTCTCGTTGTCGATGGCATCACCGGCCTCGGCACCACGCA
>PLKY01000376.1 GCA_003140785.1 Acidobacteriaceae bacterium | reverse complement strand
AAAGTTAATAACAGGCTCTAGAAGTCTAGGCGCAAAGAGAGCTGCACCTGCCGCGGGCTGTAAGCGAAGTTCGAGTCGGCGTTGTTGATCGCGCGGAAACCGCTTGCGGCGATTCCAGTGCCGGACTTGGGAATGAACGTCATCGTGGAGCATTCCTGCTGCGGCTGCCCTGCGATCGCCGGGCATCCGGTAGTTTGGGCGGACAGGTTATAGGCGCCGTTGATGACGCTGGTGACGTTGGGGTGATTGGCGACATTGAAGAATTCGCCCATCAATTGGAAGTGGTAGGGGTGGTCATAGGCACTCACTTCGAACTGCTTCTCGAGACGCATGTCGGCCACCATGGTTCTCTTCATCTGATACGTATTGCGGCCAATTTCCGGAATCCAGGAACTGATGCCTCCGCCATTCACACCGCTGCTGTACGCATTTCCAGCCACAGAACCGGAGTTGATAGCCGCCGAGTAGGGCAGACCGTTCTGCGCCTGATAGACAGGATTCAGGCTCCAGCCATTGGCAAGCCACTTTGCGAAGCCGCCGCCATCGACGGTGGGTCCGTCGATGATCGCCCACGCAACCAGGCGGTTAGGGACGTTGAAGCTCGAGTTTCCGTAATTGCCGCCTTTTTTGAACCCATCGATGTTGTAAGGGTCAATGAAGCCGGTGCTGAGCGTGGTGGTCGACTCATTCTGGTTGAAGTCCGCGGCGTGCGACCAGGTGTAGTTCACGTCGTATTGAACGAACCTTGAAGACTTGTCCTGAATCTCCGCAACCGCAGCATGATAGCTCGAGTTGATGTTGCTGAACAGCTCGTTCACCGCGCCGAAGTTGGGATTGATGAGGTTGGAGGTTGTCGAAGCGCCTTTGGAGTAAGTGGGCACAACGAATAGTGTGCCGTTGGGAATGGGGCCTGCGTTGTTGGTGTCGGAAACCGTAATGACGCTCTGAATCACGCCATTTGGATTCGTTCCAGTCGACGTGTTGGCGTTGGGATTGAGGTTAATGTTCTCGGCATTCGGCAATTCGCGGCCGAGAGCTCCCATATAGCTAACCTGCGCCACGACACCGCGCACGAGTTCACGCTGGATGGAGAAATCGAACTCGTGGACCATCGGGTTCTGGAAGTTCTGAGAGAAGAAATTCGAGGTGGGAAAGCTGAACGAGGCGGTCGTAACGAGGTTGGGGAAGAGGGGCGCTCCCGCGGAGTTCGGACTAAAGGTCGAAGAGACGTACTGCCCGTTCGGGCTCCCGGTGTTGAGCAGATTGTTGAGCAGCACTCCGTTGGTGACGCGGCCATAATAGAGACCGTACCCGAGGCGCACAGTTGTCTTTCCGTCTCCCATCGGATCGTAAGCTATACCGATACGGGGGCCGATGTTGTTCTTGTCGCTGGGATGATTGGTGATGTTGGCCTGCGCGGCAAGAGTCGGGCATGTGCCGGGGCCGGTGTAGGCGGCGCACAGTCCGTTCGTTGAAGAGAGATAGGGGACGAAGCTCCCCACCGGAGCGACCAGCGAAGAATAAGGAGCCGGCAGGCTCTCGTAGTCATAGCGGACGCCCAGATCGAGCGTAAGCCGCGGAGTGAGCTTCCAGTGATCTTCGGCGAAGTAGCCATAGTCCATGGTGTTGATGGACCATGTCGTGGGACCAAAGCCCTGTACATAGGTTCCGCAAGGAGCGGCGCCGGTGTAGTCGGTGCCCGTTGTTCCGGGAGCTGTTACCGAGCCCGTGCTATTGCAAACGCCCTTGGCGCCCCCCTCGTTCAGAAGGTCGGCGAAGTAGTTTCCGATGTAGTTGTAGGTGTAGACGCCGTTGCTCTCGTACGTGTTGTTGAGCAGGTCGTAGTTATGAATCATGTCGACGCCGAACTTGAGCGAGTGATTTCCCTTGACCCAGGCAGCTGTATCGCCTATCTGCCACTTCGTCTCGTCGGGAAGCGCCTTGCGATAAGAGTAGTAGGGCGATCCAAGATACATACCTGCGCCGGACGACGGGTTGTCGAGGCCGACATAAGTGATGTTGGGCGAGAAGCCGCCGGCGGAGGTAGCCGTGACGCCGTTGAGACCTGCGAGGTTTTGCTGTGAGTAAGCGGAGACGGGCTGTTGCGTCTCGTCGTTGAGCTCGCGGCCGAACTGATAACGGACTTCATTCGAGATCCTGGAAGTGACCAGGGTGTCGAGCTTGGCCAGGCCGTAGTCGAGTTTCACGAAGTCGTTGCCAAAGGCGTCAATCGCGTAGGTGTTGGTGGCCTGTGTCTGCACGCCGCCGGGCGAGTCCCAGCGCAAGCGATGATAGAGAAAGCTGGCGTGATTCTTCTGGTTGATCTGCCAATCGATCTTTGGGGTATTCAGGAGTTCGTCGCCCGTCCGATGCACCGCACCGAGGTCCGAGAGCAGGTTTGTGAGTTGCGCGGTGTACGCAGCTGCGCCGCCGGCATAGGTCGTATAGCCCGCCTTACCGGCATTGTTGAGGCGCACGGCGAGGCTGCAGGCCATCTGATCGACCTGGCTGGCGGCAGTTCCACCGGCAGGTGCGGANNGCCTGCACCGGAGGTGATCTTTCCACCTGACATCACATCCGTATAGTTGCAGGTATAGCCGGCAGGCAAAGTTGCGTCGGGCAGAGTAAAGAACGAAGCGGGTGTCGCGGCTTTTCCTGTGCCGGGAAAATTGCGGCGATACTGCGCGTAACCGTAGAACCAGAAAAGCCTGTCCTTCACTAATGGACCGCCCGCATCGAAGCCCCATTCCTTGCGCCAGTCGATCGGCTTGTAAGGCGAAGTGACAAAGTTCGGCGAAGCGATTGTTCCGGCGTTGACTGTGTTGGTGGTGTATGGGTTGAACGCGCCCCAGTCGTTATCGCGGTCGGAAAAGTAAGCGATGCCGTGAATGTTATTCGTTCCGCTTTTGGTGATGGCGTTGATCACGCCGCCTGCGGCCCGTCCGAACTCGGCAGAGTAAACGCCGGTGTTCACCTGAAATTCCTGGATCACATATTTAGAGGTGGAGTAGCCTTCCCGCGTGCGCCCGCGTTCCTCGGCGTAGTAAGCCTGGTTGTCATCCGCGCCGTCGATTTCAACGTTGTTCAGGATCGGGCTGATGCCGCGAAAGGAAATCAGGCCGAAACCGTTCGAGTCTCCGACTGCGCCCGGAGTCAGAAGCACCATATCCGACCAGCGGCCGCCGTTCAGCGGAATGTTCTCGATGCTCTGCTGGGTCAGTTCAGAGCTGATATCCGGAGATTCGAAGTTCAGGATCGGGACTTCCGCTGTTACTTCGACGCTGGTGCTGGCGCCCGCTGTCTGCAGGTGCGGGTCAACTTCAGTCGTCTGGCCAACGAGCACAGTGACATTGACCTCCTTGAATGGAGCGAAGCCCCCGGCGCTCACGCTGACGGTATAGATGGCAGCGGGCAGCTGGGGCGCTTTGTAGAATCCGCTTCCGTCCGAGGTCAGGTGAGTCTCTGCGTCCGTACCTACGTTATGAATAGCAATGTCTGCATTGGCGACCACGGCGCCGCTTGCATCAAATACTGTACCCGCGATCGAACCTTCGGTATAAGTCTGAGCATGCGCGGCTGCACTTCCCAACATCAGGGTCAGGGAAGCGATCGCTAGACGAAGAAAGGCTGAGTGGATTCTTTTGAACATTGTTTCGGCTCTCCTAAAGGTCCAAATTGCGAAATGTCTGGCAGGCCACGGCGGTTGTTTCCGCCAGTTATGGTCGTTGACATGCTTCTCATCCCACTCCGTTGGGAGTACCATCCGCATTCAACGCTCGATACAGACAGTCCCAACAGGACGAGCGAAAGAATGGAATCGGCAACGATGAGTGCCATTTCAGAATCCCACAATTGCGTAAACAGGTTGTTACAAAATGGACCCAGCTGGAGAACGCGCAACCGGCATCGCTGAAAATTCATCTCCGCACAAATCGCGACTGCGAATTTGTGTTGCAATAACTTTTTTCCTCGCAAAGAATCCCTCAACCCGCATTTGTAATCAAAAATCTGGACTTACCGATCGGAGTTTCTACCATGATGCTTTCCGCCTCTGAGGTCGAACAGCTGAAGCAAGCCCCTGCCACGGAAGAGGTGCTGCCAGTTTTCCGCAGCCGTTGGAGTCCACGTTCCTTTTCAGACCGCGAAGTGAGTGCCGCTGACCTGAGAAAGGTCTTCGAAGCTGCACGCTGGGCTCCATCCTCCAACAACGAGCAGCCGTGGCGTTTCATCGTCGGCCGGCGCAACTCAGATACTTTCCAGAAGATTGCTTCGTCCCTCGTTAGTTTCAACCAGGCATGGGCCCCCAAAGCGCCGACCCTGATTCTCGGAATGGCCAAAAAGCAGTTCAGCCATAACAACGCGTCCAACAACTTCGCCCTCTTTGATCTAGGAGCCGCCACTAGTTTCATTACCCTGCAAGCAGCGGCGCTTGGCCTCCACACCCATCAAATGGCCGGATACGACCAGGACGTAGCTCGCAAAGCCTTCCAAATCCCCGACGAATTTGCCCTCGGTTCGGTCATGGCCCTTGGCTATCAGGGTGAACCCTCGGCTTTGCCCAACGCAAAGCTTCTTGATTCCGAAACCTCCCCGCGGTCGCGCAAGCCGCTGAGTGAGATTGTGCTCGCGGCCTGGGGTGAGCCCGCGCAACTCAGCTAACCTCCCGGTCAGTCACCCCCCCGACGAGGCGTGCAGTCGCTCCACTTAGGCTAAGAGGGTTAAAGTGGAACCTGGAGAAGTCCTTCTTTGCCTGGTCTGCCCCCGCCCCGGCCACTTCGGAAGCAGAACCCTGCGCGCAGACGGCGCAGGCGCCATGCTCCAGCCCCTCGACCGGCGCCGAAGTGGCGTCGGCACGCCGTCCTGGCGTCCCTCTTTGTAGCAGTTGCCCTGCTCGCCTGGGCAGCACTGGCTCGCGAGTTTGAGCCCACCTCGAACACGACGCTCCAGCGCTTTGATGCCATCATCGTGCTCGGCTATCCAGCCGATTCCGACGGCAATCCCACGCCGCAGCAGCTCGCAAGGGTCTCAGAGGGTGTGCGCGAGTACATGCACGGGGTCGCGCCGCGCCTCATCCTGACAGGAGGACCCGCACACAATCGCTTTGTCGAAGCCGAAGTGATGGCGCGGGTCGCCGAGTCCGAAGGCATTCCAGATTCCGCCATCTTCCTGGAACCCCGGGCGGAAGACACCATCCAGAATGCCTGCTTCGCTACCCAAATCATGCAGGCCCACAACTGGCGATCGGCCGAAATCGTGTCGAGCGCCTACCACCTGCCGCGTGCGGCCATGATCTTCGGCAGTCAGCCAATCAAATGGAGAATGCACCCCGCTCCGCCCCTCGCACCGCAATCGCCGTTCTTTTCCGGAATCCTAAGCGCCGCGGAAACCCTCAAGACGGTCCGCTATCTCATTTATGCCGACTGGACGGAGCGCTGTAAGCCCTAGCCTCCTCCTCGCGATCGTCATTTCGTTGCAAACCGTCCCCGCCGCGGACCGTCTACAAGCAAGGCATCCAATTGCAGCCAACTTCGAAGCTCCTCCGAATCGATTCCATGATCCCTTTCGCCCCCGCGTCCGGCAACAGCCGCGTTGTCCGCCCCAAGTGTGGTCTTGTAAGCTGGATAGTGATGCGTCTTCCTGTAAGTCTTTCTGCCCTTACTGCTATTGCAGCGCTGATTCTGTTTGCCCCGTCCCGCTCGCAGGCCCAAAGCCAAACCGGGACCGCGCCGCCCCAATCTCCAGTGAACGGGACTTATATCTCGACAGACCCGCTGGCGAATATCCATTACGACAACCGCTACGATCTATCGCTAGGGCTTGCCTATGACCACATGAAAGCCGGACCGACGCTGCTGCAAGGGTCCAACCTCGGCGGCCTCGATCTCTCTGGCTCGTATTGGTTCAGCCGGCACTGGGCTCTCGAAGGCTCCGGACGGGCCTACCTCGGCACCAGCGGCGCCGCTCCGAATGCTTACGCCATTAACGGGCCCTTTGTGAGCCAGTACCTGTTCGTCGCCGGACCGGAATGGCTTGGACCGCACAATAAGCACGGCGCGCTGATTGCCCACGCGTTGGTCGGCGGCGCCTACGGCAACTTCGACACTGATCTGCGCGGCCAGTCCCCCTCGGTCATCGACTTCTACAATAACCAACTCGCTCTCGGCGCCATCCTCGGCGGCCATTTTGATTTGAATCGCTCCGCTCATTGGGTTTTCCGCGTCACACCCGATGCGGTCATTACCCGCTACGGCATTAACTACGGAAACAAGGTCACCCAGACCGATGTGAATTTCGCCATCTCCGTCGGCGCGGAGTACCGGTTCAAGAAAAAGCGCTAGGGCGCGTCATCGCGTTATAGAAGTGTGAGAGGCTTCGCCCGATCAAGGCGGGCGTCTTTTCAATTGGATCCTGATTACCTGCGGCGGAAGCGCCACGCATCGTTTGCAATTTTTGGTTTTTCATCGGAACCAGCACCGTCTAAATTGGATTGGCTGCGCGTCTTACTCTTTGCGTGGTATCCTCCCTCGTTCGGCTCCACGTGTCTTAATGGAGCGACCGGCTGGATCGTGTCACCTGATCTCGTAAGTTGGCAGGGCGGTTAGGCACAGCGGTTCTCCAGTTGATGTAGTGGGAACCCACATTCGTCGAGTGGCTTTTTCATTAAGAAAAAGCCACCTTGCACGATGCGGAGACACCACAGTAACTGGAGAACCGCTCTAGAACCGCAGAAAGCAGGATTTCTAAGGACATGAGGGACACACTCGGCGTTTTGCTTGCAGGAGGCGCAGGGGAACGACTCTTTCCGCTGACCCGCGACCGTGCCAAACCGGCCGTGCCCTTCGGCGGGCACTATCGCATCATCGACATCACCCTCTCCAACTGCATCAATTCCGGCTTGCGCAAGGTTTACGTCCTCACCCAGTACAAAGCGCTCTCACTCAATCGCCACATCCGCGAAGGATGGACCGGCATCGTCGGGCAGGAACTCGGCGAGTTCTACGAGCTGTTGCCGCCCATGCAGCGAACCGGCGGCAACTGGTATATGGGCACCGCCGACGCGGTCTACCAGAACATCTACTCGATCGGCAGCGAGCAGCCCTCGCACGTCATCATTCTCTCCGGCGACCACATCTACAAAATGAACTACAGCCGGATGCTCGAGTACCACCTGGAACAGCATGCCGAGGTCACCCTCGCCACTCTTCCCATCTCCCCTGACGAGGTCAAGCAATTCGGCATAGTCGAGGTGGCCCCCAGCGGCGAGGTCGTAGGATTCGAGGAGAAGCCGGCCAGCACTACCATTCGCTCGCCCTTCAACCCCAATGCGGTCGATGCCTCCATGGGCATCTACATCTTCGACACCGAATGCCTGCTGAAAGCGTTAATCGCCGACGCCGAGGACCCCAATTCTAAGCATGACTTTGGCCACAACATCCTGCCCGGGCTGCTGGGCAAGAAAAAGATGATGGCCTACAGTTTTGTCGATGAGAACAAGCAGCAGGCTCTCTATTGGCGCGACGTCGGGACGCTCGATGCCTACTACGACGCCAACATGGACCTCTGCTCCGTTTCGCCAACCTTCAACCTCTACGACAAAAGCTGGCCCATGCGCACGCGCGTCCGCCAATATCCGCCAGCCAAGTTTGTCTTTGGCGAACCGGGCCGCACCGGCATGGCCGTCAACTCGGTCATCACCGCAGGAGTCATCATCTCGGGAGCATCGGTTTCAAACTCCGTCCTCTCGCAGGACGTCCGCGTCAATTCGTACTCCGACGTCGACGCAAGCATCATCTTTTCGCACGTCAACATCGGCCGCCACTGCCGCATTCGCCGCGCCATCATCGACCGCGACGTCCACATCCCCGAGGGCACAGTGATCGGTTACGACCCAGTCGAAGACAAGCGCCGCTACTTCGTCACCCCATCGGGATTGACCATCGTCACACGCGACGCGTCCCTCTTCGAGAATCCCGTCGACCCGGATTTCCTGGAGCGGTACTGAACGGTCTGGCTTTGTGGTCGGCGTTCAAGTCGAAAGATGCGCTTCGATCGCGTCGCAAGCCGAAGTAAGGCCGGCTTCGGCACGAACTTGTTCCCCAACCTGAGCAGCCCTCTCGGAGAATTGCTTCTCCGTAAGAAGCCTCTCTAGCGCCGCTGTTGCAGAATTAACCGAATACGCGCTCCGCGGCAAATGAATCCCCACCCCGAGCCGCTCGACCCTCATAGCGTTGTCCGGTTGGTCCCATCCGAATGGAACGATCAACTGAGGCCTGCCCGCGTAAAGGGCCTGGCCGGTTGTGCCGGAACCGCCCTGATGAACAATAACCGCCGCGCTGCGGAAGACCTGGGAATAGGGCGCGTAAGGCAGCGCGAGAATTCCAGGCGATGGAACACCGGGCACGGCATCGGTGCCGACCAGCAAAGCGCGCCATCCCAGTTTTCTCGCTGCTTCCGCGCTGACCTCATAAAAATCTCCGGGCGAATGAACGGCCGTGGAACCCTGAGTAAAAACGACCGGCGGGTCGGAGATCGACAGAAATTCGGCTAGTTTTCGGTCCGCTTCGGCATTCGGCCCATGCTGATCGAAGAACACGAAACCGGTTTGCCGCGTCGGCCGAGGCCAGTCCGGCTGCGATCGCGCCAGCAGCGGAGAAAACATCGCAAGCACTAAATCGGGCGAAAATTTATCCCGGAATAAGGGATCGCAATCGGGCCGGAGTCCCTCGTCGCGCCGCAGCTTCCGCACAGGATCCCACCAATGCCTCGTCCCGCGCCGTCCCAGATTGAAGACCGCGCGATAGGCGCGCCAGCCGGCCTTGCGCACATGAATCAGCCAAGGAACATTGACTATCACCGATGGGTCGTGCGCCGAAAAGAAAGACGCCGGCGAAAGGATCGCGGACACCCACCGAAGCCCCAGCTTCTCCGCCACCAGGGGAGCGGCATAGTTCAACTCCCCGGCAACCATCAAATCCGCCCCGGCCGCTGCCTCAAGCAAATCCTGATAGGTCTCGCGCAGGTGGGGCAGAACGATCTTCCGAAACAAGATCTCCGGCCCGCGCTTCAAATCCTCGCATTGGCGGATCATCTCCCGATCCGTCGGATCCATATCCGGGCGGAGAGGAAGAAACCCGATGCCGAGACTCTCCACCTTCGAGCGGTAGTACTCGATGGTTGCGATTGTTACGGAGTGTCCGCGGCGCTGAAGCTCCAACGCCAGCGCGAGACACGGATGAAGATCGCCGAGCGATCCGACAGTCGCGAACAAAACTCGCTTCGATTGAGTCTCGATTGTCAATCTGGCCTGCGAGGCAAGTTGCCTACAGGGATTATCCGACGCGAAAGTGCCGAGGGATCAAATGCCCCTCGGCGAAGCCGCTTACTTCTTCTTGTAATCCTGGAACAGTTCCGGAAACTGCGCCTTGAGCGCCTCTATCTTGGGCCGGTCGCACACCAGGATGTACGGATTATCGGGATTCTGATCCGCATAATGCTGGTGGTAGGATTCCGCATCGTAGAACCCCTTCAGCGGCACCACTTGCGTCACAATCGGCCGTGGAAACACATGCGCCGCATCAAGCTGCGCGATATAACCCAGACTGACCTTCCGCTGTTCCTCGTTTGCATAGAAAATCGCCGACCGGTACGAGATGCCCACATCCGGCCCCTGCCGGTTAAGCTGCGTGGGGTCGTGCGCAACCGAGAAGTAGATGCGCAGCAACTGCCCATAAGTGATCTTTGAAGGATCATAAACCACGCGCACCGACTCGGCGTGGCCCGTCGTCTCCGTGGTCACCTGGTCGTAGGTCGCAGTCTCTTTCGAACCTCCCGCATACCCCACCGTCGTGTCGATCACGCCTTTCACGCGCTCAAAAACCGACTGCGTGCCCCAGAAGCAGCCGCCAGCGAACACCGCAGCCTCTTTGCCCGGCTTCGCAGCCAGCGCATCGTCGCTCGTCGCTGCGGGAATCGCCACCCCGCTCGCAGCCTTCACTCCGCGCATCGCGACAAAAATTCCCGCCAACACAAACACGGCGACGACGCCGATCGCCAGCAACCTTGATCCT
>PLKY01000405.1 GCA_003140785.1 Acidobacteriaceae bacterium | reverse complement strand
CGCTGATCGGCACATTCGCGTTTATCAGAGTCTTTGGATTCTCAATCAATTCGCTCACGCTCTTCGGCATCACGCTGGCTACAGGCTTAGTGGTCGATGACGCGATTGTGGTCATCGAAAACGTGCAACGCCACATTGCGATGGAGCATTCCGATCCGCATGAAGCCACGTCGCGCGCCATGGGCGAAGTCACCAGCNNATGTTCCTGCGCGGCGAAGAAGCGCGGCCGCGTCAGCTCGACTTTCTCCGCATCCGGCCGTTGTCCCGCGCATTCGCCGCCTTCATCCATGGAGCGGATGCATTCATCACTTGGCTCGCTAGGACCTACGCGCGCATCATTCACGTCGCGCTGCAACTGCGCTACGTGCTCCTCCTCGTCTTCTTCGTTGGCCTCGGCGCCACGGTGTGGATCTACCAACGCGTCCCCACGGGTTTCATTCCCCAGGAGGACCAGGGTTTCCTGATCGGAATCGTGCAGGCGCCGCCGGGCTCGTCGCTGGCCTATACCTCAGCATTGGCCGAACGTGCACAGGCCATCATTTACTCAAATAAGGACATTGCAGGCGCATTTTCGGTAATGGGTTTCAGCTTTTCCGGCGGCTCGTCCAACGCAGGCCTGATGTTCATCAGCACCAAGCCTGCGGATCAGCGCCGCGCCAAGGGCCACTCCGCCGCTGATATTGTGGCGGATCTCTCGCCCAAGCTCGGATCGCTCCTGTTTGCCCCTAACGGCGGGCTCGTGGCAGTCATTCAACCCCCTGCCGTCAGCGGTGTCGGCAGTTACGGCGGCTTCCAATTCATGTTGCAGGATTCGGGCGGCAATACATTGTCGGACCTCGACCGTGTAGCTCNNCCAGATCGTGGGTGCGGGCCGCGCGCGCAAAGACATCACCGGACTGATCACCACTTTCTCAGCGAACGACCCCCAGGAACTCGTCGCGATTGACCGCGAAAAAGCCAAAGCCATGAACGTTCCCCTCTCGCAGATTACAACCGCACTCGGTGTGTTCATGGGCTCTGAGTACATCAACGACTTCGACTTCAATAACCGTACCTACCGTGTCTTTGTGCAGGCCGATCAGCGATTCCGCATGAATGCCGGAGATCTGCACAGCTACTATGTTCGTTCAGACCCGGGCCGGATGGTACCCCTGGACAATCTCGTCACTGTCGCCGAGAGTTCCGGGCCGCCTGTGATCTCGCATTACAACCTCTTTCGCGCAGTGGAGATCGATGGTTCGCCCGCACCTGGCTACAGCTCTGGGCAGGGAATTACCGGCATGGAAGACCTGGCAAAGCAAGTGATGATGCCCGGCATGCGCTATGAGTGGACCGGCCTGACGCTCGATGAAATCGAATCCAGCGGCCGCGCTCTGATTATCTTTGGACTCGGCATCCTGGTCGTCTACCTCACGCTCTCTGCCCAATACGAAAGCTTCGCGCTGCCGTTCATCATCCTGCTTGCAGTGCCGATGGCTGTCCTCGGCGCGTTAGGACTCGTCTCGCTGCGTGGCCTCTCCAACGATGTCTATTGCCAGATCGGCCTCGTGATGCTCATTGGACTCTCGGCGAAAAACTCGATTCTGATCGTCGAGTTCGCAGAACAGTTGCGCCGCAAGGGCCGCTCCATTGCTGAAGCCGCCATTGAAGCGGCCGAGCTGCGTCTTCGCCCGATTCTGATGACGTCCTTCGCATTCATCCTCGGCGTCATGCCGCTCGTCTTCGCAACCGGCGCGGGCGCGCTGGGCCGGCGCTCCGTGGGCACTACCATCGTCGGCGGCATGTTGCTCTCGACAGTTCTCAACCTGATCTTTATTCCTGTGCTCTATGTCATCCTGAGCAGGTTGCTCAAGCGCGGGGACCCCGGCGCTACAACGCCAGCGCACGCATAACTTCGCGATCGCTCACTGCTCATCGCGGTGGGCGATCACGTAATCCTTGATCCGGTCCGCTGGGGACGACTCCGCGGTCCTCGAGGTCGATCTTGGTCCGATAGGGCCTGAAGCGCACAATGCGTTCCGCCCAGGTTCGCGTCATTCCCGGCACTTTCAGTAATTCATCTACGGTAGCGTGATTGATGTCTGCGCGAGCCTCAGGCGGGGGAGTGTGCTTCCGAGCAGGGCTCTGCGGAAATGCGGCCCCCTGCAAACACAAGGCCGCGGCGAAAACAAGCGTCAATCGCCCTTTATTGCGCACGCCCTCATTGTCCGCCTGTCTCCGCATACCGGCAAATTGAGCCAAGAGCGCAATCACAGCTTTTGGATTTCATTTCTCAACCTATGCAGATTTTGTAAGAATGCAAATATGGCAATTCCCCCGATTGCTCCTACCCCCGGTGAAACCGTCAGCACACATACTGTCGGCAAGACCCGGACAACCCTCCTTTTCGCCCTGACGGCCCTGCTGGTTCTGTGTCTCGTTTTTCTCTGGACCACGCGTGGCGCGATGGAGAATCTCTCTTTCCTGCGCCAGCAAGGCGGTTCGGCAACTTCTCCCTCCGGCAAAAAGACACTGGTCGACGTGAGTACCTGGCAAACTGCGCAGGCACTTGCCGCGTTGGCCGTCACTTCGGAAGAAACCGAATTCGCTCGCGATGCGGAGCGGTTGGCCGACCACGAAGTGGACCAGGCTTTTGCATCGGCGCTGCGCCAAGCCCGATTGAGCGCAGAGCATCTCACGCTCTCTGGAGATGCAGCGGCGCTCGCGCAACGTGTCGCCCAGCTGGAACAACTCCTGGCTCAAGATCAAGCTCTGGTGCAGAGTCTTACGACTCCTTCGAACCCTCCGGCTCACTCTCCGAAATCAGGAACTCCGGCCGCGGGCAACACCAGCGACGACCTCGAAGTGGCCAAAGCTCAGCTCGGACTCGACTCCGATGAGCTTGCCGATGCTCAGCAGGATCTTCAGCGGGCTTCCGGCGACGCCAGCACCCAAATCCAGCAGGAGCTGGCTGCGCATGAAGCTTCGATGCACGAAAGCGAAACCGCATCGCACGCCGCAGCCCAGATCGCGGCGATCTCAGTAAAGCAGCACGCCACGCTGGCTGGGCGAGTGCGCGCCTGGTTTAACCAGCTCGATCGATTTAGGTCGATTCAGCAGGCGCAGCAGAAAGCGCTGCAAGACGTGGCCGCGTTGACGGTGGAACACAACGCGCTCGAAAGTCAAACCAACGCCGTTGGAACTTCTGCGGCCAATAATGCCGCTGACCGCACTACGCGGCTTGCCGCCATTAAGGATCGAAGCGCCGAACGCCAGATTCTGAGCATCTACGACGATCGGATTCAAACTGATAAGCAACTCGCAACCGTCTATGGCAAGTGGGCGGCGCAGGTACTGGTCCAGCATTTCATCGTTCTGCATCTCATTCTTCAATCGCTGGCGCTGATCGTTTTTATCCTCCTCTGCGCGCTTATCTGCGATGCGATTGTGCGCAAATTGATGGCCCGCCCGTCGCTGGATCGCAGGCAGACCCAAACGCTGCGCAGCATCCTCGAATTGGCAATCCAGGTTGTCGGCGCAATCCTCATCCTGCTCGTGATCTTCGGGGCGCCGAAGGAAACGCCAACCATTCTCGGCCTTACCACAGCCGCCCTCACGATTGCGCTGCAGGATTTTATTCTCGCGTTCCTCGGCTGGTTTGTTCTGATGAGCAAAAACGGCATTCGTGTGGGTGATTGGGTTGAAATTAACGGAGTCGGCGGTGAGGTAACGGATGTGGGGCTCTTCACCACTTCATTGCTTGAGACGGGAACTCTCGAGGACAAAGGCCATCCCACGGGTCGCCGCATCACCTTCATGAACGGGTTCGCGATTCGCGGACAGTATTTCAATTTCTCGACANNGACAAGTGGGCAGTGGATGTGGGATGAAATTTCCTTGACCATTCCGGCGTCCGAAGAGATGACCAAAATTGTTGAGCGGATTCACCAGGTTGTTGTCGAAGAGACAGAAGAAAATACGCGCCTCGCTGAGCAGGAATGGAAGCGCAGCGCGCATGGCAACGGCCTGAGCCGGTTCAGTGCGGCCCCCGTGGTCAATCTGCGGCCATCCTCCTCCGGCATCGGGATCCAGGTCCGCTACGTGACGCGTGCTTCTGAGCGCTTTGAATTGCGCAATCGCTTGTACCAGCGTGTTGTTGAGTTGCTTCAGCAACCGGTCAAGCCTGACTCTGCGGAAGAGAAGCAAGTCGTGGCAGCCGTCTAACGAACGGTTGCGTTCTTCGCTCTCTTAAAGGCCCAGCAAATGACATTGTTGACAGAGCAGGGGGTTTGCCCGTAATTTCTATCCAGATGCAGAGCCACCGCCATCACGGTCAGCCCCATCATCATGGGACCTCCATGCCGGCGGACTGCCATGGCTTGAACTAGACAGCCAGAGAGATCAGGAAACACGAAAGCCCGCCGGCGACCACGCTGGTGGGCTTTTTGCGTTTCTCTGGAATTCAGACAGGATGAAAGAATGAGCGACTCAACTGGAGAAATAGATTTCAACAAAATGGATGGCCTTGTACCCGGGATCGTGCAGGATGCGCAGACGGGCGAAGTGCTGATGCTCGGCTTTTTGAACCAGGTCAGCTACGCGAAGACCCTGGAGACCGGCTTTGTTACTTTCTGGAGCCGTACCCGCCAAAAGCTCTGGATGAAAGGTGAAACCAGCGGCAACCGGCTTCGCGTCATCTCCGCATCCACCGACTGCGACAACGACACTCTGTTGTTTCGCGTCGCTGTTGAGGGAGATGGCCTGGTTTGCCACGAAGGCACCGTGAGTTGTTTCACGCGTCCGATTGCAACGGCGAGCAAGATTGCGGAGGCAGCCCGTGGCTAACAAACTTCGACTCGGCTTGCCCAAGGGCAGCCTGCAGGATGCAACGCTAGCCCTCTTCAAGCGCGCCGGCTGGAACATCTACGCCGATGGCCGCTCCTACTTTCCCTCCATCGACGACCCGGACATCGAATGCATGCTCATCCGCGCGCAGGAGATGGCGCGCTACGTCGACCACGGTGTGCTCGATGCCGGTTTGACTGGGATTGATTGGGTTGTCGAAAGCGGCCTCGATGTCACCAGCGTAACCACGCTCACCTACGCCAAGCAGAGCCGGCGCAAAGTTCGCTGGGTGCTCGCCGTGCCCGAAGCGAGCGGCTTTGAAAAGGCCGAAGACCTCGAAGGAAAAATCATTGCCACCGAGCTCGTCGAAGTGACCAAGCGCTATTTCGGCGACAAAGGTGTGAATGTCAAAGTCGAATTTAGTTGGGGCGCAACGGAAGTGAAGCCGCCCACGCTTGCCGATGCGATCGTCGAAGTCACCGAGACCGGCAGCTCGCTCAAAGCTAACCATCTCAAAATCATCGATACGGTGATGGAAAGCGAGACCCACCTGATCACCGGGAAGGGCGCGCTGGCCGACCCTTGGAAACGGGAAAAAATCGACCAGATCGCGCTCATGCTCCGCGGTGCAATCGATGCGCAATCGCAGGTCGGGCTGATGCTCAATGTAAAGCGCGCCGACCTCGATGCAGTCCTTGCCGTGCTACCCGCACTCAATTCGCCGACGATTTCGCAACTCAGCGATTCCGAGTGGGTCGCGGTCAATACTATCGTCGAAGAGCGAGTAGCGCGTGATGTGATGCCTCGTTTGAAAGCTGCAAAGGCGACAGGCATTGTCGAATACCCGCTGAACAAAGTTGTTCTTTAGGCAAGCGGTCTGGAACGGAACGAGAACCATGAAGCTGATTCGAACTAAAGGACGAGGCGCACGGCGGACAGAAGAGATCCTGGCCGCACTCGAACGTCGTGGCGGCGCTTCGCTCGATTCGGTTCTGCCCGCCGTCAAGCGCATCGTGTCCGATGTGCGCAAGAAAGGCGACCGCGCGCTTTTGCGGTATGCGTCCCAACTCGACGGCCTCAAAGACTCGAAGAGTCTGCGCGTCACGCCAGAAGAGATGGCCGCAGCATGGGAAGCCGCAGCTCCTGCATTGCGCGACGCTCTCACAGTCGCGGCAAATCAGATTCGCGAATTCGCGAGACGCCAATTGCCATCGTCCTGGAGCTTCCACCCAGTTCCGGGATTGACCACCGGCCAGCTCGTCCGCCCAATTCAATCCGTCGGCTGCTACGTTCCCAGCGGCCGCCATCCCTTGCCGTCTACACTCCTGATGACGACGATTCCAGCGCAGGTTGCCGGTGTGGAGCGCATCGTCGTAGTCTCGCCAAAACCAGCGATGGAGACAATGGCCGCCGCGCACCTCGTTGGCATCACCGAGTTCTATCGCTTGGGCGGTGCACACGCCGTAGCCGCGCTCGCTTATGGAACAGCAAATCTCCCGTGCGTCGACAAGATTGTCGGCCCTGGCAATCTCTATGTCACCGCCGCGAAGCGCCTCGTGGCCTTCGACTGCGCCATCGACATGCTTGCCGGTCCTACTGAAATTGTCGTCACCAGCGATCGAGGCCGAGCAGCCGACATCGCTTCAGATCTGGTTGCCCAGGCCGAACACGATCCTGAGGCTCTCGCGATTTTTATCACCACCCACGAGGAACTGGCCAAGGAGGTCATCGCCGAAGCTAAACAACGCAGCCGCAACAATGCTGTCGCACACGAATCTCTAAATCGCAACGGGTTGGTCATTATTGCGTCCAGCGCGGATGAAGCCCATGCAATCACAAATCGCCTCGCCCCCGAACACCTCACCGTCGACGCCCCTAGCGATCTCGATTGGGTCCAGAACGCCGGCTCCGTCTTCGTCGGCCGTTGGTCCGCGCAACCCTTGGGCGACTACATCTCCGGCCCCAACCACACCCTTCCCACCGGCGGCATGGCGCGTGTCCGCGGCGGACTCAGCGTTAACGATTTCGTCAAGCTCGTCACTGTCCAGGAATACTCTCAGCAAGGGCTGCGCACGCTCGGTCCGTCGGCCGCGTTTCTGGCCGAAGCTGAAGGTTTGGCCGCTCACGCAGAATCCATTCGCACGCGTTTCGCGAGGAGGCCGCTTGACTGATCCCTCCACAATTTCGTCTCCGCTTCCGCGCCTNNTGCGCGTTCAGCAGATGAAGGAATATCATCCTCCGCTCGGCAGCCGTGATGCGCTTCGTCTCGACTTCAACGAGAACACGCTTGCCTGTTCTCCCAAGGTGCGCGAAGTGCTTAGCCACATCTCCACCGGTGATCTCACGCGCTATCCAGAACGCGAGCCCGTTGAAGGTCTCGTCGCCGGACACCTCGGTCTCACGCCTGCACAAGTCGTACTCACCAACGGCGTCGATGAAGCGATCCATGTGCTCTTTGAAACGTTCCTCGAATCCGGGGATGAAGTGCTTCTGCCCGTGCCGACCTACACGATGTACGAGGTCTATGCCTCGTCGACGGACGCGTGTGTCGTCTCCATACAGGCCGCGGTGGACTTGCAATTTCCCTTCGAGCGCCTCCTCGCCGCGATCACTCCGCGCACCAAAATCATCGCCATCGCCAACCCCAACAGCCCGTCGGGTTCGGAGGCTACGCGCTGTCAACTCATCGAACTCGCCCGGCGCGCGCCACAAGCCGTACTCCTCGTTGATGAAGCTTATTTCCATTTTCACGGCGAATCCGTAATTGATCAGCTCGACGCTCTTTCCAATCTCGTGGTGGCCCGTACGTTTTCGAAAGCCTACGGTCTTGCCGGGCTTCGTCTTGGTCTGCTTGCAGGCCAGGTCGGTCTCATGCAGTGGATTCGTCGCGTCCTTTCACCATATAGCGTGAACTCGCTGGCCCTGGCATGTTTACCCGCCGCGCTAGAAGACGCAACCTATCTGGAGTGGTACGTCACAGAAGTGATAGCAGCACGCTCGGAGTTCGAGGCAGTTCTCGATGCAGCGCAAATTCGCCGCTGGCCGACTCATGCCAACTTTGTTCTCGTTGACATTGGTTCCCGCCACGCTGAATTCGTTGAGCGCATGAGGGCAGCAAATGTGCTCGTGCGCGACCGCTCCAGCGATCCGGGATGCGACGGTTGCGTCCGCATCACTATCGGAACGCGACAACAGATGCGCGATGCGGCGGCAGCGCTGAACGAAACCATGGCTGCATTGCGTGCCAGAAATGAGGCGCAATGAAAAAACAGGCAAGAAGCCGGATCAGGCGAACCAGCTCGGCGACGCGCAGCGCGACCCTGGAGCGCAATACGACCGAAACACGCATTGCGCTCGTCTTGTCGATTGAAGGCCGCGGCCAATACAAGATCGCAACTGGCATTCGCTTCTTCGATCACATGCTGGAATTGTTCACGCGTCATGGAGCATTCGATCTCGAACTCAAGTGCGACGGCGATCTCGACGTTGATCAGCACCATACGGTAGAAGACGTCGGTATTGCACTCGGAGAAACCTTCGACCGCGCCCTCGGCGACAAACGGGGGATTCTACGTGCCGGCTACTTCCTCATGCCCATGGACGAGACCCTCGCCATCGCCGCAGTTGACCTGAGCGGACGCGCGGCGTTCGCAGTCGACACCAAGGTCCGCGCGCGCCTCGTCGGCGATCTACAGACTGAACTCGTCGCCGATTTCTTCGAAGGCTTCGCCCGCGGCGCTCGCGCCAATGTTCATGTGAAAACCATGTACGGCCGCTCGAATCACCATAAAATCGAAGCCATTTTCAAAGCCTTCGCTCGTGCGCTACGCGTCGCCTGCTCGCGCGATAAACAGCTCGGCGAAATGTTGCCGTCTACCAAGGGATTGCTCTGATGCGCGTCACGGTCATTGACTACAAGGCCGGCAATCTCACGTCGGTCCTGAAGGCCCTCCGTCATTTAGGCGCTGAGGTTGAGGTCACTGATTCCGACCTTGGCATGGTCGCAGCCGCAGAGCGCATCGTTCTTCCCGGTGTTGGCCACTTCGCGGCAACGCATCGTCTCGATGCCACCGGCCTGACCCCCGCCATCAGCACGGCCATTGCGCGCAGCGTGCCCTTTCTCGGGATCTGCGTTGGCATGCAGTGGCTGTATGCCGGCTCCACGGAAGAGCCAAATCAAACCGGTCTGGGACAATTCCTGCAGACCTGCGCGCGCTTTCCCGACGGCCCGGAAAAAGTTCCCCATGTCGGCTGGAATTCCTTGAAAGTCCGCGCCGATTCGCGTCTGCTCGCTGGTGTCGAAGAGGGCGAGTACGTCTACTTCACGCATTCCTATCGTGCGCCTGTCACCGAGAATACTGCCGCCACAGCTAACTACATCGAGACTTTTGCAGCTGCGGTTGAGTGCGACAATGTCATGGGTGTTCAGTTTCATCCGGAGAAATCCGGCGAAACTGGACTCAAGATACTGCGCAATTTTCTCGCGTTCGAGCCGACGGAGCCGGCATGCTGACCAAGCGCATCATCGCATGCCTCGACGTCGACGCCGGTCGAGTCGTCAAGGGCATCCAGTTCGTCGACATCGTCGACGCAGGCGATCCCGCCGAGCTTGCAGCACGCCACGCCAGAGAGGGCGCGGACGAAATTGTATTGCTCGATATCACCGCAACACACGAAGGACGCCAGACGCTTCTCGACACGGTTCGCCGCACTGCCCGCATGCTTTTTGTACCATTCACGGTTGGTGGAGGAATTCGGAGCGCCCGCGATGCTGAGCAGGTCTTTGACGCAGGCGCCGACAAAGTCAGCGTCAATTCCGCCGCCCTCGCCGATCCAACGCTCATTGAAACCATTGGCCGCAGTTTCGGCGCACAGGCTGTCATTGTCGCCATCGATGCGCGTCGCGATCCAGAAGCCGCCGATCCCGTGCGCGACGCGCAGGTTTTCGTGCAGGGAGGGCGAAAGCCAGCAGGCCGACGAGTTGTCGAGTGGGCGCGGGAAGCCGAGGCCCGTGGCGCCGGCGAGATTCTCCTGACCTCCATGGATGCCGATGGCACGCGCGCAGGATTCGATTGCGCACTCACCGCGGCGGTTAGCCAGGCCGTCAGCATTCCCGTCATCGCATCCGGCGGTGCGGGAACCGTCGCGCACTTTGCCGATGTGTTCGCGACTGGCAAAGCCGATGCAGCATTGGCCGCGAGCATCTTCCACTTCGGCGTTTCAAGCGCACGCTCTCTCAAACAGGGACTCGCCGAGGCGGGTGTTCCCGTGAGATTCCCATGTTGATCCCCTCCATCGACCTCCTTGGCGGCCGCATCGTGCAATTGGTGCAGGGCGAAAAACTGCGCCTTGCCTTCGATGACTTCGAGTATTGGATAGAGAGATTCTCCAGCTATCCCCTCGTGCAATTGATCGACCTCGATGCTGCCATGCGCCAGGGCGACAACTCAGAACTGGTAGCGCAAATCGCACAACGATTGCCCTGCCAGGTAGGCGGCGGCATTCGCTCGGTTGAAAAAGCTACGCGAGTTCTTGAAGCGGGAGCAAAGCGCGTCATCATCGGTTCTGCGTTTTTCACCGAAAACGGCTCAGTGGATACCGAAATCGCCAATGCATTCGCCACGAATATTGGCGCAGACCACCTCGTTGCCGGTATCGACACCAAAAACGGCCGCATCGCCGTCAGAGGCTGGAAAGTCGAGGTCGCTCTTACGCCCGATGAAGCGATTCCGTATCTCGATCCGTATGCCTCCGCGTTTCTCTACACGCACGTCGATGGTGAGGGCCTCATGCAGGGTTTCCCCCTCGAAGTTGCGGTGCGTCTTCGCAGCCTGACTCAGCGCCAATTGATCGTCGCGGGTGGGATTCGTCGCCAGCAGGAGATCGATGCGCTTCATGAGATTGAAGTTGACGCAGTCGTCGGCATGGCAATCTACACTGATTTGCTCTCGGTCTAATCCGCAACGCATTGTCGAATTCCCTGTTCTCGAACTGACGCGCATCTCGGTCCTCATCGAGTATCCTGAAGATGAAAGCCTTCCCCACCTGTACGAGAGGAAACCAAAGCATGGCAACAAAACTGAGTGGAATCCGGCTAGCGAGGCGACTGGATGAGGTAGGGTTTTCTGACATTGTTCAGATCCGCAACAAGGTCATGGCGATGCGCGCGGAAGGTCTGCAGGTGCATGCTCTGCATGGTGGCGAGCCGTATTTCGAAACTCCAGAAGACATCAAATTCGCAGCAGTCAAGGCACTGGTCGAGAATCAAACGCACTATGCGCCTTCCTCTGGCTTACCCGAATTACGCAAGGCACTTGTCGAAAAGCTTGCATCCAAGAACCGCATCCAAGTTACGACCGACGAAGTGATCGCCACGGTCGGCGGCTCGCAGGGCTTGTATGCGGCATTTCAAAGCGTGCTCGATCCCGGCGATGATGCGCTGGTGTTCTCGCCCTACTGGACGCCGATCGGCGATCTCGTGACTGGCGCACAGGCGCGGCCGCTGCTGGTGCCCACGGCAACCGCGCGTCGCAATGGAATTCGCAAAACTCTTGAGCAATTCTCCACGCCAAAGACGCGTGCCATCTACTACAACACACCGCAGAATCCCAGCGGCCTGGTGTTTACACGAAAGGAAGCCGAAGAGGTCGCGGCCTTCGCGATCGAACGCGACCTTGTCGTCATCGCCGATGAGGCCTATGAAGACCTTGTCTACGACGGCGAGCATGTGTCTATCGCGTCTCTTCCCGGCATGCTTGAGAGAACCATCACCTGTTTTACATTTTCAAAAACCTACGCCATGACAGGATGGCGCGCTGGATATGCGGTGGCGCAGGAACCGTTCATGACGGCGCTCCGCAAAATTGTCCTCTACTCCACCAACGGCGTAACCACCCCGGTGCAGCACGCGATGATCTACGCGCTCAAAACACCGGAAGTACAGATCGCAGCGTATCGCGAGGAGTATCGAAAGCGCCGTGACTTGCTCGTTTCTGCGCTGAATGAAGTCGGACTGGAATGCGATCCCCCCGCCGGCGCGTTCTACGCGTTTCCTAATGTCGAGAAGATCAACAAGAACAGCCGAACCGCAGCACAAATTCTTCTGGACAAGGCACACATCGCCACGATTCCAGGATCTGTATTCGGCGCACAAGGCGAGGGCCATCTGCGCTTCGGCTATGCCATCGGTATTCCTGAAATCGAGGATTGCGCCGAGGCGTTGCGTCGCTTTTTAGCCTGAACTGGACCGTCATTTCTGCGCTTCGCCGATTGCTCGACTGGTCTCCACACGCGAGGCACGCAGCAGGCGGGCAATTTGCTTCAGATGCAATTGCACCGCGTAGGCGCGCAGAATCTCGGCTTGAGAATACTGGACTCCCGTGTGGCGGACCGCTTCCATCCTTGCCTCAAGCTGTGCGATGTCTTCTTCAAGATCGATTTCCTTCGGTGGCACATGAAACCGCCATGCGTGAATACAACTGGCAAGATAGTGGAAGCCGCTGCGAATGTCCACGGCAAGCCTGCCCAGGGCAGGTTCGAGCTGCTGCACATACTTGTCGTCGTGACTATCCTGCACCGCGAACTCCAGCGCCACTAGCGCATCGAAAATCGAGCGCCCAAACTGCGCCAGCATGCTCAGTCCCTCACGCCATCCTGGACCGCCGGAAGGCTCGTTGCGTGCTGCTTCGAGCAATTCGTTGTTCCCGCGCAGGAAGGCCAATGCGTCTTCACGCGTCGTCGCCAGATTCGCCGGCGGCATGCCGCCGAACCCCTGCAAAATCGCCTCAAAAAATGCGCCCAGCACGAGGAACTCCTGCGCCAGTCCGTCGCGCAGCCGCAACCGGGCGCGATCGGGAAAGACAAGCGTTGAGACTAAGAGCGCGACGACGATGCCCAAAACAACTTGTCCCACACGATCGAGTGCAACCGTCCAGTGAGAGGTGGCATTTTGAACCAGCATCACAATCGTGATGGTGACTCCGGCCAGCCGCGAACTGCTGCGAAATCCCAGTAGCCCGCAGACGGTCATTGCCGCAAGCACAGCGAGAATGTAATTCCATGGCAACGTGCCGAAGAAAGAAAACGAAAAACCGAACACTGCGCCAATCAATGTGCCGAGCAGGCGATCGCGCGATGCTGTGATTGTGGAACCAAAGTTGGATTGGAGCACGATAATTGCACTAATGGCGCCCCAATAGCCGTCGTGCAGCCCGAATCGTGTGGCCAGCCACCAGCAAAGCCCGGCAGAAAGCGCCGTTTTCGCTGCGTGGATCAACAAGCGGCGATGTTCAAAACTGAGCCAGCCTGCGCGTTCGGGGCGATCGGCTTGCAGTTTTTTCGCCAGCTGCTGTTGCGACCACGTCTTGTTTGCCATTAGTCGCATGTTTCAAATGCCTGTCTGTGGACGCCGCACTTCAAGCATGACACGCGGATCTCGTCCCGCCACTTTCACGACATCACCGTGTAGCATAGAAATGGAGCGCCGATGCTGCGGTCGCCACAGTTCTATGCTACGAGTGGGATTTCCCGCAACCATTTCTGCAGACCTCTTCGCCGATTTCCCTAAGGAAGTCGAGCTTATCCCTCTGTCCGACAAACTTGACCACGACGTCGAAATCGATGTTTGGATTCCCGATCCATATCCGGCGCGAGCCCTACGGATTGTGTCGCATCTGCGCGGGGTGCGGCTTGTTTTGTCGCTTATGGCTGGTACCGAATGGATTCCCGGCGCTATGGGGCCCCATGTCACCATCTGTAACGCGCGTGGGGCACACAATATTTCCACCGCCGAGTGGACCATTTCCGCAATCCTTTCGATGCTCAAATACCTTCCCCTCTACCTCGATGTGCAGCGGTCGGGCGAGTGGAAGCGGCGCTTCGAAGCCACTGAACATTACGCACGCATCACTGGCGATCTGCGTCCGCATTACCCTCCCGTCATGCAAGAGGAGCTGACGGGAAAGACGGTTCTGCTTGTGGGATACGGAGCAATCGGCAAAGAAATAGAACGAATGCTCGTTCCATTCAGCGTCCAGCTCCTGCGCGTTGCGCGCACGCCACGTATAGATCCGCCAGTCCAACCCGTCGGCGAACTCAATCGCCTGCTTCCGAAGGCTGATGTCGTCATCCTTATCCTGCCATCGACTGCGGAGACACGTCATCTCATCGGCTCACGCCAGCTTGCTCTTCTCAAGCAGGGCGCGCTGCTGGTGAACGCTGCGCGCGGCCCAATTGTCGATACCGATGCGCTCGTGGATGCTTTGAATGCGGGCAGAATTCGCGCCGCTCTCGATGTGACCGACCCTGAACCGCTCCCCGTCGGACACGCTCTCTGGAAGTGCCCCAATCTTCTGATCACGCCCCACATTGGCGGCTCATCGCCGCAGTTCGCACCGCGTTCCATCAAAACGGCCGAGGACGAACTGCGTCGGTACATCGCCGGTGAGCCGCTGCGCAACGTGGTTCAAGCCGCAATCTGATACGTTGCTGCTGCGCGCCGCCAGTCGCGCAGTCCAAGCACGGCCAGTCCCACCAAAATCGCGTAAAGCAGCGCCGTAGCCCGCAGGTCTTTGTAGAGATACTCACCGATATAAGTCACATCGACCACAATCCAGAGCCACCAGTTTGCCGTGTGTTTGCGCGCCTGCCACCAGCTCGCGACAAGGCTGTAGCTGGTCAGTGTCGCGTCCAGAAAGGGAAGAGCCGCATGTAGGCGCTTCGCCAATTCTCCAAGTACAACGCTGCCCGCCGCGCCCAAAATCACCGCAACTATCATTGCTCGAAATCCGAGCGGAACGACACGAACTTCGCCCTCTTCACGAACTCCGCGCCACCAGTGCCACCATCCGTAGAGCGTGAAAATCAAAAAGAAAATCTGCAAGAGCGCATCGGAAAGCAGCTGAGCCCGATAAAAGACGATCAGATAAAAGATGTCCGCCGCAAGAATTACAGGCCAGCATAGCAACGTGCGCCGCGTCGTGAGCCAGATGCCAAGCACTGTTGCGAGAAAGCCCGCAATCTCCAACCAATTTGAGACCAGATAGTTCGCAATCGTCGTCCAGTTCATCTCCGCGCTGCTCCCGACGCATTCGCCTTCCGCGCGTCCGCCCATCGACGCAGTGCATCCAACAATCGACGCCCGGCCATGCTGTGGAACCACTGCGCGTGCCTCACCAGCCAGCCTTCCGCCGCCATCCGAGCCTTTTCTTCCGAGTGCAACACGCTCAAAAAGTAATCGGTCTCCGACAGCGCAAACTCCGCGTGACAAAGCGCCGTCATCGGTGCCAGCGCAGTGGCCTCGTCATCCGAGAGCGGTCGTACCTGCTCATATCCCGCGAGAAGCGCCTGCAGATGATCGAAATGAACCTCCACAGCATCAGGGTGGGCCGGATCGTTGACGAGCGTCAGCCATTCAACAATGTTCCGTTCGATCGCATGGGCAAGGTCGTGAACCGCATTCGTGCGATCCGCCAAGCCAAAGTCGATCACTGCGACAGCCTGCGCGCGATCTGTTGTGTCGCTCCAAAACAGGTTCGACGCGTGCAGGTCATTGTGTGTCCACAACGGCGCGAGGAACGGGAGCAGCGGCAACAATTCGGCTTGAAATGGCGCGAGCAGATTCAGCGTCTGGTCGCAGTTATCGTGTCCTTGAAAATAAGCATCGAGCACAGGCCGCGCAGCCAGATACCGATTCATCTCGGCACTCGGATCCTTTGCGGCGAAGATCGAAAAGCTCGCCACCAGTGGACGCGGCTTACGAGCCGGCTCGGCAAATCCGTGTGCCGACTTATGCAGGCGTGCAAGAGCGTTTCCCGCAGCATGTGCGTGGCCGGTCGAGCGGAACGGCGTCCATGAGATCGCCTCCTCATATAAGTCAATCCCCGTGGGCGTTTCATGGACTTCATAGGTCCATTCTCCGCTTGCAATGGCTGTTTCGCCTGAGGCCGCGGCAAGCACCTTCGGCACATCCGCACCATGAGTCCACAAGTGTTCAAGAAAGCGATGCTCTTCGAGAAGACCCTCCTTGTCGCGCACGCTGCGATGATGCCGCTTGACAAAGACGCGTCTGCCATTCGCCTTCACTACGCTTGCCGCAGAAAAGGGCCGCGGGCTCACCGACAAAATCTCTATCGGCTCATCATATCCGGGGAATTGTCGAAGAAGCGAGCGTACCTCATCGAGAACAAGTGGGGGCCAATCCGGCTCGACCAGTGTCCCGTCCATCCCGTGCGATTTCGCTGCTGTGCTCATCTCAATTGTCCGCCGTTGCCAATGCCCCAAAGCTAAAAAGTATAGTGTGCCGAAAGCCGCACTGTTGCTGGTGCTCCGAGCCAGAGAAATGTATCGCCGTAGCTCGCTCCAGTGTCGGACCAGTAGCGCTTATTGGCGATGTTATTGGCATAAATCCGAAACGTAAGGCGCCCTTGCTCGCCGCCCGGAGTATAGCGTCCGCCAAGGTTGAAGACGTTGCAGCTGGGAACGCTCACCGCGTCATCGCGCGTCGCCTCTTTGCGGCCGGTGTAACTCCATCCCGGCATCAAATAGATCCCACGTGCATGCGGCAACGCCAGATCGGCAAAAACCGTCGTATGCAGGTGCGGCACGTTGATCACCTGCTTGTTATCGAAGGCTGGTGTTCCGGTGTCCTCTGAAATCGCGCGCATCGCTGCCGCCGAAGCACTCAGACGCAGCCAGTTTGTCGCCTTGCCGTCGGCATTCAACTCGATGCCGCCATGCGTCTCGCGCCCCTGCGACTCAAAGCATTGATCGCCAGGATTGCCGCTTGGACAAAATGAGTCCGGCCCCTCAAGCGTCTTGGGATAAAAGAAGGGTGCGCGCATGTGGAAGAGCGCGGCAGTCAGCAGAATGCGACGGCCCGGCTCGTATTTCGCCCCCACCTCAATTTGCCGAGTATGAAACGGCGCAAGAAACTGGCTGCCGTTATCCGTCCAGAATGGCCCTTGCGGCCCGAGCGATAACAGTACGCCATAGTTCGAATAGAGTGTAAGCTTTTCCGTTGGGCTATACGTGATTGCAAACTGTGGCAGCCAGATGGGCTTGTTCGTCAACGCGGGCGCGCAAGGATCTGGAATCAACCCAGTGAAGAAATTCGCGCAGCTCGCGTAGGCGGAAAAGTTATGATCGCGCAACCGGTCGTACCTTCCTGAAGCAATGAGCTGCACATGGCCGGGAAGATGAATCCGGTCCTGCAAGATGCCTGCCGCTTGATGGCTGTCTTCCCACAAACGTCGCGGGCCTGCGGATTCGAGCGGACTCTCAACGGGAACCGACGCGATCGG
Organism: Acidobacteriaceae bacterium; assembly: GCA_003140785.1. Classification (GTDB taxonomy): domain Bacteria; phylum Acidobacteriota; class Terriglobia; order Terriglobales; family Acidobacteriaceae; genus Telmatobacter. Next base: position 779 of record PLKY01000405.1, on the reverse strand, counting down.
CTGGTAAATATTCTCCGAACCAACGTACGTGTACACCGCGCCGTCCTGCACAATCCCGTCCGGCGAATACGGATTCTGCGCGCTGTAAAACCCAGGCTGTTGCACGCTGCGAAGAAACAGTTCTCCGCCGAACGATAGGTCGTGCGTAATCGGGCCACTCTTGACGTGCCCCGTGGCCATCGCTTCACCTTCGGCGTCCATGCGCAGCTCACCCGGATCGCGATAGTCGTAGGTATCGTACGTTCCGTCTGGCGCAAAGAACCACGGAAAAGGCGCAGTTCCCGAGTTGCACTCAGTTTCGTAATAGCAGCCATACGCGTAGATCACGTTGTCGTTGATGAGCGAGTGGCTGAGACTTCCCGCCGCAAATGCGGCCCACGATCGCGGCAGAGTGTAGTCAAACCGCGCACCAGTGTTGAAGACGTCGTACGTGTCGGCCGCACCCCACGGCTGGTCGCCGAGCATCGTGGAGCGATAGACGTGGTCAATGTCGGGCAATCTCGTGCCCCCCAGCAACTGATAGCCGCTTCCGTCGCGTTCCGTTTTGTGCTGGTATTCGAAGTCGCCCTTCAGGATCGCTTTCGAGTTCAGCTTCCAGTCGGCCGCGCCTGCTCCAACAGCGCGCCAGCCCTGCGTGTCGTTCATATAGGGCTCGATCCGTTCGGCGGCCAGGTTCACGCGCGCGCCCACCTGCTTCCGGCTTCCGAAGAATCGGCCGACATCGACAGCCCCATACGCCGTGCCGCGTTGATCGGTTGCCAGATCGATCGCCGCAATCG
>PLKY01000009.1 GCA_003140785.1 Acidobacteriaceae bacterium | reverse complement strand
CCGTTCAACGACGGCAAGGGCGGCAAGGCCGAGAGGCTGATCGGCGGCTCGGAAAATGGGATGAGCAACAATTTTCCGAAGGTGTCCCCCGACGGCAAGTGGATTGTGTTTGTGCGCAATAAGAATGGGCTGCTGATGCGGCCCGACAGCCATTTGTATATCGTGCCGTTTGCGGGAGGAAAAGAGCGGCTGCTCAACTGCAATCTGAAGACGATGAACTCGTGGCACAGTTGGTCGCCGAACGGGCGCTGGCTGGTGTTCTCGTCGAAGAGCCGCTCGCCGTACACGCAGATGTTTCTGACGCATATCGATGCGGATGGAAACGATACTCCTGCGATTCTGATTGAAAACTCAACGGCCGCGAATCGTGCGGTGAATATTCCGGAATTCGTGAACATGGCACCGAGCGGGATTGAACATATTGATACACCCGCGGTGGATTTCTACAAGCAGTTCGACATGGCGGAAGACCTGGCGAAGAAAGAGCAATATGCCGCTGCGATTCCGGAGTGGACCAAGGCGCTGGCGATGGAGCCCAACGATGCACACGCGCTGAATAACTACGGGCAGACGCTGGCGCGCGCGGGCAAGACGGACATTGCTATTGCCGAATTCCGGAAAGCAATCGCCGTGAAGCAGGAATATCCGGAAGCTGAAAACAATCTGGGGTTTGTGCTCGCGGGCATCGGACATCCCGATGATGCAACGGAACATTACCGTCGGGCAATCGCAGAGAAGCCCGCGTATGCGGAAGCGCACAGCAACCTCGGCCATCTTTTGACGGAGCAGGGAGACCTGGATGGAGCCATTGAGCAATTTCAGCAGGCGCTTTCGATCAATCCTGAGTATGCGGAGGCGCACAATGGTCTTGGTTTCGCTTTGGCATCGGCGAATCGGCTCGATGGGGCTGCTGATGAGTATCGGCGCGCGATTGAGGCCGATCCGAAATATGCGGACGCGTACAACAACCTGGGCGTGGTGCTAGCGCGGCAACGTCGCCTCCACGAGGCGATCCAGGACTTCAGCAAGGCGATTGAATTGGATCCGAAGTGCCTGGGAGGTGAAAGCAACCTTGGCCACGCGCTGCTCGCGAAAGATCTTGTGGATGAGGCGATTCCGCATTTGGAAAAGGCGATCGGATCGAATCCCGATTCTGCGGAACTGCACAATGATCTCGGCACTGCCCTTGCCGAGAGAGGTCGGATTGATGAGGCAATTCCTGAGTTTGAGCGGGCCTTGCAGATCTCGCCAAACTTGGTGCGCGCACAGTCGCACCTAGGCATGGCTTTGGTGATGAAGGGCCACGCCGCGGAGGGTCTTGCACAATGGCGTCAGGTGCTGAAAGAGGAACCTGACAATCCGCAAGTGCTGAATGATGCAGCATGGCTCCTGGCAACTTGGCCCGATGCGTCCATTCGTAACGGGAAGGAGGCAGTGAAGCTTGGCGCACACGCCGTGCAGATCACGTCAGCAAAAGAGTCGTCGATTCTCGGGACACTGGCGGCGGCCTATGCTGAAACTGGCGACTTCGATAAAGCAATTGAAGCGGAAAAACTGGCGACGGATCTGGCGAAGCAGCAAGGGAAGACGGAGATAGCTGCAGCACTCCAAGGCCGAATGGTGCTGTTCCAGGCGCATAAGCCGATCCGTGAAAAGTAATTCTGCGAAAATCGCTTCCAGACTGTCAGACGCTCGGTTCAAGAGCGCGGCCTCTCAATCGGCAATGCGGTATCGCTCACCAATCCATTTTCGAGTGCATTAGCAGATACTGGACAGTGCTCAGTTCGATCTATCCATCAGGCAGCGATCTCCTCTGAATGCAAATGAATATCGGAGCGCCTGTATTGGTCGAGGATTTTCTTCAGTTTGGGGTCCAATTGGGAAGATGAGAAAAATCGCGGGATGGCGGAACGCAGAGCGTTCGCGACCACCAACTCCGATGGCGGGAGAGCCGGGTTCATGGTTCGGAGCCAGCTTCTGAAGCAGAGCCAGACTTCAGCGGTGTAGTTCAGCGACAGATGTTGCAGCAGCCCTTGAGCGATGCATCCCAGTTGGACATGGACGTGGAAGGCGGCCATCTTGCGGCGGATCGCGGCGCGGTAAGCATCGCTGGTCCGATGTATATACTGGTCGCCGTCGCCGCGCTTGAGCGGCTTCATTCCGGACATCCAGAAGTGTCCTTGAGGGCTTACAGCCCGCGAAACCCCATGAAAATCGGGTCGAGGTAAGATACCGGCAGCCAAGTGCGGTGAGGTCGACATACCACTGGAGAGTTTGAGACCGTAGAAGTGTCTGATCCGGAGCGTGCGTGTTTGAGCGAATAAATGGGCGCCGTTGTCTCCTCTTGAGGGAGAGACGGTAGCCCGCGACCCTGGTTAAGTTAGCCGCAGCATGCTCTCCGCTCCTGGCCAGGAGGAGACGAAATGGCCTACAAGATCGCGGGGATCGATGTTCACAAGAAGATGCTGGCCGTGGTGGTGTGCGACGTCGAGGTCGACGATGAGTATCAGTTTGCGCGGCGGATGTTCGGCGGCAATCCGCAACAGCTGCGGGCTCTGGCTGCCTGGCTGCTCGACGAAGGGGTCGAGGAGGCGGTCAT
>PLKY01000279.1 GCA_003140785.1 Acidobacteriaceae bacterium | reverse complement strand
TCGCGCAGGATGACGTGCATCATGCCGAGCGCTAGCGCGCCGTCGGTGCCGGGGCGGATGGCGATGTGCCAGTCGGCGAGGGCGGCGGTGCGGGTCCTGTAGGGGTCGATGACGATGAGGCGCGCACCGTTGCGGCGGGCCTGCTCGACCATCGGCCAAAGATGCACGTTGTTGCCGTGGATGTTCGCGCCCCAGGCGAGGATGAGCTTCGCGAGGCGAAAATCTTCTGTTGGCGTGCCGAGCTTTCTGCCGTAGACGTAGTTCCACGCCACGCCGCCGGCTTCAGAGCAGATGGTGCGGTCAAGCTGGCTGCCGCCGAGCCGGTGAAAGAAGCGGCGATCCATGGAGCCGNNGCGAGGGCGTCGAGGGCTTCGTCCCAAGAGATGCGGTCGAAGGCTTCGTGCTCTTCTCCTCTTTTCAGCGGACCTTTTGCCGCGCCCGGCTTGCGCTTGAGTGGATAAAGAATGCGATCGGGCGCGTAGACGCGATCAAGATACTTGGCGACTTTGCCGCAGAGGAAGCCTTGGGTGACGGGCTGCGATGGGTCGCCCTGGACCTTGATAGCGCGGCCGTTGCTGTCGACGGTGACAAGGACTGCGCAGGAGTCGGGGCAGTCGTGCGAACAGACGGTATGCACGATGCGGAAGGGGGAATTGGCTGCGGAGGCCATGCGTTCATTGTAAGCTGGAGCGGTATTTCTGAAGAGATGGAGGTCGTGCGATGAGGAGAGTGATTCTCTTGGTGCTGGTGTGCCTTTGCGCTTTGCCGGTGCGCGGGCAACCGTCTTCTGTCGACGAGACGGCAATTCGGGCGGCAATTCAAGCGCAGGCAGATGCTTGGAACCATGCGGATATTCCGGCGTTCATGAAGGCCTATGAAGATTCGCCCGATACGACGTTCATTGGTCTGACTCTGCGCAAAGGTTATCAGCCGATTCTGAAGCGCTACCAGGAGAACTACACAACGCGCGAGCAGATGGGCACGCTGACGTTCAACGATCTCGACGTGCGTCTGCTGAAGGGCGGGTGCGTGAAGGCGGAGATTGCGCTGGTGACGGGAAAGTTTCATCTGGAACGCGCGGCAAAGGGCGAAGCGAAGAAGGACGACGGGATTTTTTCGCTGGTGTGGCGCAAGGGACCGCAGGGATGGAAGATTGTGCTGGATCATACGAGCTGACGCGCGATGTGGTGTGGGCCTTCGTAGACCGGCATGCGGCGATTGGGGCGCGCGGACGCGGGATAATGGGTGGAGCGCTGTTCTGATGCGAGTTTTTCAGAAGGTTGGGACCACTTGAATTCTGCAATTGCCGAGGCGCCAATCGAACCACAAGCGGGCATGCGGGTTGCATTGCGCGGGGCGCTTGCTGCAGCCATGGCGCTTGTGGTGGCGCTGCATGCGGTTCTGATTTTGGCGCTGCACGGACACGCGATCGCGGCTTCGCGTTATGCGACGGTCGCGATGGTGTTGGTTGCGACGGCATGCGTCTGGTTGCGCGGACAGAGGGTGGCGGCACGCGAGAGCATCATGCTGCGCTGGTTGAGCGCGTCGATGTTGTTGTGGGGCGTGGCGCATTTTGTGGAAACGGTCCTGGGGCCACCGGACGCGGCGAGCAGTCTCGCGGTCGATGCGTCGGATCTGATTTACGTTGTGGCGGCGTTTCCGCTTCTGCTGGCGCTTTCAACGACGCGGGAAACGGAACCGCATCGGTCGATCTTCTTTCTCAACTGCGGGCAGATGGGTCTGGCGACGCTGCTGACCTACGTTCTGCTTTTCCGGACGCCGATGACGCCGCAGGCCGCGTCGACGATGATGGGCACCATTTACGCGGTGGATTGCGAGCTGCTTGTGGCACTGACGTTGCTTCGCTTCCTGGCGTGGACGTCGAGAGAAGAGCGGCGGGTGATCGGGTCGATTCTCGCTTTTCTCGCCGCGTATGTGCCGGTGGAAGTGGGCATGGACTACGCGACGCTGCACTGGAATCTGCGCGCGGGAAATTTGCTCGATTTGTTGTGGAGCATTCCATTCGGCGTGGCCGGATGCCTGGCGCTTTACCTGCCACTGGAAGCGGAAGCGGCCGGGCCGCGTGTGCGTCCGGGGCGCAATCGGATGCTGGTGGGAACCATGTCACCGCTACTGATTACGACGGGAGTTTTCGCGCTGGCGGCGTCGGTGGCGCTGCACTTCCCCGTGTTGGCGCTCGGATCGATTTTTCTGCTTCTGGTGGTGCAGGGTCTGGAATCGGGCGTGTTGCAATGGAAGTATCTGACAGGGCAGACGCAATTGCAGGAGCGCGAGCGGGACCTGTGGGAAGCAAATGCGGCACTGGAAAGATTGTCGCAGCTGGATCCATTGACCAATATCTCGAACCGGAGAAGGTTTGATTTGGCGCTGGATCAGGCGGGGCGGCACGCGGTGCGCCACAAGAAACCGATTGCGCTTCTGATTATCGACTTGGATTTTTTCAAGGGAGTCAATGATGTGCACGGACACAGCTACGGCGATGTGTGCCTGGTGAGCGTGGCGCGCATGCTGGCGATGCAGGCGGGGCGGCCCTACGATCTGCTGGCGCGTTATGGCGGAGACGAATTCTTTCTGCTCCTGCCGGATACGGGCGCACACGGCGCGGCAGCAATTGCGGACCGCATTCATGCGGCGGTCCGCAAGATGGATCTGGAGAATCGCGCGTCGCCGATGGGCGGACGGCTGACGGTAAGCGTGGGCGCAGGTGTGAGCGACGCGGAGTTTCGCATCGGCGCAGCAGCCCTGGTCGACCTGGCCGATCGCGCGTTGTACGAGGCGAAGAAGCGCGGACGGAACCAAACATGCCTGCGAACACCTGTGAGTGGGCCCGAACTTGTTGGCGGAGCGAACAGCGCGCCTGCGTAGGCTTGCGGTGCACCAGGGATCTACGAGCTGAACCTCTCGTGCGATTGGGCAAGGGCGATGAACGATGCAATCCGGGGTTTCTACGATCCGCTTGCGGAACACTATCATCTGATCTTTGAGGATTGGGACGCGTCAATCGAGCGGCAGGCGAACATCTTGAATGTGCTGCTGGCTTCGCAGTTGCGAGACGGGCCGCTGAAGATCCTGGATGGCGCTTGTGGCATTGGCACGCAGGCGCTGGGATTTGCAAGTCGCGGACACCACGTGGTGGCCTCGGACCTGAGTCCCGCGGCGGTGGCGCGTGCCAAGCGTGAAGCGGAGAGCCGCGGTCTGGAGATTTCATTTCACGCTTCGGACATGACTTCACTNNAACAAATCGCGGCGGCAGTGTGCGCGATGGGCTCGAAACTCAAGCCAGGCGGGCTGCTGCTTGCGAGCATTCGTGATTATGACGCGCTCATCGAACAGCGGCCGACGATTCAGGAGCCTGGGTTCTATGGCCTGGCTGGGGCGCGCAGAATCGTGCACCAGGTATGGGATTGGATCGACGAAGACAGGTACGCTGTCCATCTTTACATCACGGTGCAAACGGATGAGGGGTGGAAGGCGCACCACTTCGTTTCGGAGTATCGCTGTCTGCTGCGTGATGAACTTTCGACGGCGCTGGCGGAAGCGGGCTTGCGGGAGATTCGATGGCTGATGCCGGGTGAGAGCGGGTTCTACCAACCGCTTGTGCTGGCGCGCAGCGGAGAGAGACCGAGGCTGTCGAGGTAGGATGCGATGTTGCCGGCCACGCCGTCGGGTTCGGCAAGCCCAACGTAACCGTCCGGCCGCAACAGGTACGCGGCATTGCGGCGCAAACCGGCGCGGCGCGTTGCGGCACTGTAGGGGAAAACATGCAGCGGAAGCTTGCGCTCGCTGCACAGAGCCTGCATCTCCGGCTTGGCCTCGCCATACGCATGCACTTGCCAATCGAGCGATTGCAGCGGCGCGAAGTTGTCGCGGTTCGATTCCATCTTGACCCAGGGCAGACGATCGCCGCCGCGGACCGCGCCGGCCATGCCGCGGCTGAGACTGCTGCGGCGATATTCGATGGAAGTTTGCGAGACGGTGCGGAAGATGAGGCTGCGCGCGGATTGGAATGAGAAGAATAGCGGCGCGAGGAGTGGGGCGAGCCGCTGGCGTACAAACCGCGCAGTTGGACGTGAGCTTGTGACTTGGGTGAAAGCCCGGTCCGTGGTCTCGACCAGGCGGCGCGCGAAGGCGATTCGCTCCGGTTCGTAGGTCTCGATCAACGAAGGATTGGCGCGGCCCCGGAGCACAGCCGCAAGTTTCCAGGCGAGGTTGACCGCATCGCCGATCCCTGTGTTCATGCCCTGCCCGCCGACTGGACTATGGATGTGGGCGGCATCTCCGAGTAGAAAAGCACGGCCTGAGCGGAAGTGCCCGGCGACGCGATGATGGACACGGTAGGTCGAGAACCAGTTGACCTTCTCGACACCGATGCGCATGCGTTTCATGATGTGTTTGCTGACGTCGTTCCAAGTGAGCTGGTCGTTCGAGCGATTCGGCTGGTCGCGGATGTGCCGATGAAGCGGGCGCGGTTTTCGCCCTTGAGCGGGAAGACGACAAGGAAATCGCTGCGGTCGAATGCGATGTTCAATTCGCCATTGATGGCTTTGCCGTCCGCCTCGACGTCGGCGACGTAGAAGAGATGCTCGTAGGTTCCGCCGGGGAAGCCGATGCCGAGACGCTCACGCAAGATGGAATGCGCGCCGTCGCATCCGGCCAGGTAGGCGGCGTTCGAGAGTTCCGTTGTGCCGTCGGGCTTGAGAATTTGCGCGCGCACCGAGAGGTCATCTTGTTCGAATCCGGTGAGCTCGGTGCGGCGCTCGACGGTGACGCCCAGGGCTAAGAGGCGCTCGACCAGGAAGCGCTCGTGTTCGTCCTGGGGATAGATGAGGGCAAAGGGAAATGGGCTTAGTCCCTCCCCAGGGGCGCCGATTTCGATGTGGGCGGCGCGACGGCCATTGGTCCAGAGATTGGCCGCGGTGGCCGATCGGCCGTGCTGGACAACGGAATCGGCGATGCCGAGCTGCGCGTAAAACTCCAGGGTGCGCGCCTGCACGCCCAAAGCGCGCGATGTGGTGCCGGGTTCGGCGGTTTTGTCGATGATGCGTACGCGGATCCCGAGGCGTGCGAGCCAGAGGCCCAGCACCAGGCCGGTGGGACCGGCGCCGGCGATCAGCACGTCGATATCGTAATTGGGGGAAGTGACCATACAAACTTATTTACGCATCGCGATGAGATTTAGTTACATCCGAGACTCTGCACCCTATTCAGTTCTTCGTGCGGTGTTCAGATTTCCTAATTCATCGTGCTGGGTTGCGTGAGTGCCTTTGTGTTTGGATGCGGGTGGGTCTGCGATCGTTTTCATGTTCTGGCCAGGACGAGCGCCGGGCTGAGACGCTCTCCTGTACACTGTTTCGGTTATGAGCTGCCTTTTTTGCAAGATCATCGATGGAAGCATTCCGTCGACGGCGGAGTACCAGGACGACCGGTGTTATGCCTTCGCGGATATTCATCCGCAGGCGCCGGTGCACTTGTTGATTGCGCCGCGCGAGCATCTTGTTTCGCTGGCCGAGGCAGGCGAGGAGCATCCTGCGCTGCTGGGGCATCTGCTGTGGGTTGCGGCGAATCTCGCGCGCAAAAAGGGGCTGGCCAAAGGCTACCGAGTCGTCATCAATACGGGAGACGATGGCGGACAGACGGTCGATCACCTGCATGTGCATTTGCTGGGAGGGCGGGGGATGACGTGGCCGCCGGGGTGAGAAAAGCGGGGAGCAGGGATTAGAGAACAGATGAAGTGCCGGGGCTGCAGCGCGCAACATCTCTGCTCAGCGTGCCATCGTGATCAGAATCTGCAGGTTCTTCAACTCCCTTTCATTGCCTTCAGGGACACAACGTTAAAACCGCGAGGGCTTTCGGTGGTTTAGTCGGTGCGTAGAGCGCGCATCGGATCGATGGATGCTGCGCGGCGGGCCGGTATGATCGCTGCGATTGCAGCGGCAACCAAAAGCAGCAGCACGCTGCCGCCCACGGCGAGCGGGTCCATCAAGGGCGTTTCATACAGCAGACTTCCCACCCAGCGCAACGCGATCAGCGCCATCGTGAGGCCAACAACTGTACCGAGAAGAACGGGCTGCGCAGCCTGGCGCAGCACCAGCCCGATCAGAGCGTTCTTGCCGGAGCCCAACGCGATGCGGATGCCGAACTCCCGCCGGCGCAGCGAGACCGAGTACGCAAGAACACCGTACACGCCCAGCAAAGCCAGGAACAACGCAGCCGCGCCAAACCCACTCAGCACCAAGGCCTGGAAGCGGTCGGTCGCCACTGAATCGCTGACCTGTTCGTCCATCGACTTGAGCGTGGGAATGGCGACCTGCGGATCGATCTGCCAGATCGCGCGCCGCATCTCGGGAATCAGCGCATCGCTAGTGTAGTGTCCAACAAATAACTAGACAGATTTCCGAGATCTGGTTTATCCTTGGGCATGGGCAAATCGTGCCAGCTTTCGGCTGTAGACCAGGAAAAGATCGGACAGTGGATCGCGGCGCATGGAACGCCACAGCAGGTGGCTTTGCGCTGCCGGATCGTTGTGGCCGCCGCTGCGGGGAAGTCCGACGTCGCGATTGCGAAGGAGCTTGCGGTGAGCCGGCATACGGTGAACTTGTGGCGGAAGCGTTTCTCTGCTGAAGGCCTTGACGGTTTGTGGGATATTGCTCCGGGCCGGGGACGGAAGCCCGTTTATGAAATCGACAAGATCGCGGCCATTGTGGATGCGACTCTGCAAACCAAACCGGCAGGGATGACGCACTGGAGTTGCCGGACCATGGCACAGAGTCAGGGGATCGGCAAGTCGACGGTCAGTAATATCTGGCGCGCTCACAAGTTGCAGCCACATCGCACGAAGACNNAAGTTTCTGGAGAAGATGACCGATGTCGTCGGTCTGTACCTGAACCCTCCGCAAGAGGCAGTCGTTCTCTGTGTCGATGAAAAGAGCCAGATTCAGGCGCTCGATCGCACTCAACCCGGGTTGCCAATGAAGAAGGGCCGCGCCGGGA
>PLKY01000174.1:15515-15874 GCA_003140785.1 Acidobacteriaceae bacterium | reverse complement strand
CCGTGGCATCACGGTCAGGAGATCGAAGATGCCGCATCGCTCGGCGCGATCCGTTTCGGTTCCGACACCGGCACGTGGTTTCGCCAAAATGTTCTGCGGCCTTTTCTCGATCACTACCTGAAGGACAACGCCCCGCCAATGCAGGTCGCGCCAGTCACGGTCTACGAAACCGGCATGAACCGCTGGCAGACCTTGCAAGCATGGCCCGTGGCGCCAGCAACCAAGCCTCTCTATCTTGAGCCAGATTTCAAGCTTGGGTTTGCTGCGCCCGCGGCAGCAGATGCTTCAGGAGCAGCGACTCCATCGACGCAAGCCACGTCTCCTCAGCCCGAATCCTATGACGAATACGTCTCCGACCC
>PLKY01000174.1:0-15484 GCA_003140785.1 Acidobacteriaceae bacterium | reverse complement strand
AGCGGCACCGACTCCGACTGGGTAGTCAAGCTGCTCGACGTCTATCCGGATCAGATCGCAGACCACCCGGAGCTCGGCGGTTATCAACTCGCCATCGCGATGGATATCTTCCGCGGCCGCTACCGCGAAAGCTTCTCGGCGCCCAAGGCCATCGAGCCGGACAAGCCGCTTCCGTATCGCTTCGCCCTGCCGCCTACGAATCACGTATTTCTGCCCGGCCATCGCATCATGGTACAAATCCAGTCGAGCTGGTTCCCGCTCTACGACCGCAATCCGCAAACCTTTGTGCCAAATATCTTCTGGGCCAAGCCGGAGGACTACAAGAAAGCCACGCAGCGCGTGTACCACTCAGCTGCTGGAGCCAGCAGCATCGAGCTTCCGGTTGTTGCCGCGTATTGAACCGTCGCAATTTGCAGGAGCTCTCGCCTGCTCCGCGTGAAGAGATTGCACCGGATCGATCAACTTCGCACGCCGTGCGGGAATCTAGCTCGCGGCAAGACTGACCGCGCCGATCCCCACCAGCACGGCAACCAGACTCCATTGATGCCAAGAAGGTCTCTTTTGGGGCTCTAAAACTGTGGAACGCGCCGCCTTAGACCCCCAGCACTGCCCGCTGGACGGCGAAAATCTCCTTGATGCCAGCCTCTGCCAAATCAACGAGCCCGTTCAGCTCGCTGCGCGAAAAACTACCCTTTTCGGCAGTCGCCTGCGTCTCCACCAAGCCCCCATCGGCGGTCATCACCACGTTCATATCGACGTCGGCCTGCGAGTCTTCTTCATAGCAAAGATCGAGCAGCGCCGTACCATCCACAATCCCAACCGACGTCGCGGCAATCAGCTGCTTCATCGGCGATTGCTTCAGCGCTCCGGCCGTGACCAGCGCATTGAGCGCGATTGCCAGAGCCACCGCCGCGCCCGTGATTGCCGCGGTCCGTGTGCCTCCGTCCGCCTGGATCACATCGCAATCCAAAATCACGGTTCGCTCGCCCAGAAGCTGCATATCCACAACCGAGCGCAAGCTGCGGCCAATCAGCCGTTGAATCTCATGGGTCCGGCCGCCTATTTTGCCCCGCTCACTCTCGCGCGGCGTGCGGCTCACCGTGGAACGTGGGAGCATCGCGTACTCCGCTGTAACCCAACCCCGACCGGAGTTGCGCAGCCATCCCGGAACTCCCGGCTCGATGGTCGCATTGGTTAGGACACGCGTGTTGCCGAGCACAACCAGAACCGAACCTTCCGCCGTCTGCACAAAGCCCGGTGTAAGAGTGAGGGGGCGCAGCTGGCTGGGCGTCCGGCCGCCGGGACGAAAGAAGTTAAGAGAACCTGACGCAGGCATAGGGGGATTGTACGGGAAGTAGGAAACGTGCAGTTCCACGCGACCAATCCAGTTTCGTTCCAGTCTGGGAATTGCTCGGAAAGAGTGCTTGGAAATGGGAATGCCAATAAGGTCTTGAAACTAAACGTCCGGCTCGATGAATCGACGCGCGGGATCCCGATTCGATACCAGTTCACGATAGGACTCAGGCCCCGTGATTTCCACATGCTGCATCTAATCCGCGATTCTTCAATTACTTAGAAAATTGTCCTAGTTTGGCACGCAGCGTGTATTAGAAGAGAACAGAATTGGCTGGATGTTCGCCAGAGCGGAATTGGGAAAACTGAACGGTATTCGAAGGCAGGAATGCTGACGCAGACGAATGGCGAGGCAAGAAAGGATGAGTTTGGAAATGGAACAGACAAATCAACCGACATTCGGAACAAGTAAGCCGACAGGTGAGGAAACGGCGTTGCAAGCTATTAACCTGCAGTCCACCGCCGGCGCGAACTTGGCGGAAGTAGCACACGAAGCCCGCAACATGGTGGCTGCGCTCGGGCTCTATTGTGACCTATTGGAGGAGCCTGGCGTTCTCGCGGCAACTCATCGACACTATGGTACTGAATTGCAAATGGTCGCTGCAGCCAGCCGACGGCTCGTGGAGCGGCTGATGACTTTGGGAGGGCAGGAAAAACCGAGCATCGCGCCTGCCGGCAACACCACGCAAATTAACTCGCCGCTAAGCTTGCCGGAGGTCGCGGCCAACAAGCCGAAGACGACGAAATACTGGGACGAGATGCCGCCCAAACTCATCGGCGATTTGGCGTGGGAACTGCAAACGAATCGGAACCTGCTCGCTGCTCTAGCCGGACCAGCCATCACCGTCACCGTAAACGCCGTCGGCGGCGCCCTCCCGGTTCGTCTCAACAGTGAAGACCTGACTCGCATACTGGTCAACCTCGCAAAGAATTCCGCCGATGCAATGCCCGATGGCGGAAGAATTCAACTCATCCTTCGCGAGTGCCCAGCCGCAGCAGGAGAGGGACCTAGGCTCATTTTGAACTTTGAGGACAACGGGTTGGGAATTCCGCCCAAAGCTTTGGAGAAGATCTTCGAGATTGGCTATACGACGCGATCAAAGACCGGATGTGCAGGCGAGAGTTGGCAAACTGAGCATCGAGGACTCGGCCTCTCGATTACCCGATCAATCGTCGAATCAGCGGGTGGACAAATTCGCGCGGCTAACCGGGACCCGCTCGGAGCCTGCTTCCAGATCGAGCTGCCCGTACGCACTTCATAATGATCGCCTTCGACACGGGGTATTCATCGGTGATCAATCCCACATACTAACGGCAAGAGGGGCACCTACAATGCTTCAAACAGTCTTTCAGTCGCGAGTTATGGAGCCAATTCCTCAACCTACAGATTCGGTGCCGAAACTGCACGTACTCGTCGTCGATGACGATGCATCGATTTGCTCGGCATGTGCCGAGATCGCGGCAGCTCTAGGATATGCCGCTCAGAGCACCTGCAAACTTGTAGAGGCGCGAAGCCTGCTGCGTGGACATGCAGCGGACATTGTTCTTTTGAACCTTCCGCCGGGAGATCCTGAAAGCCTGGAGTTTGTCTCGGAGATCAGAGATCTCTATCGGCAGACAACCATCATCGGGATGACGACCTCCGATTCGGTGAATTCGGCGTAGAGGCAATGCGCGAAGGCGCTTCAGACTATCTGATTAAGCCGTTCGCGNNGCTCTGGAACGAGCGTCGTCGACACACTCCGCGAACTCTGCTGCGCGTCTCTTACGCGAACAACTGCGCCTGACGCAAGGCCTCGGCTCTTTGATCGGCCGATCGGCAGAGATGGATAAGCTCTACCGCATTCTTTCCAAGGTTGCACAAAGTACGCACCCAGTCTTGATTCTCGGCGAAAGCGGTACCGGCAAGGAGTTAGTCGCCCAGACAATTCATGCCAGCGGGCCCAACCCGGAGAAGCCGTTCTTGCCGGTAGACTGCGGCTCCCTCGTCCCAACACTCATTGAGAGCGAACTCTTCGGCCATTTAAAGGGGGCGTTCACGGGCGCCAATCGTTCCAAGGATGGCCTGCTGGTTTCAGCTGAATCCGGGACTGTTTTTCTAGACGAAATTGGCGAACTCACGCTGGACCTGCAGTCCAAGCTCCTCCGGGCCCTGCAAGAGAAGGAAGTCCGGCCTGTCGGCGCAAATCACCGCGTGCCCATCAGAGCCCGCATCCTCGCTGCCACAAATCGGGATCTGGCCGCAATGGTAGAAACGGGAACGTTTCGCAAAGACCTCTTCTAACGTCTCAATGTCGTCAACCTACGGCTGCCCCCGTTGCGGGATCGTCGCGAGGACATTCCGCCGCTGGCCGCGCACTTTCTCGATCGTGTCAGCCACGACGGCGGCAAAAAGTTTACCCTGAGCGACGAAGCGTTGCGCATCATGATGCGGCACGACTGGCCGGGTAATGTCCGCGAGCTTGAGAATGCCATCGAACGCGGCTGCGCCTTTTCGACCTGTGGAGTGGTGGCTCTCGGTGACCTTCCCACGCAGCTCCAGGAAGAAGGATTAGCCGCTCACCGGGCATCGAGGCAACGGGAGACGCCAATTGGAGCGGCAGAGATCGAGCAAGTGACCGCTCTCGCGGATCTGGAGCGCGACGCGATCATGGGCGCCATCCGCGTTCTGAACGGCGATAAACTCAAGGCCGCTAAATTACTGGGTATCGGTAAAACTACTCTCTACCGCAAGTTGAAGGAATACGGGATCGCGGACCCGATGCAAGCCCATTAGGCGCATTCTCGGCGGGCGAGCCGCGGCCACATCACGGGTTACGTCGCCTTCGGGCAAGCCGCATGGCGACGGGCATCTGAGATTCGAACACACAGGAAATTCAGCTACGAACAAGGAGCTGGGATGAGCATTTTGATTGTCACGGGTATCGAAGGAGCGCGCAACTGTGCCGCGGTTGTCGCAGAGCGGCTCGGCGTCGTCGTCGAAGTCGCGGAAGGACGAAAAACGGCTTTGGCGGCACTGCGCAAGCAGGAGTACAGCGTGATCATTCTGGAGGAAACGCTCGTTCTGTGCGATCCCGCCGGTGCAGAAGCGATTTGGGAACACGCAGGATTGGCCATTCCGTTGCAGATCAACTTCGCGCTGTCGGGCGCGTCTAGGCTTATTCGGGAAATCCGCGCGGCACTGCACCGCCGCGAGCGCGAACAGGCGCTGGCGCGCAAGGCCGCAGCCGGGGCAATCGAAGCCGAGGTAAGAACAACGATTGCCGGATTGCTACTGCATTCTGAATTGGCTCTCTCCGCAGGTGAAATGCCCAGCGGAATCGCTGACAAGCTCCGATTGGTGGCCGACCTTGCCAACAGTCTGCGCCAGCAACTCAGCGGGCCGGCCCGAGGCGCCAGGCAACCCAGTGCCTGACCAGCCTGGCAGTTCCAATTCTTGGAGCGAATGAGCGCTGGCGCGCGCAAGGCTCAACCGCGTTCCTCTGCGCATCCAGGCCGTGCGCCGATTGCTTAGTCTAGGAAGGGAAATGAAAGACTCGGCCGTTCTTCTCATCGATTGCCCCGACCGCAAAGGACTGGTGGCGCGGGTTGCAGGGCTGCTCTACGAGCACGGCACAAATATCCTGCATGCGGATCAGCACCAGGACCACGATCTGGGTCTGTTCTTCATGCGCGTCGAGTGGGGTCTTGCAGATAAGGGACCAAACGAGCGCAACGGCGGCATACACTTCGACCTAGAGAAGTTCAAAGTCGACTTTGGGAAGCTAGCCGCAGAACTCGACATGCGCTGGAACCTGAACGCCGCTTCCCAGCGCCCTCGCGTTGCGCTGTTTTGCTCGCAGTACCTGCATTGCATGGCTGACCTGTTGCACCGCTGGCGCACGGGTGAACTGGACTGCGAGATTCCGGTCATCGTCTCGAATCACCGCGAGGTCGAGAATCTGGCAGCCTTCTATAACATCCCGTTTGAATATATCCCGGTCACAACGGCTACGCGCGCCGAGGCCGAAGCGCAACAATTGCGACTGCTCGAACGCTACTCGGTCGATCTGGTCGTGCTGGCGCGCTACATGCAGATACTTTCGCCCGCTTTTGTTGCACGATACCCGGCGGCGATCATCAACGTGCATCACTCGTTTCTGCCGGCCTTCACGGGCGCGCGGCCATATCACGCAGCCCACGCACGCGGCGTCAAGCTCATCGGAGCAACGAGCCATTACGTGACTGAAATTCTGGATGACGGTCCAATCATCGAGCAGGACGTGGCGCGAGTCTCGCATCGCGACCAGGTCGATGACCTCGTGGCGCGCGGCCGCGATCTCGAGCGCATCGTTCTCTCGCGCGCAGTCCGCTGGCACTTGAACCGGCGCATCCTCTGTTACGGCAACAAGACCGTTGTGTTCGACTGAGAACAGTGGTCAGCAGAGCGGTGCACAACGCCTACTCCACCAGTGCATCCGCAATCCCCAGATGCCGGTCCAGCGCGGCGATACCAAAATCAAGTTCTTCCTTGGTCACGATCAGGGGCGGAGCGATGACGAAGTGGCTCACCCACGCCTGTTGCGCCACACCGTCCGCCATCATCTTCGCCGCAATCTGATCGACCACCAGCGCCTTGCCCTCGACCTTATCGCGCATCGTATTGAACGGCTCTTTCGTCGTCCGATTCTTCACCAGTTCGACGGCAAAGAAGAGACCGAGACCGCGCACATCGCCGATCGACGGATGCTTTTCTTTCAGGGCTTCCAGCTTTTCGCGGACGTAAGGCTCGAGTTCGGCAGCACGCTCCACAAGTTTCAGCCGCTGCATCTCTTCAATGGTCACGATTGCCGGTCCCAGCGTGATCGGATGCGCCTCGTAGGTGTGGCCGTGCGAGAAATAATGCTCCTCAAAATAGTCGGCAATCTTCTTCGTCGTCGCGCACAAGCCGAGCGGCACGTACGCCGAGGTGATTCCCTTGGCTGTGACCAGAATGTCGGGCTTCACATTCCAGTGATCAACCGCAAACCACTTGCCGGTGCGTCCCCATCCGGCCATGACTTCGTCGGCAATCATCAACACGCCATGGCGGTCACAGATTTCGCGCAGGCGGGGAAAGTATTCCGGCGGAGGAATGAGTACGCCATTGGTGCCCACAACGGGCTCTAGAATGATCGCGGCCACGTCGCTCTCGTTGCGAATCATGTGCTCGATATAGTCGGCGCAGGCAATATTGCAGCCGGGGTAAGTGTGTTTGATCGGACAGTCGTAGCAGTTGGTCTCGGGAGCGAAGACAACGCCCGCGCCTTTGCCAGCGGGTTCCATCGCCCAGCGACGCGGATCGCCTGTGGCCGCAATCGAGCCCATCGTCGAGCCGTGATACGAGCGATAGCGCGAGATGATCTTCGTCTTGCCGGTATACATGCGAGCAATCTTGAAGGCTGCTTCGTTGGCCTCGGTGCCGCTTGTGGCGAAGAAGAATTTCTCCAGCCCCGCGGGAAGCACTTCGAGCAGCTTGGCGCTCAGCTTCGCGCGCGCCGCCGTTGCATAACCCGGCGCAACGTAACACAGCTCGCGCGCCTGCTCGGCAATGGCTTCGACCACGCGCGGATTCTTGTGGCCGAGGTTGACGCACATCAGCTGGGCACTGAAGTCGAGATAGCGCTTGCCTGCGCCGTCCGTAATCCAGCAACCCTCGGCGTCGGCGATATACAAAGGCTTCCAGGTTTTCTGGAAGCGCCAGGTGCCGTAGTTCGTTGCGCGGGTGAGGCTGCTGGCCTGCTCTGCGGTCAGTTCAGGACTGGTAAGAATATCGCTCATGCGTGACCTCGCGGTGGGACTTTCCCAACCATGCTACGTCATCGCGCCGAGCGCTCTCTTGCGAGCCAGCCCGTCCGAGGGTATACCCCCTCCCCCTGTTTCTTGCTAAATATCTCTTGTCATTGGACTTAGCTGTATTAATAACTTACGTTAACCTTAATCGAATCAATCGCTTATGGCGAAAGTTGTCTCGGCAAAGGACTTAGCAACTTTCCGCCGTTAGCCTTCAGCTTTCGTGCTTTGGCCTAGCGTCTATTGTGCACTGTGAGCTGGTAATTCTCTGCAACGAAGGCGGCAGATCTACGTCACTTCTTGTCGCCCATGCGGCCTTCGGCATTCGAGATCGAACCCCAACTCGTAAACGAAAGTAAGAAAACTGACGACAAGGGCGTTTGCCGTTACTAATCGGTGGAACGCCTGTTATGTCGACGAGTGACTCAGCAGATTTCCTTCAATTGACCATTGACGTGTACCACAGCCCGGGTCGACGATCATCCATAGCGAACGCCGTTTCCTCCTGCGTGCGCGGAACCCATACTACTTTTTCAGACTCGGATGGACTCTGCGCCGCTGTCGCGCCCTGTTTTCCAGAAGCGGGCTGAGTCCGGCGTTTAGACTATCTTCGATCACATTGAGCCATGTCGCGAAAACAAAACAAGAAGAATGGTCCAGCGTTCAACGCAGTCCCCAATGCGGGGGGCGCGCATCTGTTGCCGGAAGAAACTGAGCGGGTACGGGAACTGATTTCCGGCAGGCATTCCAAGTCCGCTCTGCAGCTTGCCAAGGATCTCTACAAGCGCTGTGCAACCGCGGAGTCGGAAGCCCTCCTGACAGATGCCTACAACGCTCGCATCGACGATCTGCTCAGGCTGGGAATGACGGTGGAGGCCAAGACGCTGCTGGGGATTGTAAGGGAGCGGCTCCCCTCGGCACTGCCGCGGTTGAGAGAACTCGACCGGGAAGTATGCGCGCAGGATGGCAAGCTGGAGGAGGTCGTCGCAGCTCTCGCCGATCGCGAGCTTCCGGTCGAAGAACGCGACCGCATTGAAACCTTCATCCGGCAACGGATCTGGGATCTGCCCGCTCTGGGCTCAGTTTCGTCCTTGCCGCCGGAGCATTCCCTGCGGACGGCTGCATCGGCGCTGGCGGCTGTGTTCCGGGCGGTGACCACGGGGCCGGTGGAAGACGCGGTTCTGGCGCTGCCGGAGGTGTCGCGGCGCAGTCCACTGGCTTCGTGGAAGGCCCTGATTCGGGCGATTGCCTGCTATTACCGATGCGAGGATGAAGAATGCGCCAGGTGGCTCCAGACGATTGTGATCGATTCTGTTCCGGCGCGCCTCGTTCCTGCATTCACCGTAATGCTGAAAAAGAAGCCGGCGGCGGGAACCGATTCCAAACCAAGCTTGGCCGGACAAAAGCTCATTGCCGCAGCTGGAGATCATGGCGCGGCATTGCGTTCCGCCTTGAAGGATTTGGAAGATGCGCTGCGGGCAAAGAAGGAGAAGCGGATTCTGGATGCGGCGCGGACCGCGATGGCTGCAAGCGATCACTGCAACGCGGCCGTGCGGGAACGCCTGCGCCAGCACATTGCGGTGCGCGGTGGATTGCTGGACATCGAGCCATCGGCTATCAACGCGGCCGTGGGCGGCGCTCCGCGATGGGACGCTTACTACTTCCGCCTTCTGGCAAGGTCACTGGAAGACCAGCACAATGTAGATGGCTACGCGGAAGCGGGAGCGGTCTGGTCGGACTTTCGCCGCGAGGCCATCAAGGAGAACTGGTTTGCCGCCGGCGGCCTGGAAGATGGCGTTCTCTCGCTGCACATGGCGCAGTTGATGGAGAAGGCGCCCGACGAAACCATCGAGGATCTGAGGGCCGCGATGGCCACTTACCGGAAGCCGGGCCAATGGAAACAGGACGATGGAGGGGTGCCTTCCGCAAAGACGCTGTATGAACGCGCCTGCAAAGCCGACCCCCATCCGGAGGCATTCCAGGCATCGTTGAGTTGTGCCCGCAAGTATGGAAGCTGGCAGGAGGCGGACGAGGTGGCCGAGCACTGGCGAGAAGCCCGGGCCGCGGATATTCAACCTCTGCTTTACCTGATGGAATCTGCGGAGAAGCGCAACGCATTCAAGAAATCTTTGAAGTATCTGGAAGAGGCGGAACAACTCGACCGGCTGAATCCCGAGGTGCGGCGAGCAAAGCTGCGGCTGTTGCTCGCAGCGGCCTTGCGGCATCTGCAACAACGCAAGGCTCACTTGGCGCTGGGTGGAATCGAGCAGATTGAGACAGTGCCGGAGGTGAGGCCAGGGGAGATTGCCGCGCTGGCCGCGGCTCTTCGCTGGTGCGTGGCTGCGGTTGGCCGCGACAAGGCCGTCCAGGACGAGCAGGAAGCGAGCCTGAACACGTTGATAGGCAGCGTGGCCGCGCATCTGCTGATTGTGTCTGCGGCGGAAAAGGCGGAGATGCTCTTCGCGGTCTCGTCGAGGGTGTTGAAAGTTGCAAAGATCTCTGCCGCCGAACTGCTGGCCGGCGTGGCCAGAGCCCGTGCTCTGGGCGAGTGGGCCGGTCTGCGCATCACGCTGCCGCGCGATTGGATCGATCCACTGATTGCTTCGCTGAAGATGCCCAACTGCCCGGCGGATGCCACGCAAATGCTGGTTCTTGGCGAGGCAGCTTTGGACGGCTATTCACCGGAACTGGGCTACGTCGCCTCGGTAGCGGGACTGGCCAAGGGCGGAGCAAACGCAGAGTTTCTCTTCCTGCGCGCCCGCTCCCTGCCGCCCTGGGCCTCAGTCAGGCGGGAGGGTTGCATAACGGCATCCCTGGAACTGGCCAGGCGAGAGCGTAACACTGCCCTGGCTGGAAGAATCATGGATCACCTGAACGGGAAGAAGGAGAACGAACGCAAGCGCTGGAGGCCCGGAATTGAAATGGGGGACGACCCAAGGATTGCCAGCCGTCCCGTTTCACCGGAGCTGCTCGGGAAAATTCTGGAAGAAGAGCAGGCCCTGAAGGAGTATCCCGGCCACAAACCTGGCGACGATCCGAAATATGCAGAGGAACTTGGCTATTCCTCCTGCGACTGCCCAAAATGCCGGGCAAGACGGGGCGGGCCGGTGGACGATGGCTACGTGTACATGGATGACGATGAGGACGAAGACGAAGACTTCGACGATGGCGACGAATTCGACCAGGAGGACAGTTTCGTGGGACCGGGAACCTCTTCAATTCCGGGTTTTCTGAAGGGAATTGGGAAACTGATGGGCCTCTCCGACGCGGCAATCAAGGAACTGAAAAAAGCCTATGCCCGCGGCGAGAATCCCCAAAAAGCTCTTGACAGAATTCTGGGCGAAACATTTTCCCAGCCAGGATCGCCGGCGTCTTCCCTTTTTAAGAAGAAGGAGAAAGCTGCCAAGGCTCTGCCGCCGGATCAGGGCAGTTTGTTTTAGAGAGAGACGATGAACCAGAGCGCGTTGCCAATTCCCGATCCGTATGCAGTGCTGGGCCTTGGCCCCGGCGCGGAGGACGAGCAGATTCGAGCCGCCTATCTTGCCAAACTCAAGCAATTTCCGCCAGACAGGTCGCCGGCCGAGTTCGAGCAGGTTCGCGACGCGTACGAGCTTTTGCGCGACCGGCGCAGGCGCGCGCAGCACACGCTGTTTTCAGTCAATCCGGAAGCGCCCCTAGCATCCCTGCTGGATGGCATGGACAACGATAGACAATTCGTCGGACCCGGTCCATGGCTGGCGGCACTCAAGGAAAGATAAATGGAAATGGAAGAAGATTTCTCCTCCGCGGTGTTTTCACCGGATCAGCGGGAACGGATAGTACGCGGTTTCGAGGCGTGGCTTGACCGCGCGATAGCCGATGAGCAACCGCCGCAAGGACTGACCGCTGAATTGCTCGCTGCGCTTGCGCACGGAGATCCGCTTCCACCGCTGGAAAGCGAGCACCCCGGCAGCATCGGCTGCGACCTTTATTCTCTGTGGGCGGCCATGACCGCGCTTACGCAGGAAGTCCGGCTTCAGGGCAGGACGTTCAAGCAACTGAATGAAACCCTCAGTCGGAGCGCGCAGAGCCTGCAGGAATCCGCCGCTGAAGGACGGAGCGGCGGGGAGAATGCTTCAGCCGAAGAGGCTCGAATGCAGCAGGCTGAATTCCAGCAGGCACGAAAGCAGGAGATTCGCATTCCCCTTAGTGTTCTGCTCGATCTGCGCGACCGGGTAGAACGGGGAGGAAACACCGCGCGCAACGCCGCCGAGGAGTTGGCTCCAAAACGGTTGCCGCGGTTGGCGCGCTGGCTGGGCGTGGGCGCCAGATACGCGGGCCACACCCAGGAGATTCTCTCTGCGCTCTCCCACGGCTACAGCCTCACCCTGGACAGCCTGGACGAGGCGCTTGTGGACTCGGGCGTGAGCCGAATTGCGTGCCGGGGCCAAATCTTCGATCCGCAGCGCATGACGGCTGTCGATATTGAAGAAACCGGCTCCGTGCCCGAGGGAACTGTTGTCGAGGTCTATCGCAACGGATACGAATGGAACGGAGAGGTCTACCGCACCGCGCAGGTCAAGGTGGCACGCAACCCCGAGAGGAAATCCGAATGAGCGATTTGGGCGATTTGATTGTTGGCATCGATTTGGGCACGACTAACTCCGAGATAGCGGCATTCGTCGATGGCAAAGTGACAATTCTCGGCTCGGGCAACAAGAATATGCTGCCCTCGGTAGTGGGCCTATCCCCGTCGGGAGACCTGCTGGTAGGCGAGGCGGCGCGCAATCAGTTGGCGCTCTATCCCGGCCGCACGGTCCGCAGCATCAAGCGCAAGATGGGCAGCGACGAGACCGTTACGCTGGGAGACCGCCAGTTTACGCCGCCGGAGATCTCGGCGCTGATCTTGCGCGAGCTTGCCTCCTGGGCCAGCCAGCGACTTGATCGGCCCGTTACTAAGGCGGTCATTACGGTTCCCGCCTATTTCTCCGATTCTCAGCGCCAGGCTACGCGCGAGGCCGCAACGCTGGCAGGTCTCGACGCGGTTCGCATTCTGAATGAGCCGACCGCCGCAAGCCTGGCGTATGGAGAAGGCAGCCGTCATACCGCCATGGTCTACGATCTGGGCGGCGGCACCTTCGACGTCTCGATTGTCTCGCTCGAAGGAGACATCACCGAGGTGCTTGCCAGCCATGGCAACAATCGCCTGGGCGGGGACGACTTCAACGATCTGCTTGCCGAGCATCTGCTCAGCGAATTTCAGTCGCAACACGGTGTCGATCTGCGCAGCGGCCATCCCGTCGCCCGCGCGCGTATCTGGTGGGCCGCCGAGGAGGCCAAGCGCCGCTTGAGCTTCGATCCGGAGGTTACCGTTCGCGAAGAAGCGCTGGCCACGGTCGACGGCAAACCCCTGCATCTGGAACTGGAAATCGCTCGCGAGGAGTATGAGGACATGATCCGCCCCCTCGTCGAGCAGACGCTCGAACATATGTCCAAGGCACTTGCCGATGCCGGCAAAGGCCCGTCCGAGCTGGATGCGATTCTTCTGGTCGGCGGCTCGACGCGCACGCCTCTGGTGGCGCGGATGATCGAGGAACGCACCCGCTTGACGCCGCGGGAAGAGATACATCCAGACCTGTGCGTTGCCCTGGGCGCAGGTGTAATGGCGTCGCGGCTCGCCGGCCACGAGGTTGATCGAGTGCTGGTCGATGTGACTCCGTATTCATTCGGCGTGTCCTTCCTTGGCGAGCGGGGCGGCGTCTCCTATCCGCACTGCTACAAGCCGATCGTCCGGCGCAACACCCCTCTGCCCGTCACCCGCAGCGAGCGCTTTTACACCAGCCACCCCTACCAGGAAGAAGTTGAGGTCCGCGTGTATGAAGGCGAGGATGAGGATGCGCTGCGCAATATCCTGGTGGGCGACTTCACCGTCGAAGGCCTGACTCCCATGCGCGATTTCAATGAAGTGATTTGCCGCATGAGCCTGGATCTGGACGGCATCCTCAAGGTAACCGCGATCGAGAAGAAGTCGGGATTGTCCAAGCACATCACCATCGCTCGCGCCCTGGAAGCCAGGAGCGAAGCCGAAATTGCCGCCGCCCGCAAGCGTCTCGAAGCTCTCTACGCCACCCGGCAGGACGACGATCTCGACGATGAGAGCAACGATCTCGCCGAGTTCGGCGACGAGGACGCGCCGTTGATTGAGGGCGACGGTGATTTCACAGTGCATTCGGCGCCGAATGCCGCGGATGTGGCCGAGGACGATTGGAGCGCTGCCGAGGACGAGGGCCGGAAGATGATTGAGCGCTCCCGCCTCCTGCTCGACAAAATCCACGATGAAGACCGCGAGGAAGCGATCGACCTGAACCAGGCCATCGAATCCGCAATCGAGAATCGCGATGCCGCCGCACTCAAGCAGGCCGTTCACGGTCTGGGCGAGATGCTCTTCTTTGTCGAGGGCCGCGTATGAAGGACGATCTTCGCAGCCCGGCCTCCTGTCCAGTCTGCCGGGCTCGTTTTCGCGGGGCGTCGCAGTGCTCTCGTTGCGGCGCCGACCTCATCGCGCTGATGCTGCTGGCAGCTCACGCCTACGTCATGCGCCAGGCCGCCCGGCAATCGCTGAGGCAGGGCGATTTCCAAGCTGCGCTGGACTCCGCTCAGGCAGCACAGCGATTGCATTCCACCGCTAAAGGCAGTCTTCTCAGCGTTATCTGCAGCGCAGTGGCCAACCCACTTTCTGGTCAGCCTCAGAGGCCAGCTTGAGCCATTCGTGGTCCATATCTGTGTTACCGAAAACTGCACAATGGGCCTTTGGTTGATTCAAACAATGCTCACAGTGAGGTTCACTGGAGCGGTGAAAGCGCGCCAGGAACCGATCCCAACTGCATTGAAATCCGGTCCTACGGGCCTCATCCGCAGATTCGTACCCTGAAGTCGGCATGTGTTGAGGATTCCCAGGCGTCGTCCATCTGCGGTTGCCCCCGACGGTTTCAATTCGAACCGTTGCTTAAAATGGGATAGAGGCGTGCGATGGCGGACGGATGCGAAGAGCGCGAGGAACAGGAGAAACGTCGCGAAGAGGAACGGCGGCGGGATGTCGAAGACCGTCTTGACCGCGTTCCGATGGACCCCTGGGAGCCGGAGCGGGACGAATCCTGAGTTTACACATGAAATAAAAACCCCCGGCTGGTGGGCCGAGGGCTGATTGACCTTGGAGATATCCCACCCTAACCGCAAAAAACGCGGTTAGGATGGGGCACCCATTTTCGTGCTGTGCTGCGCTTGGCGCTTGAGCGTTAGGCGCTGAAGAGCAGAATGCCCGCTGCCTTCTCTTCGGTGCCGGTCTCGTCCGCGCTGACCGGGCGATAGAAGAGCTGGTTGGCGTCGAGGTAGACCTCGAGGAAAGCCGGGCGTGCCGAAATGTGCCCCGCGATCAAGGCCTCCGACAACGGGTCCTCGACGTAGCGCTGCAGTGCGCGGCGCAACGGGCGAGCCCCATAGCTGCGGTCGACCAGCGTTTTGTCGAGAATCCACTTCTTGGCATCGTCGGTGACCGAGATGGTGATGGCCTTCTGCGCCAGGTTGAGGTTCAGCTGCTGCACGAGCAGTTCGACAATCTGAATCAGGTCGGTGTCGTTGAGCGACTGGAACAGAATGATCTCGTCGAGACGGTTCAGGAACTCGGGGTTGAAGGTTTTCTTCACCTCGTTCTTGACCAGCTCTTCGATCTTTTCGCTGACCAGATCATCGCGATCGCTCTGGAAGCCGAGGCCCTGCTTTTTCATCAGGTGCCGCGCGCCGATGTTCGACGTCATGATGAGGATGGTGTTTTTGAAGTCGACGGTGTTGCCCAGTCCATCGGTCAATTGGCCATCTTCAAACACCTGCAACAGCAGGTTGAAGACATCGGGGTGCGCCTTCTCGACTTCGTCCAACAGGACCACTGAATACGGCGAGCGCTTGACACGTTCCGTCAGCTGACCGCCTTCCTCGTAGCCCACGTATCCCGGAGGCGAACCGATNNTTTTGCCGACGCCGGTAGGCCCAAGAAAAAGGAAAGATCCGATGGGGCGATGCGGCGACTTGAGGCCCGCACGCGAACGCCGAATTGCTCGCGCCAGCGCACTGATGGCCTTCTCCTGCGAGATGACGCGCTTGTGAAGCTCTTCTTCCACCCGCAGCAGTTTTTGCGTCTCTTCTTCCTTGATGCTGGTGACGGGAATACCCGTCCAGCGGCTGACTACGTCTTCGATGTCTTCGCGCCCGACAATGCCCGCGGCCGAATCGTCGAGGTGGTACTTGTCGCGCAGGGCGCGCAGATTCTCGCGCTCCTTGCGCTCCT
>PLKY01000268.1:3374-3519 GCA_003140785.1 Acidobacteriaceae bacterium | reverse complement strand
AGCGAAGTCCAGGCCAGTCGGGATCTGACGGCGCAACGTATCCCAGGTGGGATAAATATCCGAGGACCAGACGATGGCGCCGTTGCGCTGCACGCCGAGGTATGCATCGCGGGAGAGGATCAGCGCGCGGCGAGTTGGTTCATCT
>PLKY01000268.1:0-3354 GCA_003140785.1 Acidobacteriaceae bacterium | reverse complement strand
TTCGCGAATCGTCTTCCAGTACCACGCCGCGGCATCGGGATTGGTGGTGTCTATGTCAGAGCCAGCGCGATCGTACGGAAGGCCATCGATCGGTTTCCCATCCGCGGTGTGAATGAACCAGCCATTCTTTAGAATCTCCGAATAAAAACGGTCATCCGGAACAAAGCGCGGCCACACGCTGATCATGGTTTCAAATCCCATGTCATGGAGTTGCTTATTCATTGCCGTGGGGTCGGGCCAAAACTTTGGGTCGAGATCCATCTGCCCCATTTTCGTGTAGTAGAACCAGTCAACGACCAACACATCGGCCGGCAGGTGCCGATCACGGTAGCCCTTGGCTACGGAGAGCACTTCGTCCTGGCTCGCGTAACGCTGCTTGCACTGGATGTATCCATAGGCCGCCTTGGGAAGCATCGGCGTGGGCCCGGTGAGCAGCCGGTACCCCTGATAAATCTCATCGGCCCTAGCTCCGGCGATCACGAAGAATGAAACGCGGTCACCGACTTCGCTGATCCAGCGGGTCTGCTCGTTGAACCCGGGCTCGATGGTGGTCTTCGACGGATTGTCCCAGACGAGCCCATAGCCCTTATTCGTGATGAAAAACGGAACGCAGGAACTGGGGGCAGCAGGAGCCGTGTAGTCCTGCCAGCAGCGGACCGCATGGCCACGGTGATCGAGAAAGCCTTCCTGGTTTTCACCAAGGCCGTAGTAGTGCTCATCGTCCGGCGATGCAAAAGTAGCACCCACGACGTAGAAATCGGAATCGCTCGGCCGGCGGTCGTTGGCCAGCTCCGCAGTGCCGTCCTTGTGGTTGGGAACAGATTGGGACCAGCCAGTCATTTCCAGGAGCTTCTTCCCTTCCGGCGTCGTGAAAGTGATATGTGCCCCGGGTGTCGAACCGCCGAAGTACTTGCCGATGTCGACCTGTGTCTGCAAGCGCGACCGAGCCAAAGGATTGGGGCGATCTACCGTGGCGACGATCCGTGAAGACTGGTAAATGTCGGCCTTGTCCGTCTCGTTCGATGTCCATCCTGAGACATCGGGCGAACCAACGAAACCGTAGCCCGGCTTGGCTACTGCTGGGTCGTGCTGCAGACTGAGCGTTACGCGGAGAACATTGGGCGCATAGGGCTCAAGGACGATCGTCTCTCCGGTGCGGTCGAGTTCGAGCGGTTGACCCTTGCTCTGCGCCTGCAGGCATCCCGCAGTGAGTGCAATTCCAGCGAACAGCGCGAGGGCGCCTGAATACCTTTTCATGGGGACTCCGTAGACCGCAATCAGACTTCAGGTTTTGTAGCGCAATTGAGTGTAAACCGCTTGACCCATGGAGTTCATCTGGGGCGGTTCTCGCGTTCTGAGGCGCGGCGTTACGATGAAACGTGGATCCCTTGAATCTGAAATGGCAATCGAAGGCAGTTCTACTTCTGGTGTTGCCAGCCGTGGCTGTGGACGCGCTGTTCGAAGCCAGCTGGTGGGCAACGCAGGCGACATCGGTTGCGCTTTGGACCCTTGGTTTGAGCGCGCTACTCGGGCTGATCGCGTGGAGATTGCGATCCGCGACGCCCGAAGCCGCCGTCACGGGCGCAGCAATTACAGCGAGCCTCATGTTTTCAACCATGACGGTCCCCTACGAGCCTTGGGAAACCGGTTTGATGCCAGTGTTCGCGGTTTTGGTCCTGACATCGATTTCTACGCGACTGGGGCGCAGGCGCAAAGAACAGCTGGGAACGGCCGAGAGCCAGAAAGGGCGCAAAGCGTCACAGGTGGCCGCGAATCTCGGCGTGGCGGCGTTGGTTTCGTGCGGCGTGGCGCAGAGCTGGCAAATCAATCAAAGCTGGCTAAGGTTGGCGACTCTTGCGCCCTCGGCTGTCTTCATCGCCGGCCTGGCAGCTTTGTGCGAAGCCGCAGCGGACACGGTGTCGTCTGAACTGGGACAGATGCTCAACAGCCGGCCTCGCATGATCACAACGCTGCGCGTGGCAGAAGCGGGGACCGATGGCGCGATCAGCCTCGGCGGCACTATAGCGGGGATATTGGCCGCAGGCATGGTGGCGCTCGTTGGATCGGTCGCTCTCCGCGGCGACCCGGTCGTTTTTTACGTGAGCTGGGTGGGCGGGGTCTTTGGATTGCTTTTTGACAGCGTGCTTGGCGCGACACTGGAACCGCGAGGTTGGCTCAACAACGATGCCGTCAACTTTTTGTCGACCCTAAGCGCAGCAGCGTTTGCGCTCGCAGCCCTCTCGGTCATCCCTCACACGGGCGGGGCGCTGACATCCCATTGAGCTGCTTCTGGCGCCGCCGCGGGTGTCGAGTTCACTCGATATGAAGCCGCCATGCCGTATAACTCAGAATCTCGTGGAAAATCGATTCCACATCCGAGTTACCACCCTCGACAAGCACGCGGGGGCGCGGCGAGGTGAGCACGTCGAGCCCATTGGCGGCGCAAATCGCATGGATCCGAAACAGATGCGTGTCGTCGCTCACGACCACGAGGTGACGGAAACTGTTGGTGCGCGCGATGGCGGCCAATCGGCGCGCCGCTTCCGCGGTGCTGCGGCTTTCGGTTTCGGCAATGATGGCAGATTCGGGAATGCCAACGCTCATCAGGTATTCCCGGCCCACGCCGCCCTCGGAAAACTGGTCGCCGCCGTCGCCACCCAGCGCAATGATAAGTGGAGCGATGCCCCGGTTGTAGAGTGCCGCCGCGTGATCGAGGCGCGCGCGAAAAACAGGAGACGGCCTGCCATCGTATTCTGCTGCGCCGAAGACTGCGATTGCGTCGGCTGGGCCTGCCTGATCCCGGCCGGCAAACTGATCGATCTGGGCGTAGACCCACGCGCTCCAGCCAAGCGCTGCGGCGATTAGAACAACGATTGCGATGGAGACAAGGCGGAAGATCCAGTGGTGTTGCTTCGAACTGGACAGTTCGGCCATGCGGACAATCTTAACGCTGGAGCACCATGACGATCTCGTGCGTGGGGATTGCTCCCTCGCGAAGAACCTCCCAACGGCCTGGTCCGAGCGATAAATCCACGATCGTGGTGGGCAGCGAGCGGGCCGTCGGTCCACCGTCGATGATCAGCGGAATGCGATCGCCGATCTGATCGCGGACACAGGCTGCGTGGGTACATTCCGTGGCGCCTTGCAAGTTGGCCGAAGTCGCCGTGATCGGGAGTCCGAATTCTTCGACAACTGCGCGTGGGATGGCGGCGTCGGGGACGCGCAGGGCCACGTTGCCCGTGTTGGCCGTGGAACGCAAAGGTAACTTGGTGCCTGCGCGTACGATGATTGTCAACGGACCGGGCCAGAAGCGGTCAGCCAGCTTGTCGAGTGCCGGATCAGTATCGCGAGCGA
>PLKY01000264.1 GCA_003140785.1 Acidobacteriaceae bacterium | reverse complement strand
CCGGTCACACCATAATGACTACCAGTTTTGGTGCAAAATTGGAGCAAGGTAACGGTTCTATGGAATGGCTTTGGTGCTGGCGCTGCAAGGTGGACATGCCGATGCTCGACGAGTAAGAGTTTGCTGAGATCGCGTCTCTGCACACGCTGGGCTTGCAATCCGTGAAGGAATATCGTGCGGACACCGGAGTGCCACTTCAGGATGTTCCGCTGGCCGAACACTTCCAAGCGATGCTCGCACGATACGAGGCCATCACGGGGTTCAAGGAGACAAACCCGAATGCCGTGTGGCACCACCGTCTCTCGCTCTACGGTCCTCCGTGCAAGAGCTGTGGCAAGCCGCTGCGCTCCCCGAGGGCGAGGTTGTGCGGAAGTTGCATGGCCCCCAGAAGCTAGAGAACAAAACTGAAACGGTGCGAAAAATTGGTCCTGAGTGGTTAACCGCCCAACCGGAAATTACTTTCTGATCAACACATGCGGCGAAGCGTTGCCAAAGTTAAAGCTGACGAATGGGCCACAATCCGCCCCGCACCGGAACGAACCACCGCGAAGCCGGTCCTGGAGCAATTCTTCAGGAGATCGTCCGGTGAAGGCATTGAGCCGAGGCCGCCATCGTTGTCACCTTGCAGCTTGAATGATCGGGAACCGGTAGACGTTGACGCTGATCGGCACGACGGAAAGCGAGTGCGGAGCGTCACCCAGTGCAATCTCTTTGATTTCGACCTGCGGCTCCTGGCCGACGCGGTTAGCGGCATCGAGGCTCTTCGCAGTCATCTGCCATAGCGTCGACGGTCCCGCAAGATGGATGCCTGTGAGGTCGAGGTCGAACTTCTGTTCCGATTCCGTTGCGTTCACGACGGCGAGGGTGAGGAACTTTCGGTCTGGAGTGATCGCAGCGAACACATCGAGCGGATAGGTGGGGCTACCGGAGTTCGTCTTTGGCTGATCGCCGCCGATGGGATATTTCGGCGCAGGCTGAGGCGAGTTACCGGAGACCGCGACAGGCATAGAACCAGTCGCGAAGTGATCACCGTAGAGCTTAAAGATCAGGCCAGTGGTGTTGAGGGCCGCAGCGGTAGGGCTATAGTCGAGCAACGAGACGCCCATTGTGTGCGCTGACATGGTGAGAAAGTCTGTGTGGCGCAACATCTCGTTGAAGATCATCCCGTAGGCGAGAGCCAGTTTGAGATCTGCAGTTCGACCGAAGCCTCCTCCGAAGTAGGCATACTCATCGATGGACAGAAAAATCTTCTTGTCAAGCATCGCCGGAAAGCGCTGCTGATATCTCTCCCACTCCTGGGCTCGCAGATAAACGATATTGGCTGGATAGCGCGCGTATTCGAGCGGCGTCTGGTCAACCTTGTCGTATCCTGCGTCGGTCGGCGCGTCGAGCGGAAGCGCCTTTGCTTTCTCAAGGTCGAAGTGACGGCCTGACTGCGCGTACCAGTGCTGGGTAATGCCGTCGAAGTTGCCCCAGCTGTGTTCGAGAAGGCCGCCTGTCCAGTCAACCGGGGTGCCCTCAAGGGCCTTCGGGTTGCCGATATCCTTGGCGCGCATCTCACCGGTGAGATCCATATCCTCATGCATGTTTCCGGAAGCGAGGAGCGTGATCGACGGGTCGACTTG
Source organism: Acidobacteriaceae bacterium (assembly GCA_003140785.1). GTDB lineage: Bacteria > Acidobacteriota > Terriglobia > Terriglobales > Acidobacteriaceae > Telmatobacter. Next base: position 4,867 of record PLKY01000264.1, on the reverse strand, counting down.
ACGCATCGCTTTGGCGAAATCGTTGTGCTTGAGCACGTAGTACTTCAAATCGGTGCGACCGAGTTGCCATACGCCATAGGGCTCGTTGCCGATGTCCCAGTATTTGATGTGGTAGGGCTCGGGATGGCCATTGCGCGCGCGCTCCGCGCCAAGTCGAGCGTGGATGGAACCGTTCATGTACTCGACTTCTTCGGCGGCGGAGTGTGCGTCACCGAATCCGGCATTGACCGTGATGTAGGGCTCGGTGTCGATGAGTTTGCAGAGCGTCATGAATTCGTCCATGCCCACGTCATTCGTCTGCATGGCATTCCATGCGAAGTCAAACATGGGTGGTCGCTTGTCGCGGTCGCCGACCGAATCGTACCAGTTCCAGTCGGAGAGGAAGTTGCCGCCGGGCAGACGCCAGAAGCCGGAGTGAACCTGGCGGAGCAGGGCGATGGTGTCCGGACGGAAGCCCTGCACGCTGTCTGCAGGCATCACCGATACGGTGCCGATGTGGAATGTGCCCTCGCCGATGCCGGTGATTTCGAGCGCAGCGCCTTCAGTACCGGCCTGAGCAGTGAAGGTGAACGGGAAGGATTTGTAGGCAACGGTGAGCGGGCCTGCGTGTACCGTTTGGCGATCGTTTGCGCCGTCACCCCATATCAGCGCCACTTGCACTTTGGCGCCCGGCGTACCGCGCACAATGATGTGGCCGACATATTTTTCCCCCTCGACCAGAGCGAGGCCGGTCTGCCGGATGCCGTGCGGCGCGTTGGCATCGAGCGCGATGCGCGGGCTCTGGTCGCCGACGAAAGGATTGTCCTTGTCCATCACGACAACATCGTCGGGGCCGACGGGGCGCCACTTGCGCAATTGCATGCCGCGAAATCCGCCTGCCGGGCGAGTTTCGTCGTCCGGTTTCGAATTGATCGGGAAGTAGAACTTGCGGTCGTCGAGCATCTCTGACCATAGGCTGCGATAGATGAGCGAGCCGATGTGCTCGATGAACATGCCGAACTCATACTTCGAAACCGGTGCCGCCGTCCGCTGCGCATCGATGGTCGCAACGATCGGCGACGGAGCTTGCATCTCCACGCTTTGACCTTGCGCTGCCACGCAGGTGAAACACAATGCAGCGGCAAGCAATGCACCTTGTGCGGTCTTTGTCTTCATCTGTCGCTCTCCCTCAAGCCTGTGATTTCAGCCTGCGCATCGTGACAACCTTTCTCTTCGCTTGCCAGCTTCCTCGCGAGAACGGAATTCGCGCGCTTGGAACCGCCAAGGTTGCGTCGCTCGTATCGAGCGCCGCCATGCGGTCCTCTTCGCCGCGTGGCGAGGCTACCGACAATTGGTCGAGATGCAGAGATTCTTGCTGAAGAACGGCATCACGTGATTCTGGAACCGGTCTGCCACCGCGCTCGTGTGCGTGCCCGGATACATCTCAAACGTATTTGCGATTCCGTACTTGTCGAGCACGTCGTGCAGCTTGGCCGTATCCGTGCGTAGCCCGTCCTGGTCTCCTACATCAATCGCGATGGCGCGATACTCGCGCAGATTTCCTATGTACTGATCAATGAAAGCGAGCGGAGCATTGGCCGCCCACTTGGCCAGGATGTCAGGCTGCACTGACCCATCTTTGAACGGCAGGTCAAGATACAGCGGGGGATTTTTGGGATCGGGCGACCACGCCGCTGCTGTGGCAAGCTGGGCGCGTTCAAAGAACGCCAGCTTGGCCGAATCCTCCGCCGTCTTCACCGACTCGAGCTTTTTCTCGAGTTCCGGATTGGCTGGTCCAGCGGGTCGGGCCGACAAGCAGCATGGGCTCATGATGTAGAGGCTGCCGAACACATCGGAGTGCTTCATGCCGATGCGCGTGGCACCGTAGCCGCCCATTGAATGACCGACGAGGCCACGGCTTTCGCGCGTGGGGATCGTCCGGTAATGCGCATCAATATAGTTGACCAGATCGTGGGCGATGAACTTCTCGAAATTGCCGGTCGTTACCGAACTCGAATACATGGAGCCGTTGTGCATCGTCTTTGAGTCGGGCAGGACGACGATCATCTCTTTTGCGCCCTGTGCAAAGGCACCTTCAATCGTCTGCGGCACATGGATCTCGTGCGTCCACTGCTCAGCGCCGATCGAATAGCCATGCAGGGCATAGACCACCGGGTAGCGGCGATGCTTATCCTTGCTGTAACTCGGCGGGAGGAAAACGAAGATGTCGCGATCAACTGCGTCGCCTTCAAGGTTGCCCTCGAGCGATGCGCCGTGAATTTTGATGTGCTCTACGGTAACGTGCTTGGCGTCCGCGACGACGGGAGGCACGATTGTCTGCACCTGCGCTGAAAGGTGCCCTGCAAAGTAAACGCTTACCCACAGTGCCGCAAGGCCTCCAATTTTTCTCATAATCCTCGATACCCTTTCCGCGAACAACTCAATATACAGGGGAGGTTCCGCGATGGGCAATCGCAATAAATCGCTTTAGGTCAATCAGCGCGAAGCAGGAGTGGCCCTCGAACTCCAAGGCTGCTAAAGATGACTTAAACAATCCAGAAATAACCATGAAGCAGTACGAATTGGTCTCACCGAAGGTCCTAGATTGCCCTGCATTGGAGATTCTCGCCGGTCCCCCAAAAGGAGTTTATAGACCACCAAAATTCCGTAGGCACCCTGGACGAATGCAGTCGGGCCCATTCACAATGATTCTGCCCAGGATCTTCGTTTGCCGTCGAGCGAAGTTTGTTGCCCGTCGGCGTGGATATGCCACCGGAGTCTGTATTGTTGTTGCGATTGAAGCGGCAGGGAACGACTGCGATGGATGCGAAGGTCAGGACTGACCAACTCGAAGCGTCTGACAGCAAGCTTGCACTCCGCTGGCGATACGTTGCGCTAGTTACAGCGGCGATTGCGATCAGTTACTTCGATCGGCAGACGCTGTCGGTTGCCATTGCTGCGATCCAGCGAACGATCCCGATCTCGAATGAACAGTTTTCCTATCTTCAGACTGGCTTTCTTCTTTCCTATGCCGCCATGTACGCGATCGGTGGCCGAATGTTGGACAAACTCGGCACGCGACTAGGCTTCTTGCTGATCATGCTCTGGTGGTCCATGGCATGCACGTTGCATGGCTTTGCAACTACATTTGCATGGCTCCTGGTGATGCGTTTTTTACTTGGGATGGGAGAAGGCGGCGCATTTCCAGCTGCTACGCGTGTCGTGTCAGAATGGCTCTCCCCTCAGGAGCGCGCGACCGCCATGGGCTTCATCAACGCGGGGACTGCAGTCGGCTCCCTTTTGGCACCACCCCTGATCGGATTGGTGCTTATTTATAGTGGGTGGCGAGCGGTCTTCTTTTCAGCCGGAGCGATCGGATTTCTTTGGGTGCTTTGGTGGGCACTTTCGTATCGCACGAGCAATACGAGCTTTTCGAACGATGAGAAAGAAATGCTTACAACGCGCCACCTCGCGAGGCGTCTTTTGTTCCGCGAGATTGTGGGCTTGCGCGGGGTTCAGGCCCTTGTCATTGCAAAATTCATGAGCGACTCGGCTTGGTATTTCATGCTCTTCTGGCTGCCCAAATATCTTTATGACGCGAGGGGCTTCGACATCAAGCACGTCAGTTACTACGCATGGATTCCATATGCCGCGTCCGGCGTCGGCAGCTTTCTTGGAGGATGGTGTTCCAGTCGCTTGCTACGCAGCGGGCGGTCGCTCGATCTGTCGCGGAAGCTCGTGCTGGGAATCAACGCGGTTATGATGCCGGCCGTGATGCTCGTTCCCCTGGTGCCGGTATCTTATGCACTGCTGCTGTTCAGCATCGCGTTCTTTGCACAACAATCCTGGTCGGGACTGATAATGACGATACCTGCTGACGTCTTCCCACTATCGGCGGTCGGCACAGTCTCCGGCCTGGTGGGCTTTGGCGGGGCCATCGGTGGCGCTATCTTCGGTCTCATTGCTGGAGCGCTTCTGGGGCATGGATTTACCTATGGCGCACTCTTTGCCGCTGTTGGAACATTTCACCTAATTGGTTTCCTTGTCCTCGTCTATCGGGGAGGCAAGATTCAACCACTTCGAACCGAAGACCTCAAGGAGATTGAGAGCCACGCATGAAGATCACCGAAGTGCGCACGCGTGTTGTCCAATGGGAAGGCCGGACCGTTCCACTTCCCGCTCATTTCTGCACCAATCCCATGGATCTGGTTGCGTTCCGCGAGGCCTCCATGGGCAACTTTGCCTTCCACGGCTGGGTATTAGTGGAGATCTTCACGGATAGCGGTGACGTCGGCCTAGGCAACGCGGCATTGTCGCCAATCGTTACCAAGACCCTGATCGATACTTACCTGAAGCCGCTTCTCATCGGGGCCGATCCGTGGGATACGGAGTACCTGTGGCAACAAATGTACCGGCGCACCATGGCCTTCGGCCGCAAGGGAGTAGCCATGGCGGCCATTTCCGCAGTCGACATCGCTTTGTGGGACCTTCTTGGTAAAAGCGCGAAACAGCCGGTATTCCGCCTGCTCGGGGGACGAACAAAAGACAAGATTCCGGTTTATGCCAGCCGGCTGTATGCCATGCCCATCCCAGAGCTTCGTGCCGAAGCCGAGCGATACAGAGCCGAAGGTTACAAGGCGATGAAGTTGCGCTTTGGATGGGGACCTATCGACGGCGCAGCGGGAATGCAGAAGAACATCGAACTTGTTCGCGCAGTGCGAGAAGTGATCGGCGACGGCATAGACCTAATGGCCGACGCTTACATGGGATGGACACTTGACTATGCAAAACGCATGCTGCCCTTGTTGGAGCCATTCCATCTTCGCTGGCTTGAAGAGCCGGTGATTCCCGACGACACGCGCGGTTACAGAGAACTGAAAAGCTACGG
>PLKY01000266.1:19604-19810 GCA_003140785.1 Acidobacteriaceae bacterium | reverse complement strand
CTTTACGATTGTCGCCCATCAAAGGTGCGACAACTGCCTATTTCAAGTCTGGCGATTGGGCGATGAAGCCTGCTTGTAGGGTAAAGGGAGAAACGATGGTGAGGGAATTGAATCAGACTAAGCAAGGCGAGCCGTTTCCATTTGAAGCTAATGAGACGGTCTATGCTGGATCGGGCGATGGGCTGAAGAGAGCCGGGATCCGGAAC
>PLKY01000266.1:0-19585 GCA_003140785.1 Acidobacteriaceae bacterium | reverse complement strand
CTCATCTTGGCACAGAGGGTTTGAGAAAGGCATCTCCAAAGCATCCGCCACACACTCTTGTTTCAGCATTGGCCATTTGTTCATCACCTATTGGCGCTTGACTTTATATTCTTGTCTTGGCGGACCCTAGCATCAGTCGGATCACCAGCAATGGAAAGGTGCGTTTCGAAGATCATCATAGACCGTACAGCCGAGTCATTGACCGGCACTGACTCGAGCTGATGCGGTAGGTAACGGGAAACGCCTTGCGTCTGGAGATGCGCAGCAGGTGCCACGACTGTCCACGAAGGAGACGATCGCGAACGAACATGCCGCCTATTGCTTGCCTCTCCTGCTCAACTCTGCCGCAGCCTTGTTGGCAGCCAGCATTTCCGATTTTGTTCGGGGCGTCTTCCACTCATATCCACGCGACCGGAACTGGTTACGAAGCGGTTCGGGTCGCAGTTCTTGAAACGGAATTCGAGCGCGCGAGCGAGGATGTTGGCGGCGTCGCGATATTCCTTCGTACCCGGTATATCGTCGAGTTGCTCGCGAGTTTCGAAAGCGGCCGGCTGGGGCAGGTTCTCTGCCCCAGCCGACCGCCAATTTCATTTAAGCTGCGACCAGCATAGCGTTCCAAAATTCGTCATACATCAAAACGGACGTGCTCAGCTTGAGTTCGGACACGACTGTCGAGAAGCACCTGTGCTGATCCTCATCGGCGGTAACGAACTGCGCACAATACGGCAGGTAAACCGCCNNCGCGAGCCTGCTCCTGCTCGCGGCTGGCGCCGCTGCTACACACCGCTCGTATTGCGCGCGAGCGTACGCGATCAGGAGAGCGTGGAAAGGAGGGCACGCCGTCGCGAAGCGCTGGACTTTCTCCTCGTCAGGGGGATCTCCGGCGACGTGACGATAAAGCTCGGCTCCAATCGCCCAGTATGCTCCGCTGGGGCCGAACATGATCCCGAGGAATTCTGAAAAATCGATTCGCCTGTCGTGCCGGCGGAAAATCTCGTCGAATTCGGGGCGAATATTGTCGAACGGGGCCTCGAACTGATCCTGCAACTGGCGCGCGTGCGATAGCTGCTGAGCGGCGAGCTCATTCGAAAAGAAATTCCGGTCACGTAGAAGGGTGTCCGCGAGGGACGGTGGGCAGACGGCCACCTTTTGCCAATCATAGGCCGGATTCTTCTCAAATTCCTCGATATGCCTCTCCAGGAGCCAGTTGAAGGGCAGGATGCAGTCACCGCCGGGGAGCAGCGATCTTGAAACTGAGAGAAGCAGATCCCGGCGCTCCTCCGAGCGAACTGTCGCGGCAACCTCCTCGAAGTTCGTGGCCAGCACGCGAGTGTAGAATCCATGGAGGATAGCTACGACTAAACCATTCCAATTCTGCTCTTTAGAAAGATGATTGATCGCGCTCGTATCGAAAATGACGACCGGAACAACGTTCATAAGCGGCCTCCAGAATCTCGTGCCATGTCGGAACCTGGGACATCCAGAATCCAGAAATGGAACCTCTGGAGCATCCTTTCCCTGCTCCGTGCGTCTATTATATTGAAGAACTGTAAAGTTGCGTGTAAAGTTGCTGGAAATGAAAAGAAGCCACCCACCACTGAAGCTCCCGAGATCCCCTTTGATTTATGTGGTAGCGCAGGTGAATATTTCTGCCGTAGTCGCCATTGAGCGATATGTCCCGGAAATCCAAGAGAAGCTGCGCAAGAGCGGTTTTCCGAGCTATTCGACTGCGCAGGTGCCGGAGTTCGTCTTCGAGACCCCTGGCGCGAGACCGGTCATCAGCCCGTTGTCGAGATTTGAGTTTTTGGACAAAGAAGCAAGGACCGCAATCGTCCTGACCCCGAAGTCCGTTGCCGTTCACACGAACCAGTACGCGACCTTCGATGATTTCCATGCGATTATCGCCATGGCCCTGGAAACCATACACTCTGCCGCTAGCCTTCAGCTTCATGAGCGAATCGGCCTGCGGTATGTCGATTTACTTGAGTTGGAAGCGGACGAGGAATTGAAGGATTATCTGGCTCCGCATCTCTTGGGTTACAACCATGCCTCAATTGGAGTATCAAAGGGGGTGTTTAGTTTTCATTTCGAGGGAAACACACCTTACGGTCGACTTGTCGCCCGGCACTATGCGCCGCCGATCAACAATATGTTGCCTCCTGATCTGGCAGGGATATCCCTGAATTACGGCTACAGATCGGAGCCGTCTCCGGGGAGGGCCACCCTGCTCGATTTCGATCACGCGGCTGACTTCAAGGGAGATTTCGTGATTGAGGAAATTCTCGAGACGCTTGAAAATCTTCATGACGGTCTCGATGTTATTTTCAGAGATTCTGTAACCGCAGCAGCACTAAAGAAATGGGGAAGAGAGAATGTTGCAGGCAGCAAGAGCTGAGTGCATACCCGCGAAACGTGCATATCCGCGTCTTCCCGCACCGGTGCAGTGGGATATGCAAAGGAGGAATCCCACATTCAACATCATCGATATCACGGAGCTCACCGGAGGATACGAAGCAGAATCTGGAGCTTTCGCATTCTATGGTCAGGTGCTTGAGAGCCTTGCTCAGACAACGCATCAGGGCACGGGCGGTGAGCCACTTTGGGCGGAAGCGATGCAGACTATGGCGTCGGCAAGCGGCGCTTACATCGTCGTTCAGGGTCCGCCGCCGACAGTCCTTCCCGTGGATCCGGCCGCGGTCACAGCGACAGACATAGGCCGGCAGCTCGCATTTGCGCGCCACTACCTGTCCCTAAACACCACGGATCTGTCGAGAATACTTCTGGTTGAGCGCCCGACGGTCTATGCCTGGCTGGACGGGAAATGGGATCCGAAGCAGGAGAACAAGGGAAGAATTAGGAAACTTTATCAGGTCGCGCGTGCGTGGAAGGAGATGTCGAACCAACCGATCGGCAAGCTCCTCCGTGAGCCACTGGAGGGCGACGCTAGCCTCATGGATTACCTTGTTCGCAACACGTTCGAAACGGCAGCAATCAACCGTTTTCTCCCGGTCATCCGGGAACTGGCCGATCAGAAGGAGAAGACGAAGCGGGCACGTAGCGTCCGCGAGATTGCTAAACAGCGTGGGTTTAAGCCGCTTTCGTCGGCTCAGGAAAGTGAGCGGTTTGACCAAGCTACTAGGTTTTGAGCGTGGATGAGGAGCGACCCAACTGGCCACAACCCCGCAAATCCCGGATCGCCGGTGGCGACAGGGCAGTATTATCCCGCACGCGGCTCTTGCCGCCCACCTGCCCGACAGTCCCGATGCACTCCACATCCTTCTCACGCAGGATTGCGACATCCTGCATCACGACTATGCCGCAGAGCCGGACATTGAACTGCATATTGCCAGGCCGATTGATGAGGCGGACGGCAATTTGCTTCACGCCAAGAATCCACGTCGTCTGCAGTTCACGATAGCGAATCGGAGCTATGAGATCAGGATGCACGAGCGGTGCCGCGTTCCGCGCGGGTGTCTCTTGGGTCATGTGCCCCGTGAACTGGATTTGGGAGAGGACCTCATTCGGACGATCATCCGGTGGACGGCCAATCGTTATCTGCGCAGTGCCTTCCCTGACGCCTTCAATGAGCGATTGGCAGTCGCGGCAAGATCGATGAGACGAATCGAGGCGGCCCTAAAGCGCGATGGCGGTCTGATCACGGGAATATTCCTGTGGGTTGACCCGCCGGAGGAGATTGCTGCCGGGGAACCGTATCGGGTCATTATGCGCCTCACAGCGAAAGAAGAGGTCCTGGAGCAAACCGGAACGGAAACCAGGGCCCTGCAATTAACCGAAGTGATCAGCCGGGAATTCGAAAGCATCGAAGGAATTGAACTCGTCGATTACCAGCTGGTCTCCGAAGCGGATTTTAGTCTTGCCGATATGCGGACGCTGCTGCGGTGGGATTACGATTATCTCAGCTATCGAGCGGGAACTCCGGAAGAAACTGCACCCGCGTGAGTTTGACGGGAAGCTCACTTCGTATGCTGATCCGGCATCAGCATCCTCGAAAGGCTGTCTGGGGACCAATCCAGGTTAGGTTCAAGCACTTGCCTGGTTGTCGTCAGGCACGGTGGGCCGCGGAATGTGCCGTGCGTTTAGCGCGTTGCGAATGATTTCCCCTTCCGGGTGCTGGTAGACCATGGCGCTTCTTACGTCACCGTGGCCCATTGCGTTCATAACAGCTTTCAGATTTCCGGTCTTCGCCAACACGAAGCTGCCGAAGTCGTGGCGCGCACAGTAGAGGACGAGTTCGCGCGGCAGCTCCGCGGCTTGCCTCGCCCGCGCCCATTGTCGGTACACCATCCCTTCCCCAATGTGCTTTCCCTTATAACGCGACATCCACACCCAGCCCTCGCTCCTTCCCTCACAGCGCGCCTCGAGAATCTGCTTCACGCGGCTGCTCATAGGGATGAACCGGCGGCCGGACTCCGTCTTGCTGTCCGGCGTGAAGATCGTCCCGGCATCGAAGTCCACGTTCTCCACCCGCATGCAGTAGAGTTCGCGGGCGTTGCGCATTCCGGTGTCGCGCATCACCACGATGATGTCCTTCAGCGGCTGGTCGGCCACCGCTGACAGCCTCCTTTCCGCTTCGTCGTTGAGGCGGAGCGACCGCCCGTGCTCCTTGAAGAGTGCAAAGTCGGGAACCTCAAAGATCATCTTGTGCTCCTTGGCTTTGGAATACATCCTCCGCAACGTCCGAAGCGCGTTGTTGCCGTTCGAGGCCGATCCGGGAAACTGCAGCTTTTCGACCTCGTCTTTGGTGATCTGGTCCATGCGCATTCCGGCGATCTTCGTCTGCTCCAATAGTCGCCAGCCGTTTCTGTAATAGCGGCGGCTGTCGGCCTCGAGCCGTCCCGTTTCCACCCATTGAAGGAAATCCTTCGAGTATTCACGAAGCGTGGGCGGCTTCCTGTCGAGCGGGTCGCTGCCCTTNNCACGAGATCACCCCCAAGCAGCCCGCACGGAAGCAACTCGTGTGTTCCGCCGAACGGATCCGCGCGGAACAACAACATCGTACATCGCCTTGCCATCGATCCAAATCCAGTCAGGGCGCGCACCTCCGCAATGCCAACGCTCGACTGCTGCGGCGGTGGTTCAGTGTTGCCGGCAGCATCGTCACTAACGGCGCCATAGTTAGTCGCGGAAATTGGCTTTTGGGCGCAGCTTTGGCTCGAGCCCGATCAGCCATAGCTATCTGCAGGATGACCAGTGTCCGAGATGACGACTATACAGACATGTGGCTCAGGTGCTGTCGGTCAGCGGCATTGACCGTTCAATACGAACACCAAATTACGGCGCTTGTGTTAACAATCGTCAAGTCGCTACGCCTGATTCCAGTTACTCTAAGGCTGGTTCGGCCATGCCAGCATAGCTGCAGCGGCCATTGAATTAAGCTTTTGCCGCGGCGCTCCATCGCGTGCCAGAATATACATCCTCTGGATGACTGGCATGATGTAGCCCGCCAGTGTCCCTGCTTCAACCTCTCGCTTCGGTTTCCACGAGACCGATCGTGAACGATTTATATTCGAAGGCGCTTCTCAATCTTGCGACGAATCTCGGCCAATTGAATACCGTGATCTCGGCATTGCGGCGGCCGGGAATCAGCCGCCAGTACTCGACCCCTGAACTGGCGTGGCCATATATTTACTGAGGACGTCCACCAGACCTTGGTTTGGCACACACTGCTTTGCCGAAAAGGAAGACAGGATGTGATCCAGCTCATTCTCGGGCAGGCCTTTGAAGAGGCTGGCATAGAGCGGCTGCATCAGGGTTCCCGTGTAGAAGCACAATAGGGTCTGACTCATGCACCGTACATTGAGTCGCGCATCCAACTGCGAATCGCCAACCACTTGACGGATCTGGTCAGCAAGCTGAGCCGTTGCGTCCTTTACTGGCGTTGGGGGTAGCCATTTCATCCAATCGTCGGTGCCAAGAGCAACCTTCTTACGAAGAAGGTCGCTGATGCGCTCCATGTACGGAGATGCAGGGTTGAGAGTCAGCATGCCCATCACGCCAACATCTTTATAATTCCACGTTGTCCAGTGCGTCTCGTGACTTTCGAAGATGCCAATCTGATCATCTAACGCGCGAAGCCGGTCACCACTCTCATTGGCGGGCCCGTTAAAGACAGACCCAAACTCGCCGACCCACAGCGGAACGTTATGCTGCTGGGTGAACTTTGTTCCCTCGGCATCGAGGAAGCTGCGCTCCTGTTTCGCCAGATCCCAGTCCTGAGCGCTGCCCGCCGCAGCCGATCTCGGATGGATGGTGCCAGGGTATCGGCCAGGTCCAAACCCAGGCACAGTATAGTTATGTGAACTGTAGGCGAGGTTACCGTCGAAGGGTTTCTCCAGCCCCAAGAAGTCCTTTGCGTAGTCGTCACCTTCAAGGAAGATAATGTGTCTGGAATCGATCTTGCGAATCTCAGTAACCAGGCGCCGGTAGACGGCATTCATGCGGTCAAAATTGGGCCTGTAATTGGAACCCACGTTCCATGGATAGTCGCCTATGGCGTTGTTCGCACATGGCTCGTTCAGTACATCGTACCCGGCGATCACAGCCCTGTTCTTGTAGCGCCGCGCAAACTCCTGCCAAAGGGCAACGAAGCGATCCTGATAGATCGCAATCTCCCAGAAAAGGCTGATGCGCGATGCGTTGTCAGAATGCCAGTGGACATTCTGCCACCCCTGTGCCGAATGAAGGTCCAGAATGACGTAAAGACCATGTCTTTCGCAGTGGCTCAACACGTTATCGAGACGGGCAAAACCCGTCTCCTTGTATTTGAATGGAGCGGCATCGTCCTCGAAGTGTCGATAGTTGAGAGGTATCCTGACGACGCTGGCGCCTGCCTTCCTGAGAAAGATCACATCGTCTTCATTGAAGAAGTAATCCAGCATGCGCTCGAAGAAAAACTGTGCTCTGGCCGGACCAAGCACCTCTGCCATCTGTGCTCGAAGAGTATGCTCCGCGCCTGGGTGCCCATTAATGAAATCCTCCATGTTCATCCAGCCGCCCGGACAAGTTCCCCTCAGGCGAACTTGTTTCCCTTTCGCATTGACTATGTGACGGCCGCTGACACGAAGGAACTCCATCTTGTCATCCCCCTCATGACTGTCTGCTGCTTGTACGCCAGTATTTCGTTCCCCTGCGGCCGCCACTCCTACTCCCGTGAGCGCTGCTGCACCGGTAAATGCCGCCAGCCTGAGAAACTCACGCCGTGGATTTAGATTTCTTGCTTTCCTCGTCATAAAACCTCTTCCGAGACTTTGGTTTGGCGGTTGCTGTGGGGTTCTTCTGTGCGGGGGGCGAAAACACTCCGGTGAGCAGCGGTTGAAAATCCAATTCGAGCGATGGTGGAAAGCTATCCATTGAAGTGCTGCCATCTTATGTTCAAATTCCGCTTGCATGTGTCACAGTGCCAGCCTCCGATCGGACCCGAAGTTGCAAAGGCTCTGCCCCCGGGCCTCTGCGGACTGTTGACGAAGCTCATTGCTTTCTTCATCCCTGAGTGCGAGTGGTGCTCAGTTTTCTTTTGCTTGAAGCCTGCGCAACAGAGTCCGCTATCCGCGCACAGATTGCGGTGTGACACGGGGAGATTTACTGGATCTCGATTTCTTTCCGAACCGAAACGGCGGCTATCCCAGGAAAATCCTTGGGCACCGGAAAGGTCACTTGCCGCCCAACCAGCCATTGCAGGACGCGCGGAATGATGGTCTGCACAGCGGCGCAGCGCATTCCAGCCGGCTGCACATCCCCCGGCCAGACATGGCCGTAAACCGAAACATAAACCCGGCCTTTGCCGTAAGTGGTTGTCCATTCCACAGGCCACGACATACCCAGTCCCGGCACAGTGTCCTCGGCATAGGCGAGCACCTTTACCCGCTCCGCCGGACCGCGCGCATAAACGTAGACTTCCGAGTCTGGAGTAAGCCACGCTTTCGGCATTCCAGCGTGGATTGGGTCGTCGCCGATTCGCGTTATCAGCCTGTCGGCACGCGGGCCATGACTCGTGTCTCCCCCCTCGCCGGGCGCAATCCGCACCAACTCCCCATTCTTGCCCACACGAATCGATGAACCATAACTCGCATCGCGCCAGCTAAGGCCAACCATGTCTTCATATTCCTTCCAACCTACAAAGGCATTTTCCGCCGCATGGAAGATATACACGCCACCGCCGTTGCGGACGAAGTCCACGAAGTCCATCTTCACAGCATCCGGCCAATCCGGTTTCGGCTTCACCCCTGTCAGAAGGCCATTCATTGCTCCCTCGTTGCAGGTTTGGATCACGACGTCGTAGTCGGCAAACCGTGGCCGCCACGCTGCCCAAGCCGCGGTGTTGGGATCAATCGGCGCGGTGCTGACCGAAACTTCGAAGCCACCGGCTGCCTGCAAGACGCCGCGCAACAGAACCGTAGTCTGCTTCCAATCGTGGTTGCTGAATCCGTCAACTATAAGCACGCGAATCTTGTGTTCAGCGGCGACGGAAGGGATGAACAGGACACTGGCGAACACCATTCCGAGCTGGCAAAGGACAGCGCAGATCTTCATGCAAGCATGATAAGCGTTGGGGGCAGCGGCATACCCAGGACCAATCGATCGGTGCTATGGACCGACGTGGAGGGGGGCGGGTGCCCCGCATCTCAATCAGGCACCAAGAATGGGTGTCCCAGGTCTGGATTCTCGGCAACGACATACTAGACTCAGCGGGAGATAAATTCCCGCCTAAATCGGGTATAGTCCAAATTTCGAGACAATGGAAGACTTACCGAACCGAAAAAGGTTCGGTGTATCGTTTATGGGAGAGAAATATGCCCAGAATCTCTGATTGTTTTGCCGATTGCGCGATATATCTGTATGCCTCTGAGAGAGCCGCTAAGGATGGTCAGAACGCGGGCGGATCTGGCTTTCTCATCCATGTGCCATCAACCACAGATTCACGAATGGGGCGCACACATACGCGGTCACGAATAAGCACTTGATCGACGGAAATAAGGACGGTAAATTCTGGACGATTCGGCTCACTCGGAAGGGCGGCGGGATCGACCCAATTGTGACGCAGCAGGATGAGTGGTTTTCTCACGAAGATGGGGACGATGTGGCTGTGTACCCCATCGGCCTGAACGAAGGACTTAGATGGTGGTCAGTCGGATCGGATAGATTTCTTGACCGAGAGAGCATCGAAACATACAAGATCGGGTATGGAGACGATGTGTTCTTGATGGGGCGGCTGATTTCGCAATCTGGAGCAGAGAAAAACACCCCAGTGATGCGCTCCGGAATAATCTCTCTTATGGCTGACCCATCAGAGCCAGTCAAATACAACGGGCGAGATCAAGAGGCGTTTCTAGTGGAATGCCGGTCTATTAGTGGCTTCAGCGGGTCTCCAGTGTTTGTAATGAGCGAACGAGGCTACCACGGAGATGATGCTGTAAAAATCGCAGAATTACAAAAACGGAAGATGGGATATGAGGAACCAAAAGAACGTGTAAGCATGGTTCTGACCCCAGTTGCATTCAATATGACGGTTGGGCCGTTTCTTTTGGGAATAGACTTCGGCCATCTTCCTCATTGGGACGATATCTACAACGGCAGCAGAAAGACGGAATATCGCGCCCAATCAAATACTGGCATTGCGGGAGTTGTGCCAAATTGGAAGATTATGGATGTGTTGAATACGCCGAAATTATCCGAAGACAGGGCAGTGGAAGATGCCATGCAAAAGGAAAGATTAGAAAAGGACGCGGGAGCGTTTGTCCTCGATTCCGACGATAAAAATCCCTGATTTATCTCTACCGTGTCCCATCGTTTGATTTTCTTTCGGTCTTTAGAGTTTGTTTTGGGGGCTTTTTCGCCTTCAGCCTGCGCTTCAGTTCCTCTGGCGAAACCTCAATGACCCGCTTCATTAGATCGTCGAATTTCTTTTGCTCTTCGCTCATGCCTNNATTTTCCGATTTCCTCGATGGTCTTGCGCGCATATGGAGTCTTATCTTGGATGTAGTGCAAATGATTTCCCTCTACTTTGGTATCAAAGGCCGATTCAAAAAGAATACCTTTCGCGATAATCTGGCCGGTAAAGCCTAAAAATGAAACCGTCACATCCCGCTGATCTGCTAAATAAGGAACCATGATTTCGTTAATGTCATCTTCCACGTAGAGAATCGCGTTCGACCCAACACTTTTATTCAATTGCCCGAANNCGATGGATTCATTGAGCCAATCCTTGAGTTCCATCCATTTGTTAGGACTCTCTGCCTTGACGATTTCGGCATCGCGATTTTCTTTCCGCGTCTGCTCTCTGACATATTCAATCTTTGTTTTGATTGTTTCCGTCAGCCCGCGAATATAGCTTTCATCCGCCATTTCGCACAGCCCTCCCCGTGAACCTATTTTGCAGCGCAGCCGGAAGCTTACATCTAATTCCATAATTTACCTTTATTGAATTGCCGTCAATCATAGCGCCGTTTTGGGTGGGATAATTTGACGATGATGACCTACCAAATCGCCCTCGCTGCGGTTGTTATCGGTACCTGCTGGATTTGGATACTGAAACTGACTATTGACCACGCGGCAAACCGGATTATCGAACGGCTCGACTCGTTGGGAAAAACGTTAGAGAGGATCGAATCAAAGCAGAGCTAATTGCAAATTTTCGTGCAACGATTATTTTTCCTTTTCTGCCTCGAAAAGCGTTTCCATTATGTGTTTTGCGAATTCATCTGGATGCCGGAATTTCTCTGGATTTTCGCCATATACCCTTTCGAGCCATAAGCCATTATTCTTTTCGACATGGAATTTATATATTTCATTATGCGCCGATCCCTTTCCGGGGAGAGAAAGGGAAATCTGCTCGGTTTCGTATTTAAGAGTGGAGTTTACCTGTGGGAAGTGGGGTCTGCTAATCGTCCAAGTCTGAGCATCATTTGCCTTAGCTATCGTTGTGGTTTGGGATGTGGTGTCTCCGGTTAATGCCTCGTTCAATTCGTTAATGTCGCTTTGCAGCGTCTTGATTGCATCATCAAAAAATGGTTTACCTTTAGATTTCAAGACCGACTGACGGTGCTCTTCCGTCTTGAGATCGTCAGCCTCTTTGTGCCATTTAGACTTGATTCCGTTTGCGATCTCTTGGATGTAATCCTTCGTCATATTCTGCTCCGCTATGGCCGCTGCTCTATCATTTCCAATCACTAGTGACAGGATAACGCCGGGGCACTGAAAACGCAGGGCAAACGCATCTTAATCGCTATATGCCAAGCGGCTATGTAGAAGTGAGATGGGGATATGGAAAATCCCCTGAAGTACTTTGCAGAGTTGAAGGACCCGCGCGTGGAACGAACGCGGGAGCATCTTCTGGAAGAGATTCTATTGATCGCGATTGCGGCGATTTTAAGCGGCGCCAACGGTTGGAACGAGATCGAGAACTATGGCAAGGCGAAGCACGAGTGGCTGCGCGGTTTTCTGCGTCTCCCAGGCGGGATTCCGTCTCATGACACGTTCAACCGTGTCTTTGCGGCTCTGGCCACCGAGGGGTTGGAAAAAGGCTTTGCGGCGTGGGTTGGCTCCATTGCCCGGCTGACCGCCGGCGAGGTGGTGGCCATCGATGGGAAGACATTGCGTGGGACACGGACTACGGCTGGCAAGGCACTGGTGCACATGGTTTCAGCCTGGGCTAATGCCAACAACCTGGTCCTTGCCCAGCGCAAGGTCGATGACAAGTCCAACGAGATTACGGCAATCCCCAAGCTGCTCAAAGCCCTGGAACTGAGCGGAGCGGTGGTGACCATCGATGCGATCGGCTGCCAGAAATCCATTGCCAGCCAAATCGTCGCGCAACGGGCCGACTACGTGCTGGCGGTGAAGGAAAATCAGCCTTCCCTGCTGGCTGACATCAAGGACTCGTTTCAAATGCTCGCTGCCGATACTGTCGATGAAGAAATCGACTGCGGCCATGGCCGCGTGGAACGCCGCACCTGCTCGGTGCTCGCCGATTTGAGCTTATTGGATGCCCCCGGAGAATGGGCGTCTTTACAAGGGCTGGTGCGGATCGAGGCCGAGCGCTATCACAAGGCGACGGGCAAAACAGAAAGGGAAATCCGTTACTACATCACCAGTCTCAAGCCCAATGCGGCGCGGTTGAACGCAGCCATCCGCCAGCACTGGAGCATTGAAAATAAGTTGCACTGGGTACTCGACGTCGGCTTCGGCGAGGACCTCAGCCGCAAACGTGCCGGCCGCTCCGCCCAGAACTACTCCATCCTCACACGCATCGCGCTCAACATACTCAAACAGGACAGAACCTGCAAACTGGGCATCCACGGTAAACGCATGCAGGCTGCTTGGGACCACGATTATCTGCTCCGATTACTCGGAGCCCAAATTTAGATGCGTTTGCCCTGACTGAAAACGTAAGAGAGCAGCCATTAGACGCGACCTCGTAGTATGATCTCTACGAGACGCGCCCGCACAGTAGCGCCGCCGATCAGATGGATGTCAAAGAACCATAGAGACCCCGCCGCGAGCGGGGTTTTCTATTCCCGCCCTATCAACTCCGCGTAAGTCAATCTCTTCCCCGTGGTCCCTTCCAAAAGCCGAGAAAATCTCTGCTCTTCAGATACGCCGAGCTTTTTGCGGGAGTTGTAGCGAAATACCTGCTCTGCGACGTAAGCATTTAAATGCTCTGGCGTCACTTGCACGTATGTGCCTTTGATGCAGCGCTTTAAGAGAGACCAAAAATTCTCTAAACCGTTCGTGTGAATTCGCCCGCTGACGTATTTCGTCAGATGGTCAACGTAATGGTGATCGTAGCCAGACAGACCGCGATAGGAATGTAAATCGTCTGTGTAAATTGTGGACCCAGGTGCAACGTGCTTATGAATCTCTGCATGGAGATGGATTCTCTTGTGATTTTTGACTACCATAGCGCGGACGGTCCCGCCGCGCTGCAGGATGCCCATTACGGGGGTTTTATCGTGGATGCTTGGCTTTCTGGTTAGCTGAGCGATTTTTCTGGCGTGTTTGAATTTCGTTCGACCGCCAACGTAGGTTTCGTCGCATTCGACTTCATTAAATAATGGCTCTGCGTGGTCCTCTTCGTGCGCCGCTGCTCTCAGCCGATGGAGCATAAACCATGCACTCTTCTGTGTAATTCCTATCGTTCTCCCGACTTCGTGCGAGGAAATTCCATTTCTGCAATTTGCCCGCATCCATCCGATGAGCAGCCATTTTCCTAAAGAAATAGGACTATCCTCGAAAATCGTACCAACTTTAACGGAGAATTGCCTTTTCGGATGCCGGTTACGGCACTGGAAGAGATTCCGGGTCGGCATCCACGTAACATCTGTACCACCGCAATTCGGGCATTTAATTACCCCGTCAGGCCACCGCAGACGGACCATGTAGGCAATGGCGTTCTTAGGCTCTAAGAAATGCTCCATTGCGTCCTGTAGCGTCTTTAATTCCACTTGCATTGATAGAATCCCTTTCATGGATACCGAAAAGCGGGAACGAATTATTCGCGGTTTTGCGGAAAAGATTGCGACTCTTCAGCGCAATGAGATGGTTCATCAGAAATTGATTCAGGAGTTGAAGGATCGGGGTGTGCTAGGGATTTTGGAAGACTTACACCGAATACAGAATTCTCCAGAGGTTCTAGCTGCTTATGTGGGCTATCTGGAAAGTGTTGAGAAGGTAGCGGAGTTACCAGCCGGAACGTTGTCGCATCACGCTCGCCAAGAGCTACTTCGGCTGAAGCCAGAGCAAATAGGAGGAGTGAACTAGAATCGTCAATATCGTCTGGCGTAATTCCGAGTTCTGGACTCCAGTCCAATTCCCTCATCCGCTGAGTGATGTATGTCATTACCGGATTCTCAGACCTGGGAAAGCACGAGTCTCAACCCCGCGTTTCCTGGGTATTCCAACGTAAATCCAAGCCAAATCGCCAAACAACCGGACGAAGTCAAATAGGCCCCAGAGGTCGGCCACTCCGGCTGGGATCAAGAGCCGCGAGAGGACGTGGATGTCCTCTTCAAAGTGCGGGCCCCTAGAGACTCCGCGCGACGAGTCCGGCCCTATCCAGGAACAAAGCGAGGACTCTTCGCAAGCCCCGAATACGTAGCAGCGCGCGGCAATCCGAGCATTCCTGACGACCTCGCGGCGCACAGTTGCATAGGCTCTGGAACCTGGAAGTTGAGCCGAGGTTCGAAGACCGCAGCTCCGCATATTGTGTTCACGGTTGTTGTCAGCGATCCCGTCGTTCATCTGGATCTCGCTCTGAGCGGACTCGGCATCGCCATCCTGCCGCTATATATGGCCAAGCGCACCGACACGTGCAACAGACTGATGTCTATATTGCCGCTCTGGAGCCCAGAGCCGATCACCCTCTGCGCCCTCTTCTCCGGTTCGGCGCGCCTGACTCCCAAGGTTCAAGTGCTGTTGGATTTCCTTGGAGAATACCTGGGAACCGATCGAGACCCCCGGCTTCAGAGTGTGCCTGCGAAGGGATTGTTTACGGAGGCGAAACTCGAGGCAACGTCGGGGCCCTGATGATTGCGGCTCCTGCTGAATGATCGTCATCCTCCGATCAGAACCGTCGTCTCGATGGAAGCATGATCTCCGAAGTACACCCCTTGCTTGGCTGGCATGCGCATGGCACGGTCGGCTTCGATCACGAACGTGCTCGCGCGATGCACTCTGTTCCGGAAGACTTCGCGTTGGAGGTGGCATTTGCCCTCGGCCGTAAAGGTGACGTATCGCAACGCTTGAAGGACACATGTGAGATCGATCAGTAACCATGGGGCGCGGCATCGCGATTAGAATTTCGTGCCCTCCCGCCTTCACCCCGCTGCCTAAAAAGCCGCGACATGAAGTTATGAACAATGCTGGGCGAAGCGCCCATTCGGTGGAGTTGCCAATCGTTGTTTCTCAGGAATAGCCTCATGTGTTGTTGAAATAGAGGAAGTGGGGTGCATCGAGTGCATCTATTGAGATGGCCTTTGGGGTTGGTGGTCTTTTTACCACTGGCCGCGGGCGCGCTGGGTGAAGCGTCAGCAACTGATGAGCCGACGCTGAATCAGGATGTTTTCCATCACGTATCCCAGGTGGTTTGGGTAGTGAAGGATCTGGACCGGGTGGTGAGCTACTGGGAGCATCTGGGAGTGCGCGACATTCATCGCGACGGCGTGGTGCACTACAGGAATCTGACGTATCGTGGCAAGCCCGACCCAGCAACAGTGAAGCAGGTGACCGGTCACATCGGCAGTCTGGAGATCAAATGGATTGAGCCGGTGCGAGGAGGCCGGTTCTGGCGGGCTGGGCTGCTTGCGCACGGGGACGGGATCCGCGTGCTGAGCTACGAGGTGGAGTCTCAGAAGGAGTTTGACGAGCAGGTTGCGTACCTTCGCCAGAAGGGCGTGGGAGTGGTGGTGGAAGATAACTGGGAAGGGCAAAAGGGACGGGGCCGCGCGGCCTATCTGGATACAGCCGACGGAGGTGGTGGCAATACGCTGGGATTGATTTACAACCCGGATCGGGAGCGAAACCCGCTGGAGAGCGTAGGCAACGACTATCCCTTGGGCAAAGTGGACCATTTTGCCTGGGTGGTGAACGACGTACGGAAGGTAGATGCGTACTACACGAATCTAGGTTTCAAGCCGTTTGCCTCGATCGATCATGCGAAGATGCAGGACCGCATCTATCGCGGCGAACCGGGTACGTATGAAATGTGGCTGGGGTGGGATCGCACCGGGGCCGCTCCGCGGGAGTGGGTGCAGCAAATTACGGGGCCTGACATTTACGTGGAATACGGGAAGAAGCACGGGGAAGGCTTTCACCACCTAGGCCTGTCGGTAACAGACATGGACGCGGCCATCGAAAAGATGACGGCCAGAGGTGCCCCTCCGTCGCAGTCCGCGGCGTGGAATACGGCAAAGGGCAAGGGCCGCGCCGTCTATGTAGATACCGAGCCTTATGGCGGCGTGACACTGGAGCTGATTTACAACCCGAGTTAAGGTTCCGGAAGCGCCACTCGTCCCGCCGCACAGATGGGCTGTTTGGGCCTCACTTTGGAGGTTCCAGGAAACGGGTTTATCGCCGATTTTGTTGTCGCCTCAGATTGGAAAGTGAATTAACGCCTACCGAGAGAAGTGCCTTCCGTAAGCTGTGCACGGGTTGAAAACCAAGTGGACGAGATGCGGACTATTCACTCAAGTGGATTGCCGCGACAAATGCGTATTCCTGGACCCTGGCGCGTTTTTCATTACCAATTCGCGCCGGATAATAGCCCCGCTCTACGAGCGCATCGGTCTCTTCATCATTCGCTACGGATAATGGCCATTGGATCTGTTTTTGCGGCTCGTCTCGCGGGGATAAGGCAAGCTACGAGAGTAGCTGTCAGAAAAAGTAGTGGGACGAGGGTAAAGGTCGTCGGGTCCCAGGGACGGACTCCATAGAGTGAAGAGGCTAGCAGTCTGCTCAATGCAAGTGCTGAAGCCAGCCCTATGAGCAGGGCCACAACGACGAGTTGGAGAGCTTGTCTAAGGATCAGCCCTGCGACGTGCATTCTGGTCGCTCCGAGCGCGATTCTTATTCCCATTTCAGAGCTGCGTTGCATCGCCGAGTATGCGAGCAACCCGTAGAATCCCACCAGAGCTAACGCCAAGGCCATTCCGGCAAATATGGTGAGGAGCACGGTCTGGAACCGGCGTCTCGCCGTGGATTCAGAAACCACTTCCCGCATCGTGTGCACCTTGGAAAATGTGAGGGATACATCGAGCCGGTGCAGGATGGCCGTTGCAGACTGCACGACATCCTCACGGGGTAGCGTAGACTGGATCACGATGTATGCGTGATCCGGACCGCTGAGAGGACCGTAAAGTTGTGGTTGGGGCGGCGTCTCCACGCTCCAGTCCCGCACATCGGCGACCACGCCCACAATCGTGAGAGCATCCTTGGCTGGTTGCTCAGAGACATCCTGGTTGAACCCCGCGACCCACTTCCCGACGGCGTTGCGCCCGGGGAAATTCTTTCTCGCGAACGTCTGATTCACGATGACCACTTTCTGATGCCCGGACACATCTTCCTCGGTGAAGAAACGACCCTCGATCAACGGTATATCCATTGCGGAAAAGTATCCCGGCGTCACGTCCGCGCCATCCAGCATCTGGCCCTCCTGGCTCGGATGATCCTCAACCCGGAATAAAGAGCCTCCTTTGGAACCACCCAACGGCAGATTTTCAATAGCACCGGTCGCCACTGTTCCTTGCAATGCTTCAATCTGTGAGAGAAGCGTCTGATAGAAAGCGTGGCGCTGTTCCGACTTGCCATAGGTTTCCGGGAGTTCGATCTTCATCGAAAGTGTGGTCGAAGAAAAGCCGACCGGCACCTGTTGGAGCTTGATGAAGCTCCTCACAAGAAGGCCGGCCCCGGCGAGCAAGACCACAACAATCGCAACCTCGCCCATAACTAGGGCGCTGCGAATGCGATTGCGGCTTCCTCTCGCTCCCGTCTGCCCTCCAGACTTGAGAAACCCGATCAGGTTGGCGCGAGAGGCCGAAAGGGCTGGCAGAGTTCCTGTCAAAACACTCGTCAGCAATGTTATGGCAACTGCAAAGGCGAGAACCTTGCCATTCAATGAAGCTTCGTGAAGACGAGGAATGTCTCCGGGATCGAGCAGAAGAAGCACACGGAGAAACACCCATGCCAGACCGATTCCCGCAAGCCCTCCACCGACGCCCAGCAGCAGGGACTCCGTCAGCAATTGCCGGATCAGCCGATCGCGCCCGGCTCCTAAAGTCGCTCGCACCCCCAGCTCATGCATGCGGCTTGCGCTCCGGGCCAGGAGCAGATTGGCGGCATTTCCGCAGGCGATCAAAAGCACAAAGACGACCGAGCCCATCAGCAGCAATATGAGAGGACGGGCAGAGCCGTCCAGCGTTTCCATAAATGGCTTTACATAGGCATACCAGCCCTGTTTGAAACCCGTATGCAGTGGTTCGAGCGGCCGCAGGATGCCGTTCAATTCCGCTTCTGCCAGCGTGGCTGAAATGCCCTTCCTCAAGNNCCGCCGCGACTCCGCGATCTGCACGCTGTTTCGCTGTTAACGCCAGCGGGACCCAGAGATCGGTTGCGTCGAAATGGATATTGCCGTAGCTCAATTCGCTATTATGCGGATAATTGAAGCCCGCACCCATTACGCCGATGACCCGGTAGGTCTTATTGCCAGACCAAGTTGGTGTGCCGATCAGTGGCTTGACGCTTAACTGTATCGATTTGCCGAGCACGGATGGGTCCGCGCCGAACAACTGTAGCCAAAGCGAGTGGCTGATCACCACCACGCCGTCATTTGACGGCTCGTTGTCTTCAGCGTTGATTCTGCGCCCCAACTCGGGTGAGACTTCGAGCGTCTTGAAGAAGTCCTCGTCAACCGTCGCTCCGTTCAAAGATGTGTTGGCCCCATTCAGCCTGAAGCTCTTTTGCGCGAACTGCGTCATCGCAGAGAACGAATGGTTCTCCCGCTTCATGTCGGCGAAGTCGGCGTTGTCCGGGATGATCGCCTCGGGCGGAATTTGCTTCATATTCTGATTTGGAGTCGTTATGTAGACGAGCTGTTTGGCATCGCCATAGGGCAGAGGAGGAAACATGACGGCCGTCATCAGGCTGAAGATGGCGGTGCATGACCCGATGCCGAGGGCCAGGGTGAAAACGAAAACGGCGGTAAACGCGCGATTCTTGCCCAGGGAACGCAACCCATAGCGCAAATCCTGAAGCATCTGTTCGATCATTCTGATGCCGCGGGAGTCGCGAGTCTGCTGCCGGGCCTGCTCCATTCCGCCCAGCGCGATGAGAGCCCTGCGCCTTGCCTCTTCAGCGGGCAAGCCCGCGCGAAGATATTTTTCAGTCTCGCGCTCGATGTGGTCCCGCAACTCCTCATCCAGTTCCGCGTTAAGATGGTCGCGACGAAAGAGAGCGCGGAATCGATACCTTAAATCGCTCAACATATCCAGTTCCCTCAGACCATATTGAGTACGGAATCGACGACAGCAGTCAGTCTGCGCCACGCAGCGGATTCAGCCGCAAGTTGTTTTCGGCCCTGGCTCGTCAACTCGTAGTATTTTGCTCTGCGATTGTTCTCGCTGATCGCCCACTTCGCTTTCACCCATCCGTGCCGCTCAAGCCTGTGCAAAGCTGGATACAAGGAACCTTGTTGCACTTGAAGAGCGTCGCTCGATATCTGTTGCAAGCGCTCAGAGATCGCCCAACCATGCAAGGGCTCCAGCGCCACAGCCTTCAGAATCAATAGATCCAGCGTCCCTTGCGGTAACTCCATTCTTGTATCGCTCATTATCGCTCTCCAACCCTGCTGCTTCGACACAACGAGCGTATATCTTCCTTCTGTAGAAGTGCAAGGGGAAAGTAATGCTGGCGCACTATGTTGGCCGAGTCACGCACCAAGAGGGAAATTTGTACTGGCAAGTCGGCAAGTGTGAACAGAAGGATTGATCGCAGAGAACTACACTGCCGACATTGATTTGGGTGTCTGTGGCAGCATAGAGACAAGCTTCTTCAGATGAGACGAAAGCAGCTCGTAGGC
>PLKY01000257.1:31670-35130 GCA_003140785.1 Acidobacteriaceae bacterium | reverse complement strand
GCGATTTCGCGTACACGGTCAAGCAGCAGGCGGACATCGTCCGGATCATCGGCGACTACATCAAGCTGAAGAAAGCCGGGGCGCAGAACTATTCGGGGCTGTGCCCGTTTCACGGCGAGAAAACGCCATCGTTTTCCGTCCACGCCACCCGGCAGTTTTATCACTGCTTCGGCTGCGGCGTGTCCGGGGACGTCTTCAGCTTCATCCAGAAAATCGAAAACATCACCTTCCCCGAGTCCGTGCGGATGGTGGCGCAGAAACTGGGCATCCCGCTGCCCAAGGCCAGTTATTCAACGCCCGGCGAAGCGAAAGAAGCTCGCCTGCGCGGACAGCTTCTCGACGTTCACGAGCGTTCCGTAGCGTTCTTTCAGGAATGCCTGCGCCGCCCCGAAGGCGCTCGAGCCAGGGAATACCTCGCAGGCCGCGGTCTCGATCAGGAGATGATTGCCCGCTTCCGCATCGGCTACGCCCCCGATTCAGGATTCCTCCTGCGCGATCGACTGAAAGAAGAATTCAGCGAAGAGGTCCTACGCGAGAGCGGCCTGTTTTCGTGGAAGGAAACTGCGAGCTCCGAGCCACGAGCTACGAGCAATGAATCTCAAGGTGGGGACGACGATCCGCAGCGAAGTGCAGAGGTCATTCGTGCCCAAAAGGCGGGCCCTCAGGATGACAAGGGCCGGGGTGGCTCGGAGCTCGAAGCTCGTGGCTCGCAGCTCGCGGCCATGTACTCCAAATTCCGCAACCGCGTCATGTTCCCCATCGCCAGCGAAGCAGGGAAAGTGATCGCCTTCACCGGCCGCACGCTCGCCACGGATGAAAAATCCGGCCCCAAATATTTGAACTCGCCCGAAACCCCGATCTACTCCAAGGGCAAGGTGCTCTTCAACCTCGATCTCGCCAAAGAGTGGATCAAGAAGTTCGACTACGCCATCCTGGTCGAAGGCCAAATGGACTGCATCTCCGTCTACGCTGCCGGATTTCATAACGTGATCGCCAGCTCAGGCACGGCGTTCACCGAACTGCAGGCGAAGCTACTTGGGCGCTTCAGTAAGAATGCTGTCGTCAACTTCGATCCCGACACGGCAGGTGCGAAAGCGACCGAGCGCACGCTGGGATTGCTGGTCGAAGAAGAGTTCACGATCAAGGTGCTGACCCTCGACCAGGGATTCGATCCCGACCTCTACATCCGCCGCAAAGGCAAAGAAGCCTACGGAGAGGCGCTAAAGCATTCGCAAAAATATTTTGACTACCTGATCGAGCGCGCGCGGCAGTCGTTTCCCGGCGCAAGCGCGGAGCAGAAGGTGAAGGCGATGAACTACCTGCTGCCCCACATCCGGCGGATTCCGGAGAAACTATCGCGGGACCAGTTTGCCGCCGATGCCGCGCAAAAGCTGGGAATCGATTCGGCGGTGTTGCGCGAGGAAATCCGGCGGGCCGCGCTCAGGCGACGCGACCACATCGAAGTAAGGGCCGTCGGGTTGACCGAAGTGGAGCGTGTGCTGCTGCGCGCGCTGGCGATCACCGATCCGGAGCATGAGGCAGCGCGGCGGATCGCTGTTGAAGCGGTCACCAGCCAGCCAAGCACTTTTGAAGGGCTAGGGTCGTTTCCTGCGCTGCAGTCGCTTGCGATGAGGGGAGCGCAGGACCCTATGGAGATGGTGGAGGACCAGGCGCAAATGGCACTATTAGCCGAAGCCCTGATGGGTGAGACCGGACCGCCTTCGGCGGATACGGTTCAAGGCGCCATTGCGAGCCTCCAAAAACGCCGGATCGAGAGCGAAATCAGGAACTTGCGAGCACAGATTGCGGAAGCTGAGCGGCGCGGCGACCACGCCGAGTTGGCCGTGCTGACGCAACAGAAGCTTGACCTGGACCGGGCTTTGCGCAACTTGCGCAGCTGATGGCTGCAGGCCACGCTCGTCTGACGCTGCGGGATTACGATCGGAATCGCCGCTTGCGCCCAGACAACCCATTCTTTGCAGCGTCGATCCGGTTTTCAGCGTCTAAATAAGCGGGAACAGAGCGGGCGGGAGCGAAGCTGCCCGGCTCAGTCCCGGCCCGGTTTTGAAGCACCTGCTGTTCGCGCCTTGGAGAGCCGTCACATTTGCTTTGGCGGAAGCCGGTTCGACTATGGTAATCTATTGATCTCTGTGCGGATGCGCGTCCCCTCTGCCCCACATATGAGCTTCGGCTCGCGGGCGACCAGGCGAAACCTGAAGCGCGATATCCGGATTCCGAGCGATGAACTGAGCCGCTTCTTTTAGGTGGCGGGAAACCGAAGGTGCGCCCATACGCGCAAATTGTTCCTAGCGGAACTTTGTTGGCGCGAGCGGATGGGCGGCGCACCGTTGCGCGACGCGGTGTTAAATCTGAAGATCGCGCTGGAGAGTAGGACTGCATTGGCAACTAACGAGAAGTTTGAAGACGATATCCAGAACCTTATCGATACCGGTAAGGACAAGGGCTATCTCACCTACGGCGACGTGAACGACATTTTGCCCGAAGAGATGGGGACGCCCGACGACCTGGATGATCTGATCACAACCATCGGCACCCAGGGTATCGACCTTTTGGACGCGCCAAAATTTGGCAGCGACAAGGACTTCGAACTGGAAGAGGGCGAGGACGTCGAACTCGACCTGACCCCTGGGACGCTTGAAAAAACCAACGATCCCGTGCGCATGTATTTGCGCGAGATGGGCACCGTACCGTTGTTGACGCGCGAAGGCGAAGTGGAGATCGCCAAGCGCATCGAGCGCGGGCAGATGCGTGTGCTCAAGGCGATTTCGCGATCGCCGATCGTAATTCGCGAGATCGTCGCGCTCGGCGAAGACCTGAAGCGCGGCGTGCGCAATGTGAAAGAAGTTGTGATCTTCGACGAAGAAGAGCTCACCGAAGACGTGGTGCAGGCGCGCGTTCGTTCGACGGTCACGCGCATTGAAGCGCTGATCAAGCACCAGAAGAAAATCGCGGCGTTCGAAGAGAAGCTGGAGGCGGCAAACAGCAAGACCAGCCAGCGCGAACTGCGCCGTACGCGGTGGGCGATTGCGCGCGAGAAGGTCTACGTGTCGCGCATTGTGCGTGAGCTGAAGTACACGGGCCTGGAGCGCAAGCGGCTGCTCGACAAGGTCAACAAGACCGTCGACACCATGCGCACGCTGGAGCGGCAGATTCGCTCACTCGACCAGAAGTACGACGCGTCGAAGAGTGAAGAGCTGAAGAAGGAATATCGTCGCCAGCAAAAGAACTGCAAAATCGACCTCGAAAAAATCGAGGGCGATGCAGGCGTTTCGATCATCGAGCTGAAGCGCACGCAGCGCGAAATGATCCAGGGCGACATGGACGCCGAACAGGCGAAGCGCGAACTGATTGAGGCCAATCTCCGGCTCGTTGTCTCGATCGCCAAGAAGTACACGAATCGCGGATTGCAGTTCCTTGACCTGATTCAGGAAGGCAACAT
>PLKY01000257.1:0-31647 GCA_003140785.1 Acidobacteriaceae bacterium | reverse complement strand
TCGAGACCATCAACAAGCTGATCCGCACCAGCCGTCAGCTTGTGCAGGAACTGGGCCGCGAACCTTCAAGCGAAGAAATTGCGCGCCGCATGGATATTCCTGTGGCCAAGGTGCGCAAGGTGCTCAAGATTGCGCAGGAGCCGATTTCGCTCGAGACACCAATTGGCGAAGAAGAGGACTCGCACCTCGGCGACTTCATCGAAGATCGCCAGGCCGTCTCGCCTTCCGAAGCTGTCATCAGCGTGAACCTGAAGGAATACACCTCGCAGGTGTTACGCACGCTAACACCACGCGAGGAGCGCGTCATCAAGATGCGCTTCGGACTCGAAGATGGCTCGGAGCACACCCTCGAAGAAGTGGGACAGAGCTTTCAGGTCACACGCGAGCGCATTCGGCAAATCGAAGCCAAGGCGTTGCGCAAGCTGCGTCATCCTTCGCGCAGCCGCAAACTGAAGGCGTTTGTGGATGGCGTAAAAGAGATGTGACCACCTCCACCCCAGGAAACAGCGACCGTTTCCTGGGGGCCCCGGTCTGCGGTGGGGCAGACGCGCTTCGCGCTTTACCCATTGCACCTGGATCTTCAGAATCAGAAATAAAAGCCGCGGTCCTCGGATCGCGGCTTTTATTTTTGGCGCGCGAAAAGCGAACACGTGCACGCTTATCAGTCCGGCACCCCGCCCATAAGTCGCGTGCTACACTTTGCCTGCCCCAACCCATCTCCAAAATGGAGGCTTGCGATGCGCGTGCGCGTGTCTGTCTCAATCCTACTTTCTGTCGTATTCACGATTCTCGGTGGCGTGCATCCCCATGTGGCGTCTGCACAGAATGTTGCGCCGCAACGCATGCTGATTCGCGCCGGTCATCTTCTCGATGTCCATACCGGCAAAACGCTCGACGCGCAGACCATCGTAGTCTCCGGCGACCGTATCCTCTCCATCGCGCCGACGGCCTCCACACCGCCCTCATCCGGCGACACGGTCATCGATCTCGGCACGCTGACAGTTCTGCCGGGGCTGATCGACGTCCACACACACCTGACCAGCAACCCAGACTTCGATCCATTCAAAGAGGTCACGGACACCGACGCGAAGGATGCGATCAGCGGCGTTGTGAATGCGCGAACGACGCTTCTCGCCGGATTCACCACGGTGCGCAACGTCGGCGCTTCAGGATTCGTGGATGTGGATTTGCGCGACGCGATCAACGTTGGGCAGGTTCCTGGCCCTCACATGCAGGTGAGCGGACCGCTCCTCGGCATCACCGGCGGGCACTGCGATGAGAACCTGCTGCCCATCCGGTATCACGAAGTCGGCGACGGCGTAGCGGACGGCATAGCTGCCGTGCAACACCAGGTGCGGCAGAACATTAAGTATGGCGCCGATCTGATCAAGATCTGCGCCACCGGCGGCGTTCTCTCCAAAGGAGACGATCCGCAGGCCTCGCAATACACGCTTGAGGAGATGAAGGCAATTGTCGCGGACGCGCATCGTCTTGGCCGCAAGGTCGCAGCGCACGCGCATGGAGCGCAGGGCATTCTGTGGGCCAGCGAGGCAGGCGTCGATTCGATCGAGCATGGCAGCT
The DNA here is from genome assembly GCA_003140785.1 of Acidobacteriaceae bacterium. Classification (GTDB taxonomy): domain Bacteria; phylum Acidobacteriota; class Terriglobia; order Terriglobales; family Acidobacteriaceae; genus Telmatobacter. Next base: position 30,066 of record PLKY01000257.1, on the reverse strand, counting down.
ACATCGACGATCAGGCGATCGAAGTGATGAAGAAGAACGGCACGTATCTTGTGCCGACGCTCTATCTAGAAGACTGGATGCTCGAGTACGGCAAGCTGCCGCCGTTCTACGAGCAGAAGATGAAAGACGTGAGCGCTGTGGCCAAGAAGAACATCCGGCATGCCTACGAATCGGGCGTCAAGATTGCGCTGGGCACCGATGCGGCAGTCTACCCCCACGGTCTAAATGGACATGAGCTCGAGGTGTATGTGCGTGAACTTGGGATGAAGCCCATCGATGCCATCCAAAGCGCGACCGTGAACGCGGCTGACCTGATGGGTTGGAGCGATCGAACCGGATCGCTCGACCCTGGCAAATGGGCCGATATCATCGCCGTCGACGGCAACCCACTTGCCGACGTGAAGCTCTTGCAAGACGTCAAGTTCGTCATGAAGGCTGGGGCGGTCTACAAGAGCACCGGGAAGTAGTCCCAACTCGGCTTGTTGAACCTACGCCACAATTTTCGGGTCACCGCACTTGTTCTTGGGGCGTGAAAGGTTGCATGGATTGCTTAAAAGCCGTAGTTCTTCTTGCGCAGTGCATTCTTGTAGGCGTCCCGCGCCTTCTTGGCGGTCAATTCCGCGTCGTGTAATTTGAACCCTGCGTCATCCCACGCTTCCATCTGCGTCATCGAATGATCGCCCTTCGCGAGAGCTTCTTCGGCACGAATCGCATTCACCCATTGATCCACGGCCTGTTTATATGCCCTGTATAGCTGGTCGAAGTCTATGGTCTCCATGTCGCGACACTAATCTCGACGATGTGGCACGTCAATCGCGGAAGGCAATTATTCACGGGAGTTTGATATGCCCGGTTCGGCGCACTCCAGGCTCCGGATTGCAAAGCGGGCCGGGTCGGCCCTGCTCGTCCGTCACTTGCCATCTCTTCATGTGCTCTGCTAAAACGTTTTGCTAGAGCCTTCCGCCACCTATCGCCGGAACGAGAAAAGGAAAAGCACGAATGAAAAATCTCACACGCCGGCAATTTGGCAAAGGCGCAGCCGCAACGGCAGCTGCTGCCTGCGCCGGCGTTTCACTTCCCCGGCTTGCTTGGGGCGAGACAGCAACCCTCAGCTATCCCAGGGGATTTCTGTGGGGATGCGCGACAGCGGCCTATCAAGTGGAAGGCGGAGCCAAAGACGATGGCCGCGGGCCGTCGATCTGGGACACGTTTGCGCATACGCCGGGCAAGACGTTTCACGGCGAAACAGGCGATGTAGCCGACGACTCCTACCATCTCTATAAGGAAGACGTGCAGTTGATGAAGGCGCTTGGAGTGAGCACGTATCGCATGTCGATCTCATGGTCACGGGTGATTCCGGATGGCGCGGGCCAGCCAAATCCCAAAGGGCTCGACTACTATAACCGCGTGATTGACGAGCTGCTGGCGAACAACATCACTCCTTATGTCACGCTCTTCCACTGGGACCTGCCGCAGGCCCTCGACGGCGGATGGCAGAACCGGGCCACGGCAAAATCGTTCGCGGATTATGCGGGCTATGTCACGAAGAAGCTCGGCGACCGCGTGCATCATTTCATGACCACGAATGAGTTCGTGTGCTTCACCGATCTTGGCTATCGCTACGGACAATTTGCGCCCGGCCTCAAGCTTTCCGACGGCGAGTGCAATCAGATTCGGCATCACGCGATTCTGGCGCACGGCCTCGGTGTGCAGGCCATTCGCGCCAACACACCGAGCGGTACCCAGGTGGGACTGGCGGAGAATGCGGTCGTGTTTGTTCCGGTCATCGAAACTCCGGAACATGTTGCGGCTGCGCGCGCAGCCACACGCATCGGGAACGCGCCCTTTCTGACCGCAGTCATGGAAGGCAAATATCCAAATGAATACCTGCAGCACGAAGGAGCCAACGCCCCCAAGGTGCAAGAGGGCGACATGAAGGCCATCGGCAGCCCGGTAGATTTTGTAGGCGCGAATATCTACGTGCCGCTCTATGCGCGCGCCGATGATTCCCCGCAGGGTTTCGCTGTGGAACCGATGCCTAGTTCCTATCCCCACATGTATTCGCCGTGGCTCACGCTGGGGCCTGAGTGCATCTACTGGGGAGTGCGCAACGTATGCGACCTGTGGAAGCCGAAGGCCATTTACATCACAGAAAACGGCACGTCCTCCGACGATGTGTTGACGCCCGCGGGCCGCGTCGAGGACGTGGATCGCATCATGTATCTGCGCGACCACCTCACGCACCTGCATCGAGCCGTCAAGGAAGGCTATCCGGTACAGGGCTATTTCCTGTGGAGCCTCATGGACAACTTCGAGTGGGCCGATGGGTTCAGCAAGCGCTTCGGCCTGCACTACGTGGACTTCAAGACGTTGAAGCGCACGCCCAAGCTGAGCGCGGAGTGGTACAAAGACGTGATTGCGAAGAATGCAGTGGTATAGAGTTGTGCCGCGGTTGCAGGGAAGGCCCTACGCGGCCGCTTCAATCTCTGCGCAGTCGTCAGCGGTAAGCTTCAGCCCAGCGGCGGCGATGTTTTCTTCCAGGTGCTCAACTTTCGACGTGCCGGGAATGGGCAGCATGACCGGCGAGCGATGCAGGAGCCACGCCAGCAGGAGTTGCGCGACCGTAGCACCGTGGCGCTCTGCGATAGCCCCAAAAGTCCTCGCCGAGGGGTGATCGGCTTTCAGGATTTTTCCGGCGACCATCGGATACCACGGCAGAAACGCGATGCCACGCTGCTCGCACCAGGCAAGCGTTTCTTCGTGGCGGCGATCTGCGAGCGAATAGCGGTTCTGCACGGTCACGATGGGCACGATTTTCTGCGCTTCTTCAATCTGCGCGGGCGTGACTTCGCTGAGGCCGATGTGGCGAATCTTGCCCTGCTCCTGCATCTGGCGCAACGCGCCGAGGCTCTCTTCGAGCGGCGTGCTCGGGTCAATTCGATGCAATTGGTAGAGCTCGATGCGCTCCAGCTTCAGGCGGCGCAGGCTCATCTCCACACACTGAATTAAATAGCCGGCGCGGCCCACGTACTCGGTCTTCGCAGGACCCTGGCGCGTGATGCCACCCTTGGTCGCGATGACGAGTCCTGGTGGATACGGGTACAGTGCTTCGGCGATGAGCCGCTCGGCGATTTCTGGACCGTACGCATCGGCAGTGTCAATGAGGTTGACGCCCAATTCGACGGCGCGGCGCAGCACGCGGTGCGCTTCGGCTGGGTCCGCCGGCTCGCCCCACGCGCCGTCTCCCACCAGGCGCATGGTGCCGTAGCCGAGGCGATGGACCGGAAGGTCGCCGCCAATCGAGAAGGTTTCGCTGATCGAAGCCGGTGGGGTATCCATGACCCTTTGATGCTACGGCAACGGAGGTGAGGTTTGGCCTTTTGGGGCAGGGCGGGGAAGGAACTCGCCGTCTTGCCCCTGCGTATAGTTAAATGCAAGTCAAACGAGGGAAGGCCTATGAGCACCGTTTCGTATCCCAATGCGCAGGCCATTTTTTATCAGCAATATGAGTCGGCACGCCGCGACGAGGTGGTGGGGATTCTGCTGGCGCTGTTTCTGGGCACATTCGGCATCCATCACTTTTATCTGCGCCGCACGGGCCTGGGCATCCTCTATTGCTGCTTTTTCTGGACCGGCATCACCACGGTCCTCGGCGTGGTTGAATGCTTCTTTATGCCCGGACGGGTCCGGGAATTCAACGCGATCCAGGCAGCAGGAATCGCGGCAGCCTTGGGCATGAGCGCGCCGCCCATGGGTTGGCCCATCAACGTCACCGTGAATATGCCACCTGCGCCCGGTTCGGCTCTGGCCCAGCCAGGAACGCTTGTGGCCTGCAGCCACTGCCAGCGCACGAATCCCGCAGGAGCGCGCTTCTGCGCGGGGTGTGGCACGGCTCTTTAGCGGCCCTACATATTCGCCCGGCCGGAGCGCATTGACTCGTTGAACTGCGGTTTGGTGAAATTGAGCGCGGCCTCAAGCGCAGCGTGGTACTCGGGTGCGCGCGCCAGCAATGCCTGCGTGGCTGAAGCATACTCGCCATCGAGCGCCATCAGTCCTTCGCCCGCTTCATCGCCCGCCATGCGCAGCAAGTCGGCCTCCGTTGTATTCAGATATTGCGCGTCGCGCGGATCGGCGATCCATACAGGTTTGCTTTCCCCTAAGACGCCAGACAACCAGTAGACCTTGCGCAGCAGGTATTCCAGCCGCTCGGCATCGTTGGTCTCGGTGAAGAGGAACTTCTTTTGCCAGCGGCTGTAGTAGCGCGTGGTGACGGGCACGGGCTGGCGATTGCCCGACTTCACGAATTCAAGCTGGCCCAGGTCGACCGTTTTGCGAATAGCGTTGTAGACGAATGTCTCGGCGTAGGGCTGCTCCATGGCGGGAACAATCTCCGCGAAAGTCACCGTGACAGAGGCCGCCACTTTGGCGTGTAAGTTGTGCGCGCCGCCGTCCGCAAGGTGCATTTCGCCGTGAACGATATAGGTATCCGAGCCGGAACTGGAGCGATGGAAGGGCCACTGAAATTTACCGAACGCGATGGGCAGCCCAGCCAGCGTGACGTAGCACTCGGGGCGCGGATTGCGCAGGCGCTTGGCTTCGGCGGACAAATGCGCTGTCATCTCGGGCAGCAGATTTGGCTTGTCGAATTCGAATGCTTCGCTCAACTCGAGCTGGAGCGACCGATCCTCGACACCGGGAATACCGAGTTGAAAAATCACCGTGGGTTCGCCGTTAAAGTCACTGCCCGACGAGGTCGAGAGCAATGTCAGACCGGCCAATGCGGCGGCCTTTTCGAGGGAAGCGACGAGAGAGCTTTTCGATTGAACAGTCATGCCTGGGGAATCCTGCGCTGAGATTGGTTCAACTTCCATTCTACGAGAGCGAGCGGGCGCGGCAGTTACAATACTGCTTGTGCCGTCCGCAGCGTCCTCGCCGATCATTCTTGCCGACAAACTGACCAAGGTCTATTCCGCGGGACGCATCCAGGTCTCCGCCTTACGGGGCGTGTCGTTTGAGGTGGCCGCGGGCGAGTTTGTCGCCGTCGTGGGGCCTTCGGGCTCCGGCAAATCGACGCTTTTCTATCTACTGGGCGGACTGACGCGAGCGACGGAAGGGCGCGTCGTCATTGACGGAATCGATTTTGCCAGCCTGAATGACGCCGAACGCACGCGCCTGCGCAAGCGCCGCATTGGTTTCGTCTTTCAGAAATTCAATCTGCTGCCAACCCTCTCGGCGATGGGCAATATCGAGATTGCCTATGAAATCAGTGGGCGCAAGGAGCCATTGGATCGGGCGTATCTCGATCATTTGAGCGACCTGCTGTCGATTCAGGGACGGCTGCAGCACCGGCCTTCGGAACTGAGCGGTGGCGAGCAGCAGCGCGTAGCGATTGCGCGCGCACTGATTACCCGGCCTGCCATCGTGCTGGCCGATGAACCCACCGGCAACCTGGACACCAAAAACTCCGAAGCCGTGCTGGAGATGCTGCAGCGCTCGAACCGCGAATTGGGGCAGACCACGCTCATGATCACGCACAATCCGGAGGCTGCAGCCATCGCCGGCCGAATCCTACACATGCGCGATGGAGAAATCGTTCGGATCGAGGCCGGAGCGGGAGCCGGCTCGGCCATCAGCAACGGCGTACGCGGAGCTTCCACGGCGGTTTGACCTGCTTTCAGACGGCCCGGTATACTCGAATCTGCGTTAAGCGGGAGTAGCTCAGTGGTAGAGCATCGCCTTGCCAAGGCGAGGGTCGCGAGTTCAAGTCTCGTCTCCCGCTCCAGATCGCCCTCCGGCGCCAGCCGGACTGGCTACGGCGGTGTGGAGCGATCCTGGAAAAGACAGCCCTGCCGAGGCGCGGTACCCAAGTGGTAAGGGAGAGGTCTGCAAAACCTTTATGCGTCGGTTCGATCCCGACCCGCGCCTCCAATCCTTTCAAAGAGTTAATCTTCAAACTCACCAAGAGTTGAAATTCAACTGTAGCGAAAATTGTAGCGACACTGGGTCTTTTCACTGAATCGCCTGCTCAGGAGTACTTTGCGTAGCCGGAGCTCCTCGAGCTGCCACGCCATCGGCGCCGCGCAGCGCGCAACTTCTCCAAGCAAGACAGAATGAGAAAGAACGCGCCGAGGGCCGGTAGCACTCCGGCCTTAAGGGTGCCTTCATCTGGACCGATAGATAATCGTTCCATGCGCGTACTGCTTATCGAGGACGAAGTCCGGCTCGCTGAAAATGTGGCGTCCGCTCTACGGGAAGGTCCTGGCTTCGCTGTGGACTGCGCTGAAGACGGCGTCACGGGAGCCTCACTCGCCGAGAATCGCTGCTATGACCTGATCATTCTCGATCTCATGCTACCCAAGCTCGACGGAATCAGTGTTCTTAAACGTCTGCGGACAGGCAAAGATGAAACGCCGGTTCTTATACTCACCGCAGTAGGTGAAGTTACATCGACCATTAGTTTGTTGAACGCGGGAGCAGACGATTATCTCAGCAAGCCATTCGACCTCGGCGAGCTGCTCGCGCGCGCTAAGGCTCTCATTCGCCGAGGAAAGGGTGTAGCGCATCCGACCCTAAGCGCGGGTGACCTGGTTGTAAGCACTTTAGAGCAAACGGTGCATAGAGCGGGAGAGGCAATCACTCTCTCTCCTATGGAATATCGAATACTCGAATATCTGATGCATCGTCCACGAGTCATCATTTCCAAGCGCGAACTTCTGGAGCACCTTTACGACTACAACTGGGAACACCACTCGAATGTAATCGAAGTGCACGTCTCAAATCTGCGCAAGAAACTCGGCGGAAACGAGCAACAATCCAGCATTGAGACATTGCGCGGACGCGGTTATCGTCTGCTCGTCACCAGGGCGAATGAAGAATGAAGTCCTATTCCATTACCCGGAGACTGATCGCCACGGTCCTGCTGATAGAGCTGATCTCGGCGCTTTGCGTCACATCGCTTGCACTCGTCTATGAGCGGCATGTTCATTTCCGTGCCTTTGACGTACTGCTGCGTGGGCGGGCCGACTCCATGCTTGGGGCGGTGCAGGACGCTGAGGACGCGAGCGACAACGTCATGCTGGACGGAACTGAAACGACGGTGCCGCCGGACGATATTTATCAGGTCACGGACGCGAGCGGCAGGCTTTTGGGCCGTTCCCCAAACTGGGCGGGAAACTCGGTGCCTGGTCAGAATGAACAGATGAGGGTCGAAAGCCATGAGGACGGGCAGGAGGCTTTCTATCAAACCACCATCCATGGCAAGACGTACCGCGTGATTCGCATGCAGGGGTTGCGCATCGTCGATCCTGGCGACAAGGGCGGTGGCATTCGGCGATACGTAACGGTCTATTATGGCTCCTCAATGAAGCGCGTGTGGGGAGCAATCCTGCGCACAGTGAGCTTTTATGCGATCAGCAGCCTGTTGGTGCTGGCGTGTACCGGCATTCTGATGTCCTGGCTCATGAATCTCGGACTGGGGCCGTTGCGTGAGCTGGCAACCGCTGCTTCAAAAGTGTCCGTGTCCTCGTGGACCTTTCTGCCGCCGGAAAAAGCCAAAATAACCAAAGAGCTTGCTCCGCTGGTCTCGGCTCTCGAGGTGCTCCTGCATAGCCTTCAACGGTCATTCGAACAGCAAAGGCGATTTGTGGGCGATGCGGCGCACGAGTTGAAAACCGGTGTTGCGGTTGTGAAGTCCTCACTGCAACTGCTGAGTATGAAAGAAAGAACTCCTCTCGAATACCAGGCCGGACTGGAACGGTGCTTGGCGGATTGTGGGCGCATGGAGGGCATCGTGGCTCAGATGCTGACGCTGGCGCGCGTTGAGGAAAGCGACGCAGTCAATCCTGCCTCTCTCCAAACCGACGTTGTTCAGTGCATGCGTGAGGTCGTGCTGGAGTTCGATACGATGACCCAGCTCGGCCAGATTCCGATTCTGATCCAAGGCAACGCCTCTCTGACGGCCAACGTTGAAGCAGAGCAGTTCAAGCTGCTTTGCTCGAATCTATTGCTAAATGCCCTGCAGCACGCTCCGCCGAATTCGGCGATCAACGTAGAGATCGAGCAAGAAGACTCTCAAGCACGGATCAAAATCCGCGACCAAGGCGAGGGTATCCCTGCTGAAAGTCTTCCTCATATCTTTGAGCGGTTCTCGCGCGCTGAACCATCACGCAGCAGAAAGACCGGGGGAACCGGCCTCGGGCTCGCAATCTGCAAAGCCGTTGTCGATAAGTGCGGAGGGTCCATCGAAATCCAGAGCAAAGTCGCCCGCGGAACTACCGTCGTAGTGAGGCTTCCACTTGCACATACGGCTTCGTATCCTTCCATGATTGCCCAATAATTCTTCAAGTCTCTTCAGGCCCACTTAAGGTTGCTATGAAATAGTTACCAGCAGCGGTAGACGACCCTGCCGCGTTGCACTGGAGACCGGCATGAAATCGCCATTTGTGATTCGCACTTTCCGCGTTCTCGGATTGTTTGCAGCAATGACCCTGGCCGTTACGCTTCCTGCTTTCGCGCAGAAGAGCTATCGCGTTCAAGACAGCTGGAAGGTCGGAGGCGAAGGGGGATGGGACTATCTCACCGCCGATTCGGCCGCAAACCGCCTTTACATTACGCACGGCGGCCGAGTCGAGGTCCTCGACGCTACTACCGGCAAATCGATTGGCGCCATCACCGGCCTTAAGGGAACACATGGCGTCGCTCTGGACGACGCCAGAAAGTATGGCTACATCAGCGACGGAGGCGCCAACGCGGTGGTTGTTTTCGATCGAAGCAGCCTGCAGACGGTAACATCGATCCCTGCCGGCACTAATCCCGATGGAATTGTCTACGAGCCGGTAACTAAGACTGTCTGGGCTTTTAACGGGCGCAGCAGTAATGTCACGGTGATTGACACCGCTGCCCAAAAGGTCATCGCAACCGTGCCGTTGCCCGGGAAGCCGGAGTTCCCGGTCGCCGACGGAAAGGGTTTCATCTTCGACAATATCGAAGACAAGAGCGAAATTGTCCGTCTGGACGCAAAAGATCCCAAGGTTACAGCAACCTGGTCGGTAAGTCCGTGCGAGTCTCCTTCGGGCCTTGCGATTGATCGCGCCGGACGGCGGCTCTTCGCTGTCTGCGATGAAAAGAAGATGGCTGTCGTCGATGCCGATACGGGCAAGGTGATCGCAACACCGGCGATCGGTAATGGTCCGGACGCCGCTGCATACGATCCTAAGACCAATCTTGCCTTCTCTTCCAATGGGGAAGGTACGGTTACAATCGTCGATGCCAGCACGAGCGACTACAAAGTGCTACAAAACCTGGCAACTCAGCAGGGAGCACGCACCATGGCGTTAGACAGGACTACGGGAAAGATATACGTTGTGACAGCGCAGTTCGGTCCTCGTCCAGCGGCCACTGCCGCCAATCCCCGCCCTCGTCCGGCAATCGTGCCCGACACTTTCGCGGTGATTGTGGCCGGGAACGATTAGCTCCTACTTGAAACAACACGCTGGAGCTACCACTTGCAGCTTCGCCGCACTTTCAACTATGCGAATTCTTGCTTCTATCGTTTTTCAAGTCTGCCTCGCAGTGTTGGTTGTCGCTCCCTCGTTGAGCCAACAGACGCAGCTCTCGGCGTCGCAAGCCTCCACGCCGGGACCGGTTTCGCCTGGTCAAATTACTCTGGAAGACGCGATAGCGCGGGTCAAGGCCAACGAACCCACTTTTGCTGCTGCAGTCGCATCTGCCAAGGTCGCAGCCCTGGACCGCTCGCTGGCCCGATCGGCATTGTTACCCAGCGTGGTTTACCACAACCAATACCTATACACACAGCCGGCGCATGGACCTAGCCAGTCAGCCAATGCCAGCACGGCGGCAACGACGAGCGTTCCAAGGTTCATCGCCAATAACAGCGTTCACGAATACACCAGCCAAGGCGTGGTAAGTGAGACGATCGGCATGCAACAAGTAACCGCCGTCGCCCAAGCCTCGGCCGCCGCCCGTTTCGCATCGGCTGAACTCGAGATCGCGCGTCGCGGCCTCGTGGTCACGGTTACCAGCCTGTATTACAGCGCGCTGTCCGCGAACCACAAGTTGGCCATTGCGCAGCGCGCGTTGGATGAGACCAACAGCTTCACCGAGCTCACCCAGCATCGTGAAGATGCTCGCGAGGCCGCGCATGCTGACGTTGTCAAGGCGCAGTTGGAGCAGCAGCAGAGCGAACGGGAATTTGCCGACGCCAAGCTGCAAAGTGAGAAGGCGCGACTGGATCTGGCAGTTTTGCTTTTCCCCGATCCGCAGGCCGCTTATACATTGGTGGACTTTGCAAACCCGGTGCCGCTGTCTACACGCGAAGAAATAGAGGCCGCCGCTGCGCAGAATAATGCTGAACTCAAGAGCGCTCTAGCCTCGATGCATGCTGCAAATCTATCTGTGACCGCGGCTCGCGCCGCCTATCTGCCCGATCTGGGATTGAACTTCAACTATGGTATCGACTCACCCGAATTCGCAGTGCATGGGCCAGATGGCGCACGTAACCTTGGCTACTCGGCTACGGCGACCCTCGATATTCCTGTCTGGGACTGGTTCTCGACGCATGATCGTATCAAGCAGAAAACGGCGTTGCGCGACTCTGCAAAAGTAACGCTCACAGCGACACAGCGGCGGTTAGTTGCGGACTTGGATGAGTACTACGGCGAGGCAACCGTGGCTCGAGATCAACTCCAATCGCTCGACCAGAGCGTCGCAACCGCGCGAGAAAGCCTGCGGCTCGTACGGCTCCGCTACTCGGCTGGTGAGGGTACCGTGCTTGAGGTCGTGGACGCGCAGAATTCTGTCGTAGCCGCGGAGACTGCGCGGGAAGATGGGGTGCTCCGCTATCAAACCGCCTTGGCCAATCTGCAAATACTCACAGGAACGATCTGATCTATGCGCACGACAACGAGTCCCTCGAAACCGAATCGCCTATTTAGATACGGTCTGCTATGCGGTCTGTCGGTGGTCGTGGGGGGCTGTCACAAGCCTGACACCGCGCCTGTTCCGGAAGTTACCGTGCAGGCCGCACAGCCGCATCAGGGCAGTATCTCCGAGATCATCGCCGCCGACGCTACGCTATCGCCGCTTGCTCAAGCCGCGATTTCCCCCAAGATCACCGCACCCGTCAAGAAGTTTTACGTCCAGCGTGGCGCTCGCGTGAAAGCCGGCGAATTGCTGGCCACGCTCGAGAACAACGACCTATCGGCGGCTGCCCTGGACAACGAGGGCACATACGCAGCTGCCAAAGCCGGATACGACACCGCGACGAAAGCAAGTGTTCCGGAGGACTATTCCAAGGCACAGTTGGATCTGACCCAAGCCAAGGCCAATCTCGACTTGAACCAAAGTATCGTCGCCGCGCGCACCCAACTATTCGCGCAGGGAGCGATTCCCGGACGCGACCTGGATACTGCGAAAGCAGCTCTGGTGCAGGCCGAGGCTGCCTACGATATCGCCAGGCAGCACTTTGAATCCGTGCAGAAGACCAGCAACAAGGCTGCGCTTGACTCCGCGAAGGGTCAGCTTGATTCCGCCAAGGGCAAGTACCTTGGCGCACAGGCTCAGCTCGGCTATACGGAAATTCGCAGTCCCATCGATGGTGCGGTAACGGATCGTCCGCTCTTTGCGGGCGAGACAGCGCCTGCGGGAACGCCACTGATTACGGTGATGGAAACTTCGACGTTGATTGCCAAGTTGCATATCGCGCAGGTGCAGGCCCAGCAACTTTCTGTTGGGGCTGCCGCGACGATCAGCGTCCCTGGGTTGGAAGATCCAGTGGATGCAAAGGTCTCTCTCATCAGTCCGGCCTTGGATCCCGGAAGCACTACCGTCGAGGTTTGGCTGCGCGTCGACAATCCCAAGAATCTCTTGAAGGCCGGAACCCCGGTCCACGCTTCAATCACTGGCCGCACGGTAAAAAATGCTTTGCTTATAGCTGTGGAGGCGCTCCAGACCGCGGCAGATGGCGGCAAGTATGTGATGGTGATTGGTGCCGATGGCAATGCGCACAAGCACCCAGTAACAGTGGGAATTCAGTCCGACAAAGAGGCGCAGATTATCTCCGGCATCACTGCGAAGGATACAGTCATCACCACCGGTGCATATGCACTCGACGATGGGACGAGAGTGAAGGTCGGCGCGCCCGGTGACGATAAACCCGACGCGGCAAAAGGTGGAGACGACAAGTGACGCCACCTCCCGTCTCCGAAAAGCCCTTTTGGCTTTCGCGGCTTTCCACACCGATCTTTTTCTTCCTGATTGCGCTCACCATAGCCGGTGTCTACGCCGCCATGCAAGTGCCGATTTCCGTCTTTCCCGATACCAATTTCCCGCGCGTCGTTATCGGTGTTGACAACGGAGTCATGCCGGTGGAGCAGATGCAGGTCACAATCACCAAGCCCATCGAAGATGCGGTCAACTCCGTGCCCGGTTTGAGAACTGTCAGGAGCACCACGAGCCGCGGTTCAGCCGAGATTAGTTTGTTCTTCGACTGGAATGTAGATATGTTCCAAACGCTTCAGCTTGCGGATGCCGCACTCTCCAAGGTTGCGCAAACTCTGCCCGCCACGGCGCGCATCACGACCAATCGCTTAACCTTCGCTACTTTTCCCATCCTCGGTTATGCGCTCACCGCAGACGATCGAGGACCGGCGACTATCTCGCAAACACAACTTTGGGAGATTGCAACCTACGATCTGAAACCTCCGCTGAATCGCGTGGAAGGCGTCAGTACCGTGGTTGTACAGGGAGGCAAGGTTCCTGAGTTCCACATTATTCCGGATCTCGCGCGCCTGCAAGCATCCGGAATCACCTTGCTCGATCTCGTAAACGGTGTGCAGGCAGCCAACATCATCGACTCACCCGGACTCTATGAAGCGGACCACCAACTTATCCTGGGCCTGATTGGAGCGCAGGCCCACTCTGTGAGTGAGCTTGCCAATTTAGTGATCAAGACGACTCCAGCGGCAGCGCCCATCCGGGTTGCAGATGTGGCCTCAGTCGAACCCTCTACGATGCCGGTATATACCGCCGTCACCTCCAACGGAAAACCCGCAGTATTGCTCAACATCACGCGGCAAATCTCCTCGAATACGGTGCAGGTCGCCAATGCGGTCGCCGTCGAGGTTGCCGGTCTCAGCGGCAAGTTGCCTCCTGGCGTGCATCTCGAGCCGTTTTACGATCAGTCACAACTGGTGCGCGACTCCATCGCCAGCGTTCGTGACGCCATCTTCATCGGACTCCTCCTGGCCTGCGTGATCCTCTTCCTCTTCTTGCACGACTGGCGCTCCTCCGTCGTTGCCGGCCTTGTCATCCCGGTCACCATCGCAATCACCATCCTCTTTTTGTGGACGATTGGCCAGTCATTCAACCTCATGACACTGGGCGGTCTTGCAGCCGCCATCGGGCTTGTCATCGACGATGCCATCGTCGTGGTCGAAAACATTGTTGTCCATCGCGACAACGGACAATCCCGCATTGAAGCCGTGCGTAGCGCTCTCGGCGAAATCACAGTGCCGCTCATTGGGTCCACCATTACACCGGTCGTCGTCTTTCTTCCCCTTGTCGCTGTCACAGGCGTCACCGGTAGTTTCTTTCGCGCGCTCGCCATCACCATGACTGCCGCGCTGCTCACATCTTTACTTCTGGCGCTGACCTGGACTCCGGCCCTATCTTTTGTTTTGTTGCGTGAGGGATCGAAGAATGCAAGTCAGCAAGAAGCTCGAGAGGGCGTGTCGCAACCGGAACACAAACACGCGGGCCAGCTCATGGCGCGCATCTTGTCGATTCACGCCCGCGCGCTCGATTGGGCATTGGCGCGGCCTGCGATTCTCGGCGGCCTCTGCCTGATACTCATTGTCGGGGCCTACTTCGGCTACTCCGCGCTTGGTTCGGATCTGCTGCCCGAAATGGATGAGGGTGGATTCATCCTCGACTACATCATGCCATCGGGGAGTTCTCTAACCGAGACGAACCGGGTGCTGGAGCACGTCGAGCGTATTCTGCGCGACACTCCGGAAGTTGAAATCACATCGCGGCGCACCGGCCTTCAGATGGGACTTGCCGCGGTGACAGAAGCCAACTATGGCGACTTTACTGTCAAGCTCAAAAGCAAGCGCTCACGACCCATCGACGATATCATGGCCGACGTTCGCGACGAAATCAAAAAGACCGAGCCTGAGTTGGATGTCGAGTTCACGCAAATACTCCAGGACATGATCGGCGATTTATCGAACGCGCCAGAGCCAATTCAGATCAAGCTCTTCTCCAACGACCAGGCGTTGCTCAACCAGCTCGGACCTAAAGTGCAAGACGCGATCGGCAAGATCCCAGGCGTAGTCGATACGCAGAATGGCATTGACAACACCGTCAGCGGCCCAGCCACCAGCTTTCAGGTTAGTCCTGTGCTGGCGGCAAAATTCGGCTTTACGCCACAGGAGGTAGCGGAAGATGCAACGGCCATCCTCGATGGTCTGCCCACCACCGATCCGATGATCGTCAACGGCCGGCCGTACACCATTCGCATTCGCCTTCCCGAAGAAAATCGTTCGTCTCTCGCGGCCATCGAGAACACTGTCTTCAATTCCAGCACCGGACATACCGCCTCGCTCGGCTCCATCGCCCAGGTCACGCAGCTGCCGCCGCAGAATGAGATTCGACGCGAAAACCTGCAGCAGCAAATTCTGGTGACGGGGCGACTCGAAGGTTCCGATCTTGGCACCGCGATGGCCAGAGTCAGATCCACGGTGGCCGGTCTACACCTTCCGTCTACTGTGCGCGTCGAGTATGGCGGCACTTACGAGGAGCAGCAGAAATCATTTCACGATCTGTTGCGCGTGTTGATCCTTGCTCTGGCATTGGTTTTTGGCGTCTTGTTGCTGGAGTTCCGCAACTTCTCCGCTCCAGTCGCCATCCTCACCAGTTCGGTTCTCTCCATCTCCGGCGTGGTCCTCGCGCTGCTGATCACCCAGACTACCTTCAATGTTGCCAGCTTCATGGGCCTCATCATGGTCATCGGCATTGTCGCCAAGAACGGTATTCTTCTGCTCGATGCAGATGACAAGCTTCGCGCCATGGGTGTCGATTCTCGAGAAGCGATGTTGCAAGCTGCGCAGCGCCGCTTGCGGCCGATCGTGATGACCGCGGTTGCCGCGATATGCGGAATGCTTCCACTAGCCTTCGCGCTGGGCTCCGGATCGCAGATGCTCCAGCCGCTGGCGATTGCAGTCGTCGGAGGCATCCTGATCTCGGTCGCGCTGTCACTTATAGTGACACCCGTCGCTTATTACTTACTTACGGGCAAGCATCGCAGTCTGGCACGCGCTGTTCATGGATAGTGTGCGCCCTAGGCATCCGGCGATCTAACCCGGCAAGCGCGAATCATACCCACTTTCTGTTTCCTGCATCCCAATCAATGAGATGATCATGGTGTTGTCTCTTCGCCCAATTCTTTAGGCCCACTCCCACCAGCCCGTAGCGCACAGATAAGAGGTTTCGAAGATGTTGATCCGCCTCGGATACGACATTCAATTCCAGATCCCCGCCACAGTCGCCATTGTGGCGCTCCTCAATGTTCATCCTTCTCGCGCAGGCGATCTCCTCGAACCGGACGAGTTGAAGACGGAACCGAACCTCAAAGTTACCCACTACATCGACAGTTTTGGGAATCGCTGCGCGCGGTTCGTTGCACCTCCAGGGCTGCTTCGGCTGACCAATTCCACACTCATTCGGACCTCAGACGAACCGGATGAGGTCAACTGGTCTGCCCGCGAGTCTGCGGTGGGCGATTTGCCCGATCAAGTGCTCACCTACCTCTTGAATAGCCGCTACTGCGAGGTGGATCGCCTTTCAAACATTGCACTCGATTTATTCGGGAATTTAGCGCCAGGCTGGGGTCGCGTGCAGGCCATCTGCAATTGGGTCCACAATAAAGTGTCGTTCAACTATCAGCACGCCCGGCCAACCAAGACCGCCCTCGATGTCTATACGGAGCGTGTCGGCGTATGTCGTGACTATCAGCATCTGGCGATCACTTTCTGTCGGGCACTCAATATTCCGGCCCGTTATGCCACGGGATATTTAGGGGACATTGGTGTGCCCGTAGTGCTTCCCATGGACTTCAGCGCATGGTTCGAGGTCTTTCTCGAGAACAGATGGTGGGCGTTTGATGCACGCAATAACCAACCGAGGCTTGGACGCATCCTGATGGCAACAGGCCGGGATGCCTCTGACGTCGCAATGACGACGGCCTTTGGACAAGCCGATCTATGCAGGTTTTTTGTTGTGGCTGAGGAAGAGCGAGCCGTAGTTAGCGGCCCACAGCTTTAAGCCGGATCGGGATCACAACGCCTCAAGGTCAACGGCGACTTTGAGCGTATGAGCTCCGCCCCCAAGAATCAAGCCGTGCAGAGGACTCACGTCCCCGAAGTCGCGGCCCCAGCCAATTGTCACATGGCCATTCGATGGAACAACATTGTTGGTCGGATCGAGGTCAAGCCAACCAATCCCCGGGCAATAGGCCGATACCCACGCATGAGAAGCGTCGGCTCCGACGAGCCGCGGTTGTCCGGGAGGTGGATAGGTCCGAAGATATCCACTGACATATCTTGCCGCCAATCTCAGCGAACGGAGGCAAGCAATTTGAACATGCGCAAAATCCTGGCACACACCCCGCTTTTTCCGGAAAACCTCTTCGATCGGGGTTCGGACATGGGTCGATTTTGAATCGAAGCGAAATTCTTTGTGGATTCTCGCGGTCAGATCCAAAAGCGCTTCACACATCGCGCGCCCCGGAGAAAATGACTGGCGCGCATAAGCGGCGAACTCCGGCCGAATCCGGATACGCGGCGATTCAAATCTGAACTGGTACGCTTCAACCGTCGATGGACTGTGATCCTGGGGCAAGGATTTGACTACTTCTTCCCACGGCGGCGAGGACTGCGTTAACAAGGGCTCGTTTTCCTCCATGACCACTTGACTCCGTGCTTCAACCACCAATTCGTTGTGCGGTTCTTCAATGGTGAAGAAGGAAAGATGATTTCCAAAATAATCTACTCTCTCCGTCATTGTCGCCGGACTCGGCTCTATGTGCAGTTCGCTCTGTGCGAGCCTGTGGCGAGTCAGAGACCGCGGCTTGAGACAAGCGACATGGCTACCCACGGATACGGGATACTTATATTTGTAAGTCGTGCGATGAATGATTTTGTAGATCATAGGCCAATGGTGATCGGCAAAGTGCGAGCGTGGCTGAAATATCGGCTCGATAGGTTATCTGACCAGGAAGGAAGCAGTCGTTCCAATCCTTCCAAAACACTTCCAAGCCGAGCGAGCCCTTCCGAATCCTTAGCAGCGGCTGGATCGCCCGGCAAGGTATAGCCTATCGTTCGCAGATCGAAACTGCGCAGCAATGCCAGCGCGTCTCGCATGGCCTGCAGATCACTTGGCAGGCGCCGAGGTAGCCTTTGATAGAGATCCGCAAGGTGAGCAAGTTGAAAATCCAAAGAGCGCGGATTGCTTTCATCCGCCATGAGCACATCAAGAACGGCAAGGGGCTGCAGCGTCGTGTAATACCGCGTTCGGTAAGTCATTGAACTGTCCGCGATCTCAAGCAAGCACTCCAAAAGAGGCCAATCCTGCTCACCGAGCGGCCAGGTGATCTCGCGGAGCTGCCTGGTCAGATAGATCGCGCGCTCAAGGCGGCGTCCGATGCTCATGAACAACCAACCCAATCCGCGGGTAGTGTTTTCGCGCTCCATCCCGGAGAAAGCAGAGAGCAACTCCAGGCAAAGGGTCAGCGTCGCCGGATACTCAGCAAATTGCGTGTCCCGGCCAATCTGGATCGAAGTCCGCAGCTGGCCAATGAGGATCATCATATCTGCCGATAGTCGCTCGCGAACGCTGTTGCCGACGCGCGACACTTCGGAAAGTGTAAAAGCCAGGCTATCGGTTCGTTTGACATCGGAGATAATTGAAACCAATTCGTGCTCGAATTCCAACGCAGTGGCCCGCCGCTTTTTTGCCTTCGGCAGCTTACTTTGCCGCGACTTCAAACTTCGATGCAACCGCAGCAAGCACCCGAGCTCTTCCTGGCCGGCTCGCCGTACACGAGAAATCAGTGTGCGCGTAATCCGAGCTGTGTTCTCGGCACGTTCGACATAGCGCCCTAACCAAAACACTCTGTCGGCAACGCTGCTCGGCACTCCCGGTAACTCCCGACGCAATGCGACCGGTTGATTGCGTGGGTGCAGCAAGCTGAAAGTATCGACGGGGCTGTCCCAGAGCACCCACGCGTCCTTACTGTGGCCGCCTCGCTGCATCGATACGACCGACCCTTCGGCTTCGGCCACGCGCACTAATCCCCCCGGAATTGCTGTCCAGCCATTGCCGGTGTTGAGCACGTAGGCTCGCAGCACCACGCTGCGCGAGTAAAAGTGTCCATTGCCCCAGACCGGCGCATTCGACAAGGCGATCTGCTCTTGTGCGACATACTCATGAGGTTGTGCCTGCAACCGTGCCGCCAGCTTTCCCTTTTCTGCCTGCTCTAACTTGGCTCCAAATACGGGCTCCATGCCGCGCGATGGAAACGCCGGCTTCAAGACCACGGAGTCGAGATGCTTGAGCACCCAATCGAGCGCGTAGGATTGTCCGCACCACCAGGTTGCAACCGAGGGAAGCTTCAGGCTCTCGCCGGTCATGTGTCTGCAAAGTCCAGGAAGAAACGGCATGATCGCTGCCGTCTCAATCACCCCGCTGCCCAGGGCGTTGGCAACTTTCACGTTTCCTGCGACGATCGCGTCGACGAGGCCCGGCACGCCGAGTAGAGAATCGCTCCGTAGTTCGAGCGGATCGCAAAAGCTATCGTCCACCCGGCGCAGGATTACATCCACTTGCTCCAATCCGTCGACGGTCTTGAGATAGACAGACCGATCCCGCACCGTCAGGTCTGCGCCTTCGACCAATGTGAAACCGAGATATCGCGCAATGTACGAGTGTTCAAAATAAGTCTCGTTGTGCGGGCCGGGAGTAAGCAGAACGATGCGTGGATTGCTGCGTTCGCTTAACGCGGTCAACGCATCGCGCTGCGCCCGGAAGAAGGGAGCGAGGCGCAAGACATTCGAAGAACGGAAAACATTGGGTAGAACATCGGAGACAATGGTTCGGTTCTCCAACGCATAACCACTGCCCGAAGGAGCTTGCGTGCGATCGGAAAGCACCCACCAACGGCCATCCGGCGAACGCGCGAGATCAACCGCCAGCATATGAAGATAACTGTGTGCAGGGACTCGCACACCTACCATCGGCCGAAGAAATGCAGGATTAGCGTATAGAAGCTCCGCAGGGAAGCGTCCACTCGAAAGCAGACTCTGCGCGCCATAAAGATCCTCGAGAATCAGACTCAGCAGCTGCGCGCGCTGAATGATCCCATGCTCGATCACGCGCCACTCGTCGGCTGCAATCAGGAAGGGAACAATATCGATTTCCCACGGACGGTTTGCCCCGAGAGGGTCGCTGTATATGTTGTACGTGATGCCGTTCTCGCGGATACGGCGCTCGGCGCGAACGCAGCGTCGCCCTAACTCCTCGGGTCCGATCGCTCGAAGAGACTCCATCAAGCGCGCCCAGTGCGGCCGGGGCGTGACGCCATCCGCGGACAGTTCGTCGTAGGCATCGCCATAGCGCAACGGAGTCTGATAAAGATCGACCGTCATGGCAAGGGCACCGGCCTCTCGATCCGGCTGTTTTGGCTCGGTGGCGGCACGCGCAGATCCAGCGTCCCAGGGAAGATTGAGTTGTTTTCAATCTCGAGCGTCGTTCTTGGCCCCGGCGAAGGACGCGTGATCTGAAAGCGTTCCAGCCGCCGCTCCGACGCCTCAGCGGCATTCGCCGGGCGGGCTGTGAATTGGCGTCCGTCGGGTGGTTCAACATGGTAGATACACTGACCGATCGAACGTTCGTTCCAACTGTCAATCAGATCGAAGACTAGCGGCGCGTGCACTGGAACTGTGGGGTGCAAAGTCGCCGACAATCTGCGCGCGCGAAATCTCACGCCGGCCACCGCCGTTCCTGGCTCGGTCGTAGGTTGAAGCGGTACCCGGCGCCCATTGCAGACCACAGCGAAGCGGGAATCCGCGGTTAACCCCGACACCTTCACCTGGATTCGCTCAAGCGACGAGTCCACACTGCGAACCGTTCCGCCGGAAGCCGTCTCTTCCGCAAGAACGTTCCATGGTTCGAGCGCTCGACGCAGTTCGAGTTCGACTCCGTCTGCGCGGATCGATCCGATCTTTGGAAAGCGAAAATCGAGATGGGAAGCAAACCACTCATCCTCGAAATTAAAGCCGGATTGCCGCAATTCCCCAAGCACTTCAAAAAAATCTTGCCGAACAAAATGCGGCAGCATAAAGCGGTCGTGGAGCAATGTGCCCCAGCGAATCAAGCCGCCCTCGAACGGCTTTTTCCAAAACATGCAAACCAAAGCGCGGATCAAAAGCATCTGCAGAAGATTCATCCGCACATTCGGCGGCATCTCAAACGCACGCAATTCGAGTAAGCCGAGTGGCAATCCAAGACCCTGAGGCGGAAAAAGCTTATCGACGCAGAACTCGGCGCGATGCGTGTTCCCCGTGACATCGGCGAGCAAATTCCGAAACAATCCATCCACAACGGAAGGCGGGCAGCCTCCTGAAGGGAGATGACGAAAGGCGACCTCAAGTTCATACAACGCATCCGTCCGCGCTTCGTCCACGCGCGGATATTGACTCGTCGGACCGACATACAATCCCGAAAACAAGTAGGACATCGACGGGTGATTCTGCCAGAACGCAACCATGCTCCGCAGCAAATCCGGACGCCGCAAGATGGGGCTGTCCGCGATGGTCGCGCCCCCAATCACAATGTGGCTGCCGCCACCCGTTGCATTCTGGTTACCGCTGTAGTCGAATTTTTCAGCCGTCAATCGGTTTCGGCGCGCTTCGCTGTCTACCTGAGTATTGATCTTTTCAAGTTCATCCCAATTCTTTGCAGGCGGTAAGTTGACTTCCAGAACACCCGGATCAGGCGTGACACTCAACGAATGCAGCCGCGGATCGGCAGCCGGAGCATAGCCCTCCACCCAGACAGGCATCTTCAAATACCGGGATGTGTCCTCAACAGCGGCAACAAGATCGAGGTAATCCGCAAGGACGGGTGCATACGGCAAAAACACATGAAGGCGACCTTCGCGTGCTTGCACACACAGCGACGGCCGGATCAGTTCGGGCACTTCATCGGCCGCCCGCAAGACAGCCGGCAGCGTGTCGGCCACCGGGTCCAATGCAAAGAGTTCCATGCGGCGCGACGGGTTCTGCGGCAACCTGACTCGATCTGCATATGGTGCATCATCGAACTCGTACGCTAGCTCATCCGGTGCGACCCATGGGATGGCCTCGGTCGGTATGCGATAGCCCGCCGGTGAATCCCCTGGAAACAAAACAACGCGGTCCACAGGTGGAAACCACCATTGACTCGACCAGCGTAAGAGCCCGTCCGGTTGCCGACGGCGGATCGGAAGGATGTAACCCGCAGGCTCCGTCGATTCGCTTCCCGGATCAAAGGCAGGCAGCGCGTTCTCCGATGTCACTTGAAGACGGCGCGTCAGCGCTTGCATGAACTTGAAAGCATCGTCCGTTGCAAATCCGTAGTCGTGATCTTCGCGCGCGATGAGGTCGGTGTCCTCCCATACGGGAACGCCGTCGGCACGCCAAAAACAACTTAGCGCCCAACGCGGCAGCGGCTCCCCTGGATACCATTTCCCCTGGCCGTAGTGAAGCAGCGCGTGCGGCGCCATGCTCTCGCGAAGAGCCCGAATGAAAGCCAGACCACGGTTTCTCTTTATAGGACCGAGCGCATCGATGTTCCATTGCGCACTCTCGGGGTCGTCAATGCCGACGAATGTAGGCTCGCCGCCCATGGTCAACCTTACGTCGTGCGTCTCAAGTGCCGCGTCCACGCTGTGTGCAACCTGCCGTACACGAAGCCACTGTTCTTCTGCGTTCGACGTGGATTGCACCTGTGAATCATTCAAACGGCGAATAGACATGGAGTAGCTGAAGTCGGCGCTGGCCAGCTCTGCCGTGCCTGAAATCGGCGCCGCCTGAGCAGCAGTGGAAGTGCAGGCCAGCGGGATGTGGCCCGCGCCTGCGAGAAAACCGGAGGTCGGGTCCAATCCAATCCAACCGGCGCCTGGTAAGAACGCCTCTGCCCAGGCATGCAGATCGGCAGTGTCCAATTGCTGAGCACCGCTCGGGCCGTTCAACACGGTCCCCTCTTCCGCAAGCTGAATCAGATAACCCGAGACAAACCGTGCTGCGATTCCCAGATGCCGGAGAATTTCCACGAGCAGCCATGCCGAGTCGCGACACGAACCCGAGCGCTTCTCAAGGGTCTCCTCGCAGGTCTGGACGCCCGGCGTCAGCCTCGTCGCGTAGGCAATTTCGTCGCGCACCTTTCGATTCAGAAGCAATAAAAGATCGATGGTTCCAATATTCTGGTTCCGCAAACTCTCAAGAAACGCGTGAAGCTGGGGTCCAGCCTGTTCCACGAACAGATAGGTAAACAGATCCCGCGTAAGGTCTTGTGCGTATCCGAAAGGGTATCTCTCGGTTGCGGGTTCAAGTAGAAAATCAAAGGGATTGATGGGGGAGAGATCTGCAACAAGATTAACTTCGACCAGAAACTCGCTCGTCTTGTTTGGAAAAAGCAGGCGCGCCTGACGGTTCAACGAAGGATCGAGTTGCCAACTGAGGAAGTGTTCCGACGGAGTGACATCGAGCGAATAGCTGAGGACCGGGGTTCGGCAATGGAATGCAGGGCGCAACTGGATAATCTGCGGACCGAGGGAGACCGCCTTTTCGTATCGGTAGTGTGTCCGATGATTCAGTGCAATCTGGATTCCCATCCGCCCTCAAGCAGCCTGCGTAGGATTTTTTGCGGCCGCCAGCATTTGGCACCAGAGCCCTTGTGCCCGCCAAACGTCTAGTGGAAGCTGGGGTGTAAGAACACGTTAGCATATCGATTGCGAGGTCTGAAATCGATTGCCGCTCACCGGGATTCCCGCGCGAGATCAACCTTAGACAATCTCTGCTTACCTCGATGTGACGATGGTCATCCAGGAAATGCCACGGAATGGCGGACCTCGTAGATTTCTGTAGCTGCGGGGCAGCCCACGGTAACTCAGATAGGAATACGGTTGGACAAGACAATACTGGCTCTGCACGACCACTTCTGCTTATGCTCACAGAAATGGAGATACAGAGCCAGCCTGTAACTTGGTCGAGGTATAAATTGGACGCGGCGGTGACCCGATGGGACCGGTTTTAGCCCATAAATCCGAGATATGGACTAGAGCCGAAGTTGCCGAAGTTCGGGAGGACGGTGCGAATCTGGCCGTCCGAGAGTCCGAACCACTTCGCCAGAGTTCCAGCATATTGATCGACCGAGGTGGTCGGGATCAGGCGGCCAGCTCCCAAATCATTGGCTTGATTCACTCCGATTATCGGGTATTGGCCATACATGTTTTGTCCCTGGACGGCGCCGCCGACTACGAAGTGATGGCTGCCCCAGCCGTGGTCCGTACCGTTGCTGTTCGAGGTCAGCGTTCTTCCAAAGTCTGAAGCCGTGAATGTAGTCACCTGGTTGCCGATCCCCATCGAAGTCATGAGGCCGTCGAAGTATTCGAATGCCTCCCCGAGCTGCGTCAGCAAAGTCGCATGGAGTTGCGCCTGGTTGTTGTGCGTGTCGAAGCTGCCGAGCTGAACGTAGAAAATCTGCCGCGTGACACCAAGTCCTGCGCGGCCGCCGATAATCCGCGCCACGGTTTGCAGTGAGGCAGCCAGCGGATTGTCCATCAACTTGTTCGACGTCGGGTCAAGGAATTGCGTCGGGTTTGGAACCCCGCCCGCTCCGGCCGGCAACATCGACGATGCGAGAGTTGCCTGCGCCTGGATCGATCGCTGAATCACAACCTCATATTCCTTGGCGAAGAGGTTGGCTTCGTCGGCACTCAGGATCGAGTTGAGCGCGTTGGTGCCGGCTGAGCCGCCGAACAAGGGCTGAGCCAGCCCTGAAATTGGAATCGGGCCCGCAGGCGTGCAATTGAGTTGAAATGAAGTCTGCCCGGAGAGAAAGAGCGCAATGCCCGCCGTCGAAATGCAGGTGAACATCGAGTTCGAATTCATGTTCATGCTCTCGATGAGATCGGCCACCGCGCCGCCCCACCCGACGTGTTCCGCGCTGCCGCCATTCGAAGCGATAGCCTGCCATGCCGCCGTCTGATCGAAGTGCGAAAACAACGAGTCCGGAAGCGGAACGGAACTGGCATTCACCTGCGCTTTGGTCGCGGGCACGATCAATGTGCCGGTGTTCGCCACAATCGCTGCGCGACCGGCATTGAACAGATTTTGCACTCCGGTAAGGTAAGGATTCAGCGCAAAGGTGCGCCCGCTCTGCGGTGTTTGCAGCGTGATCGGCAGCAACTCGCTCATGGGATACGCAAGACCCGGCGCTCCGGACCGTGCCTGAGTAAACGCAGCGTAAGAATCCGGATCGGTTGCAATCACGGTCCCGTGCCCGTCATTGCCGCCCTGCAGAAAGACGCACACCAGAGCCTTGTAGTCAGGGGCGGTGTTGCTTTGGGCCATTGCGGCCATCGAGTTGAGCCCAATGAGAAATGGGCTCGCCGAGACACCCGCCATGGAGGCGAACGAAGCCGTTCTTAAAAACTGCCGCCGAGTATGGTCATGCTTGCACATAGTGGGCTCCCTATTGTTGCGCTGTGAAGTCGGGTGAGGCCAACGTCAGATAAACCGCGGTCTGCACGCGGGCCGTAAGCGCGGCGTTGATTGCGTTCTGATCGCCTGTGGGGATATCGATGGCGCTGACTGCACTTACAATCTCGCCTTCGAGCGTGCTGTTCATCTGGCCTGCCATCAGCAGAAGATTCAACCGGTCAACCAGCGCAGTTGGCGTGGAGGCAAGACCGAGTTCGGTCCCATACGACGCAAACACATCCGGGCCACCGGTCGCGTTAGCGCCGATCGCACCCTGCATGTAGTTCAGATAGCCAACCACCGTTGTCACGTTGGTCATCTGGAACTCGGGTCCGACAAGTCCGGTCGCCGCGATGCTGGTCCCCGGCGGAACGTAACCGGGAGCGAACCAGTTAAAGACGGTGGGAGAGCGCAGGGTCATTTCGCCGAGCCCATAGATCGGATCTTCGGTGCTGCCCAGCCAGTAGCCGCCGTTGCGCGATTGCGCCGAGAAAGCCCGCGCCCATTCGGTGTAGCGCAGCAACGATTCGCGGACCTTGCCATATTGCGGATTGGCAACGGCTGCAGAGGTCGTGCGTGCTTCAGAATCAGTCAGGATCGCCGTGATGACCGCCTGCATGTTGCCGCGCGTCCCCGTTCCATCATCCTCAAACACCGTTGCAACGCGGTTCACATACGCGGGGCTGGGATTGCTCGTGACCATGTGCTCAATCAGCTGCCTGCAGAAGAAGGGCGGCAGGTTCGGATGATTGAACAGCGTGTCGAGCGCGATCTTCAAGTCTCCATTGGGATCCGGATTCGACGACGCTGCAATCGTCACGCCAAGAAAGTCTTTCTCGACAGTCGAATGATGGTCCGAGTAGCTCGTCATTGGCAACAGCTCTTCGCCGAATCCTGTGCCGACATACTGGCAGCAATTCGACCATCCCGCTTCCGTCGTGTCGCCGGATATTTGCCAGCTGAAGCCCGTGAAGACTGCAGCCATCCCCATCACATCGGTGTTCGAATAAGTCGGAATGGGATTCCCGCTTCCATCCAGCTTCTGTGTCCCGTCGTTGTTCAACTGGTAGAGCCCGATAGTAAACAGCTGCATCACCTCGCGGGCGTAGTTCTCATCGGGATCGGTTGTGGCGTTGCCCTTGTCGTTCCCGAGCATGTTGAGCCACTGGCCCATCATCGGATTCAGGGTCACATCCTGCAGCAGCTGCCGGAAATTCCCGAAAGCATCTGCGCCGAGCATGTCATAGTAGTTGGCCTCGCCGCGTGGCATGTTCTGCACTGAAGAATTGGTACCCGAGATCACGAAGATTTCACTCAGCGCATGTTGCACCCGCTGCCGCAGTTCGTCACTTGCTGAGAGACTGTTTTGCCAGAATGCATTCTCAACGTAGTTTTCGTCCTGGGGGTTCTGGACGAAAAGTGCCGCGTTGCACTTGACATCCGCGGCAGCGCACGCCGGATTGTTGAGTATCACTGCTTGCTCAACCCCCGGCTCCATCAGCGTCTGCTGCGCTGCGAACTGTTGATTCAGCCACGCCTGGTACCCGATCAGCGACAGGTTCTGAATGTCGGCATCTGTTGCGCCAAATGTTGCCTGCTGCAAAAAGCGCGAAGCATCCGTAAGGCTGACTTGGAGCGCCGGTGTGCCCTGCACGTCGGCGATCAGGTCAGACGATGTTGCCGGACCCGGACTGGGATTCAGCACCTGTAAATCCATATTGCCCGGTTCAACCGGATTGACCGTCGCCGTCAACTGAGTGCCGCTGTTGAATGTCGTCGGAACCGGCGTCCCATTCATCAGCACCGTTGCTCCGGAGATGAAGTCCTGTCCCGTGACGACGACAGACGCAGATCCTACATTGAAGGTCGTCGGGGTTGCAGAAGTCAAAATCGGAATCGGATTCAGCACCGAAATATTTTGGTTGATCGAGACCGCTGGATTGTCGACGCTAGTGATCGTCATCTGCACAACGTTGGTCGGCTTCGGCACCACGGCCGGCGCGGTATAGGTGATCGATCCGTCCGCATTGGAGACCGCCGTACCCACCTGCGCATTGCCGCCCGCGACCCCGTTGATGGCCAGAGTCACGCCTGTGTTGTTCGTTCCCGTCACCGTCAACCCGAAGTTAATCGAATTGGTCACGCGCACATCGCTGCCCGTTTGAGGCTGCAGCTGGAAAACCACCTGTCCCGGCGCCACCTTGACTTGTGCGGTTGCCGAATTGGCCGAACCCGGATTCGGATTGGTCACTAGCAGCGGAAAGGTCCCTGGATTGGGCGCGGCAATCGAGGCCACAAGCTGCGTGCTCGACACAAATGTGGTCGTAATCGGCGTGCCATTCCAGGAGATCTGCGCACCGTAGACAAACTCTGATCCAGCCACAGTCACGGTCGTTACGCCTTCAGAAAAGCCGGTTGGTGTGACCGAAGTGAGGATCGGGATCGGATTCAATACACCAAGCGCCAAAGTTCCTGGAGGATATTCCGGATGCGTGGTCGCGGCGCTCGTGATCGTAATGTTATTAGGAACGGGAACGATGGCCGGCGCAGTATAGAGGCCATTGCCATCGATCGTTCCCAGCTCCGCATTGCCGCCCGCGATCCCATTGACATAAAAGGTCAGCGGCACGCCCGTGATCTTTGCGTTGTTGACGATCTGAAGTTGCTGGTTTACCCGAATCGTTGTGGCAGTCGACGAGATCGCCGCGAAGTAGCCGGGATTTGAAACACTAAAGTTCGAGCAGCCCGTCAGCAGTGAAATCACACCCAAAAGCGACGCAAAGACAAGCGCGCGGGTGGAAGTGTACAGGCGTCCAGATCGATTACGCATGGATGCTCCTGGCTGGGAAGTACGAGAGATCCGGAGTACAGCTAAGTTGTCATTAGCGTTGTGGGTCAGTGCAGAAGCGGGGAGCGAGGGGGGCAGAGATTGTGATGCCTGTCAATCGCGGGCGATTCTATCTGGGGTTTATATCGTCGCAACGCAAAATCTCTTGCGTTATCGCTGAACCGTGCCGACCCCTCGACGGTTCTTGAGGAACTTTTCCTTGATTGAGGCAGACTTCATCAAACCACACCGCCTCCCACGCAGGTGTTACTGCGTAGTCACCGCGCCAAACAAAAGTAACGTGCGGAGGTACTGAACTCTGCTCAATTCCGTCCCGTGCTGCGTCCAGTGGTCGATTTCTGAAGACCGGATAAATCACGATAATCCAAGCGTTTCGGTGATAATTTCCACCCATGCCCTGAACCGGGCACAACCCCAGCCGCCCGGTACCTCGGTGATGCGGTATAGTCCAGAGGACCAAATTATGAAGCCGCTTTCGTTTACAAAACTTGCGCTTTTCTGTGCCTTCGCCCCAGCTTCTTTCTTCGCATTAGTCCCTTTCGCCTCGGCCCAGGTCGCGCCCGCCACCGGCCATAGCTTTCGCGTCGAGGGCGATCATTTCTCGCTCGACGGCAAGCCCTTTCGCGTTCTCGCCGGCGAAATGCATTACGCCCGCGTGCCCCGAGCCTACTGGCGCGACCGCCTGCGTAAGGCCAAGGCGATGGGCCTCAATACCATCACCACTTACGTCTTCTGGAACGTCCACGAGCCTCAGCCCGGCGTCTACGATTTCTCCGGCAACAACGACGTCGCCGAGTTCGTCCGCGAAGCGCAGCAGGAAGGCCTCTACGTCAATCTGCGACCCGGCCCCTATAGTTGCGCCGAGTGGGACTTCGGGGGCTACCCCGGATGGCTGCTCAAAGACCATTCCATGGTCGTGCGCAGCGACGATCCGGATTTCATTGAAGCCGCGTCGCGCTGGATGCATCGCCTCGGCCAGGAACTCGCGCCTCTGCAAATCGGCCGCGGCGGTCCGATCATCATGGTCCAGATCGAAAACGAATATGGCAGCTTCGGCAGCGACCACCACTACATGGGCCAGATCCGGCGTCTTATCGAGGACAGCGGCTTCCGCGATGCACAGCTCTACACCGCCGATGGCGCCGAACAAATGTCCAACGGTTCTTTCTCCGACTTGCCAGCCGCCGTCAACTTCGGAACCGGCGAGGCAAAGAATTCATTTGACCAATTACTCAAGATGCGCCCCAACCAGCCGCACATGGCCGGCGAATACTGGGACGGCTGGTTTGATCATTGGGGCGGCAAGCACGAAGCCCGCGACGCGCAACAGCAAATCGATGAATTCCGCTGGATCGTGAATCAGGGCTACTCCGTCAGCGTCTACATGTTTCACGGTGGAACCAGCTTCGGCTTCATGAGCGGCGCCAATTCGAACGGCAGCGACTATCAGCCCGACGTCACCAGCTACGACTACCAGGCCACGCTCGATGAAAGCGGCCGCCCCACGCCAAAGTACATGGCCTTCCGCGACATTATCGCCAAAGCCACCGGCGTCACTCCGCCGCCGATTCCAGACACGCCCAATCCCATTACGATTCCGACCTTCCGGCTCACCGCGTCGCTTTCCTTATGGAGCGCGCTGCCGGAGCCGATCAAATCCCCGCAGCCGCTGACCATGGAAGACATCGGCCAGAACTATGGCTACATCCTTTACCGGACAACATTGAAAGCGGCTGGCGATGGCGACTTGACCCTCGATCAGTTGCACAGCTATGCGCGCGTGTATCTCGAAGGCGCATTGGTCGGCTCTCTGGATCGCCGCCTCGGCAGAATGTCCCTTCCGCTGCATGTCGCCTATGCTGGTCAGCATCTCGACATCCTCGTGGAGAACTCAGGCCGCGTGAACTTTTCCATTGTTTTGAGAGGCGAGCGCGCGGGCATCACGAAGCAGGTGCTGTGGCGCGGCGAACCGGTCGAAGGATGGTCGATCTACCCGCTGCCCATGGAGGCAACAGACAAGATTCAATTCAGCAACGAGCCTTGCACCGGCCCATGCTTCTATCAAGGCCACTTCACGCTCGCCAAGTCCGGCGACACGTTCCTTGATGTTCGCGCGCTCGGCGAAGGAGCAGTCTGGATCAACGGCCACGCGATAGGCCGCTATTGGGACATCGGCCCGCAGGAGACCCTCTACGTTCCCGGCGTGTGGCTCAAAGAAGGTGACAACGAGATCGTTATCTTTGATATGGAAGGGAAGAGCAGCGTGACGCTTTCCGGCCTCGATCACCCGCTGCTCGATGGGCCGGTGCACGAGACCACCGATTGAGATCGACGACCGGGCGCGGCGCGAGAGCCCTGGATGCGGGACTGACCAAGTGATAACTACTGGCATGGTCCGCC
>PLKY01000178.1 GCA_003140785.1 Acidobacteriaceae bacterium | reverse complement strand
CGGTCGTCCGTGCCGCTGCCCGAGAGCGTCCGGGAGCCCACGAGCTTGCCATTGATGTAGCCCTCGATCATCAAGTCGCCCCAGTTGCCAAACGACAGCCTGGTAAGGCTCACGGTGAAAGGTGCGTACTTCAGGTGAGGCCACGTCTTGCGATCGGGGTCGGCCTCCATCAGGAGCTTGCCGGCGTAGTAGATCTTCAGATGGTCGCAGTTGGAACAGATCGGTACTACGCCGGGACCGTTGCCGCCGGCCTTATCGCCCCAGGCATAGTAGAACCCGGGCTCGATCACCACTTCCTCCTCCGGCTCGCATTGGGACTTGTAGAAGCCCGCCGCCGGCTTGGGAAGGCGGAAGATGTCGCTCACGCCGTGATAGCAGATGCGGTCGCCGGCGCCAAAGTTGGAATGCGTGTTGTAGTCGAACGCGCACCAGCCGATGCCGCCCGCGTATTGCGGATTTGAAGCAAGCTGATTGTGAATTCTTGCATGGCGAAGCGTATGCTCTCGCTGGCGTTCGTCATCATCTGTGGTCTTGGTTGGAAAGGTATGTCCGACAAATTCGGTGTTGAGGTAGCGTGGATGACATGGCGGCTTCAAGGGGAACCCAAAATCATTCATCGTGAAAACATCCTCCAGGAACTCCGACTCCTGGAAGTAGCGAATTCCACCCGTTTGCCGCGATGGATCGAGAGCATGTCCAAGCGCGTTCGTACGAGTATAGAAATCATGATCGTCAAGCGATTCATTGATTCGTACACCCCATAAGACGATTGATGGGCGGTTCCAGTCGCGACGAATCATCCGCCCAACATTGTCGATTGCCACTTCCTTCCATTTCTCATCGCCAATATGCTGCCAGCCCGGAATCTCTTCGAGCACGAGCAATCCGATCTCATCGCAGCGATCGAGAAAATGGCGCGATTGAGGATAGTGTGATGTACGCACGATGTTACAGTGAAGGTCTTTGCGCAGAATGTCGGCATCCTTTCGCTGAACTCTTGCCGGCATGGCCTGACCGACAAAAGGAAATGTCTGATGCCGGTCCAGACCGCGCAACTTGACGATCTTGCCATTCAACGAGAATCCGTGATCGGTAAAGACGGCTTCCCTGAATCCAATGCGACGTTTATCTTCATCAACAACCTGACCGGATCGGATAAGCCTGACATACACCGTGTAGAGGTTGGGTTCTTCAAGACTCCAAAGCCTCACGTTTTTGAGTTGCGAAAGCGAGATCGTGGAACGGGCTGGATCCTTTGTCGTCTCTGTTGTGGAGTAAACGGAAGCGTCAGTGTACGGATCCAGCGAAGCCTCGTTTCCAGAAGTTGTCGCGTCGGAACGTCCGATGGTGCGCCTATCTTTCCCTATAACCTGGTCGCCATCGCGCAGTTCCACTTCGATGGATAGCTCGCCGCGCGCGGTTGCATCGCCGGCTAAGAAGCAATTGACGTCGAGAGAGGGTCTGCCACTCGCGACATCTTTTGGTTGAGCAAAGATGTTATCAATGTAGACGGGGGGAACGATGCGCAAAGATACTTCGCGATAAATACCTCCGAAGGTCATGTAATCAATCTCGTAGCCGAAAGGCGGAATATCCGCCCGTTCCGTTGAATCCACCTGTACGAGTAAAACGTTTTCAGAGCCACGCCGCAAATGCTCCGTCAACTCAAACGAGAACGGAGTAAAGCCGCCCTTATATTCGCCCAGGCGAACTCCGTTAATCCAGACGGTTGAGGCAGTCATCACGCCTTCGAAGTCAACAAAAACTCGCTTACCCGCAACTTCTTCGGGGAGTTTGAAGGGGCGCCGGTACGTAGAGACGAATTCGTAGTCCTTGTCGTCAAAATTGTGCCACGGCAACTCGATATTCGTATGAGGCACTACGACGCGCTCAAAGTTCGCGTCATCGAACTCGATCGCTTCCGCACCATCCACTTTTGCAGGATGGTACCGCCAGTCCCGGTTCATGGGAAGAACCAGCCTTCCTTGCGCGGTTTGGGCACCGGCAAACACTTCCGAACCAGGCAAAGCTGTGGACGCCAACACCGCGCCTGCTGTCTTAATAAAGTCGCGCCGGATCATTCGCTATCTCCATTCAGATTTGTGGCTTCGTTGAATTACAAAACATACCCTTGGTTCATGCGCACCATACATGCGGACTGCCTATGCCATCCAGTTACAAAGTGCACCTTTGAGAGATGATCGAGAGACAGGCTCCGCCTCTCGCCAAAGCGGGAATTCTGATGGCGCGATGACGTATGCCTGGGAAATGCTCTCAGCTAAAACAACACAAACAGTCGCGCTTTGATATTCGGCGTAGCGCGTCGCAGCGAGCCAAATATAGAGCGCTAATATTTCAGCGTCAGCGGCGCTCCCGGAGAGATCGTCGACCGAAGGAGTCGGGTTGATTTGATTTGGATTATCGAAAACGGCAACTCCGGTAAAAGGTTTCGGTTTAGCGCGCATACCAAATCTGGCCGCGACCATGGACGGCCGTGCTCGCCGGAATGCCTCTGAAGCTCCCCATTCCACAAAGGAGTTGCCGAAAAGTACCGCGCCATTTCCTGAAAGAAAAAGCGACCGAACAAATTCTTTTACTGCGGGATCCGCCGCAACCTCGGGCGGACACCAGGCGGTCACATCCACCTTGCGCAGCCGATCGAGCACATTATCCGCATCGGCGAGATCCTTACGCATTGTGTTCATTTCGTGCGAGAATGTTTCCCGGTAGGAAACAAGTCTTTCATAACTCAGTGAGATAAAACCTAAACTTGGATTTGTTGATGCAGCGGGACTCCAACTTGAATCATTCAGTCCCCCNNATACATTCAGCAATCCCGAAGCAGATGCACCGGGCTCTCCAGGCGAGGGTGCCAGTAGGAAATCCCAAAACCCTCGATCATTGGCGGAAGTGGAAGACTCCAGGTCAAGTGGCTTGCCAATTCCCTGCCAGCGCCTCCACACGGTTGACGGGTTCACAACAAGAGTCCGCGGAATGTCGAGTATGACTAAACGATGCTGCACTTTCTCCGCAGCGCTGTTCGGCAGAAGCGCATGGCGATCGACTGCATCGAAGACTGCTTGAACCGCTCGCCGCCATTCCTGGTAATACGGCGACCGTGCCAGTTCAGAAGAATTCTCGATTGTCTGCTCGGTGGTCGAAAACCGCCAATAGCGGACACCCATCTTCTCCTCGAGCTGGATAATATTCTGAAACAGCGCGGAGGATTCCTCGGTGCTAAGGTCGGCGACATAATGCAATAACTTCTCTACCGACTGCCGCTCATTCGGAAACAGATACTCCCATTCCCTAATTTGCTGATTGACAAACGGGAGAAATGTAATCGGAAGACGCTGCAACACTCCTTTGTCTAAGACAGACCGCAAATCCTCTCGATATTGTTCCGAATTTTTCATGATTCAGTTTTCAACGCAATTCCACTTCACTGTGAAAGCTTGATCTCATTCCGGTTCATTCGCATTCATGCGCGACATCCTTGGCATCATCCATGAAGTTCCATCAATTTCGTGCCTTGCGATCCAAGCGGCGGGCACCCCAGCAGACCTGTCAAGGTCGGGCAAATGTCAATATGACGTATCGGGCGCTCCACGATTTGATGTCGGTTGATCGCAGGCCCTAGAGCCATCATCCATGTATCCATCGTCGATTCCTCATGAGCGCGGTGATTGAAAAATCCGTTCGTCGACGAACCGTCCGGGTCCCGACCAAATTCTGGAAGAATCACCATCGTGGTCCGGCCGCGGTAAGCGGGATTCGATTCCACTTCCTGCCAAAGTTGATAAGAAAGCCGGTCTGCTGCACGGATACCTGCTAAGTGAAGCGAGTAGGAGCCGAAATGCGCAGCTTCAACGTCCGAGAATGCCACCACCATCACCTTCGGAGAAAACTTGCGCATAATCTCGCGAGTCATGAAGAAGGTAAGCTCGTCTCCGGAGGTAGGCCCGCCATCTCGAACAAAACTGGCAATCGCCGTCTTGATGGTGCCCTCAACACGCGGGTCAAGGTGACCCGCAGCCTCAAAGACATTCCATCCCAGCCCTTCATAATTGCTTCCTTGCATTGCGTTTTCAAGTTCGGATTCAACCTTTGTCCGATCAGCCATGTTTCCAGTTCGGCCGGAGCGAAGCGCCTCTTCCACCGCCATCAGCATCAGTTGCTTTGGAAAAACGACGTTGGCTCCATAAGTCGGGCCATAATTCGAATCGGAACTCGCACCGATCAGGCTTGTAAGTGCCTTGTTACTTGCGACTATCCATGTTTCGTTTCGATCGACACGGGTAGACTTGCGAAACTGCTCGAAGAATGTCGGAGTAGTCGGGGCAACCTTGCCCCAGTCGTCCAACCGTTGCCAATTTCCGGTGAGAATACTTGAAATCGCGTTGAAATGGGCAGTAACACCTTCGTTACGCGCATGAAGATAAAAGAGTGACTGTGGAAGCAGGTCCGACGCCAGGTGCGGAATATTGACAAGACCATCGTCGGAAAAAGTCTCGGCACGTCGAACTCCGCCAATCACAACCAACAAAACTTTGTGCCCCGAATCGCTTAGAGCGGGCGAGATTGCCTCTCCGCGTCCCCTTGGGAGCATCATCCCAGCGACGAGAATTCCCGCCGCCTGAAGAAATCTCCTTTTGGATGCGTCGATCAAAAGGTCGGGGCCGCTGAAATTCGTGGAGCCGAACTGGGTGTCTAAGCGATCACCAATCTCCATAAATTACCTCCTCAGGCACCCTCGCCCCCGGAGCCCGCCATTCCCCTATTTCCACAGCCGTGAGTAGGTTCATTATAGGCTTCAGGGAAGCCTCCTCTCAATCTCAAAATTCTCCGGTAATCAACTTATGGCAATCGAAAGCAACTGTCCTAGATCAAGTGCGGAATTCGAAGTTGTTCCTCGAGGCAGGGTCGGGGCAACTATGAGAGCCTCATTGTGTCCCTCAAACCAAACTAAAAAGGCAGATCGGTCATAACCGGGGAGCCTTTGTTGGTTGATCCAGTGGTAATACGACGCTATATCTGCATCAATAAGTGAACCGATTGGATCGACTTCNNCGGAATCGCCCTGGGAACTCGACAGCAGTTCGTTCATCGGGCGTTGACGCTGCCTTGGAGCAAACCTAACCAGTAAGGTAAGCGCCTGCGCTCGGCGAAGAACCTCGCGTGCCGTCCACTGTGCAAAGGTTGTGCTGAATATCTGAGTTCCGGAACCCTCCGTCAATACTTTGAGTTGAAATCGATCAAGCACAGCGTCCCCACCCGGATTCATTCCAAGATCGGAAGGTGTTAGTCGAGCTAAATGCGTCCGCAGTTCCTCCGGTCCCATCCCCGGTTTCTCGATCTCTGTCCTCACGTTCCTTAGTAATGCCTCACGTACCGGCTCCAGCGACTTATACGAAACACATGTCAAGAGAGAATTATGGCTACCCTCCTGCCCGCCATCCACGTACCAATGCCCATAAGGAACCGAATAAGCCTTAGAGCGCGCAGCGACGGCCTCGAGCAGAAGTTCAAGTCCGTGTTCGGGTTTTATCTGATTGAAATAGGTTCCGTGTTTGCGCAGGTTTTTGAATAATCGGCCGTCAAATGATGCCACGCCCTGCCCAATTACGGCGATGCCGAGTCTGCACCCTGGCAATGGCTCCGAAGACACCTCTGAATGCAAACGGGCGCCATATTCGGTTGCCGCGGCTCGGAAGGCATCCAGTTGGTGGGTACTCCAAAGATACGCCGAAAGCTGCTCGGTAAACTGCGCTGGCTGATTGATCCAGTCGAAGCGTTCGAGTTTCGGCGAAATCGAAAGCCGCTCAAAAGCCTGGAATCGATCATGTCTCTGTATCTGCGAAAAACTGCTCAATAGAGCCACTTCACCATCGATTGCAGAGCGCTCGGCTGGAAACTTAAAGTCGTAATCGATGACTTCCCGCAATAGACTTGGAATGAAGATCAGAGGTAGCTCTCGAAGCGCGTCGAGATGAGCCAGCACCACCCTTTTGGCTTCAGGAGGGTAACTGGAGAAGTGCTCGGCTTGGAGGTCGCGAGGCTGCATGGAAGTTATGAGAATTCCTTGATCGGCCTTCCCTTGGATTCCGCTGGAGTAAATCCCAGCATTGCACCGAGAGTCGGTACCAGATCAACGGACTGCATCGGATCGTCAAACACTACCCCCTGGCGAACACCCGCGCCGAGCGCCATCATCCACGTCGTACGGCTCGCTGCATCCCCCGTGCGATGATGCTGGAAACCGTTGCCGCCTGGTTCGAAGTCGGAGTCACGCCCAAAGTCAGGAAGAATGAACATCGTCGTATTTCCCGCATATTCTGGCTCACTTTGCACGGTCTTCCATAATTCTGCACAAAGACGATCGGTGCGCCGAATGCCCTCCAGGTAGAGTGAATATGCACCCGAATGGGCCACATCGATGTCATGCATCGTGATCCAGAGGAGGCTGGGAGCCTCTTGCTGCATGAGTCGTTTCGCGATGTACACCGATAATTCATCGGGGCTCGACAGTGTCCGCGCATGAGCCATAAAGTCCGCAACGGACAGTCTGAGGATCGACTCGAGTTGTTGCAGTTCGAATTCGCCTCCACTAAGTCGCGGCGTGTACAGCGGAGTCTCATAGTTGTCTCTCAATAAATGGTCAAAATCCTCCGTAGTTCCGGAAGCGGTCGCACTGAGCAGATGTTTCGGGAGGATTACGGCTGCTCCCGTGCCAGGCCCATAGGCACGGCAGTCGCTCTCACCAATGCGGTTGAACCCGTTGCTCGGCGCCACCACCCATGTATCCGAAGCAGGCCGCCTGAGATCCTTGCGGAAATATTCGAAGATTGTGGGGTGTTCCGGAGGCACCGCCGAAAAGTTATTAAGCGTTTCGTATACGCCTGTCGTCAAGCTAGCTGTTGCCACATAGTGACCCAGGATCCCCTGGTTCGTGACATGCGTAAAGAAGCTTGATTGAGGGGCCAATTCGTTGATCAGGTGGGGAATGTTTTCCTGACCCTCCGGCGCGAAAGTCTCCTGGTCTCGTGCACCACCGCCGAACGTAATCACAATTGTTTTGCGTTTCTTTCGAGCAGCCTCACCTCGAACAAATGGGCTGGAACATTCCAGTGCAGCTCCGAGTGCGAGCCCTGCAGTCGTCCTCATAAAGTCTCTTCTGCTCCGGCTCAGGCCGAATGCGATTTCTTTCGGAGTCAAGCAGGTTCTCCCTGGCAAGCCAAAAGTGAATTCGTCGCTGAAAGATTGTCGATTCATTCGTTCAAATCATCCATAACTTCGCATCTTTTTCTTTACGTTGCAGACTGCCTGCCTTCAGATCGCTATCATTGCCTCTGGTCGCCCGTCGACGGGGCATCAAAACTTGGAAGACGCACCGTCCTTTTCTGAATAGACGAATTGCTGGACTTCGGCTCGCTCCTTGTCGCCCTCGGCTAGATGCGCAGCGCGAAGCTTCTGATAGACGGCGAACTCCTTTTGGGCTTCATCCTTTTGTCCCACATGGACGTAGTCCGTTCCGAGACGGTAATGTGCATCGGATAGATCAGGGTTCAGTTCGAGAACTCGCACATACTCGGGAATTGACTTGTCATACAAATGCTGCCCAGCATACAGATCGCCAAGTTGCATGTGCGCTTCAGGTATGCTGCCATCAAGCGCGATCGACTTTTGCAGAAGCGATTCCACCATTGTGAGGTCCGCACTGGAATCTTCCGATCGCTTCCCTTTCCACAGGCTGATTGCGTAATAGTATAGGGCTCGCGCATCCTGGGGACGGAGTTCCGCATAGCGGCGGAATCTTCCGATTACGTCTTCAGCCTGCTTCGGAGAACTATCGTAAGCCTTCAACAAAAAGAGATAACATCGCGGATCAGAAGGATTAAGATCCGCGGCGGTTAGAAGAGCTTGCACGGCGTCATCGTACTTTCCCCGCGAATACAGCGCCAAACCTAAGCCAATGAACAGCCGAGGTGAATGGGGATATCGCATCGTGGCTTCCTGGAAGATAACAATCGCCGGCTCATATGTCCGGTGAAGTAGCATCTCGCTTCCCCAATCAAACAGGTTGTCCTCACTCGGATCGATATGGGCAGCGGATTCAAACTCATTTTCCGCATTAACGAACTTGCCGCCCTTCTCATCGATCTGACCGAGCAGGTTCTGCAATTCGCCGGTGTTTTGCTTCTTCGCAATCGACTCGGCGACTTCCTTCGCTTCCGTTAGCTGGCCGAGTTGAAAATCTGCCATTGCCAGATCGTAGCTGTTGTCATACGAATCGGGCTGAATCCGATGGGCCAACTCAAGCAGAGGACGCGCGTCTGCAATTTTGCCACTCTGAATCAAAAACTCGCCCATGTTGTGATTGGCATCAAAGCTTTGCGGCTCCAGTTGAAGAGCCTTTTGGAACTGTTCTCCAGCTAAGGCTGACTTACCCGAATGCAGGAGCGCTGCACCCAGATTCGTGCGGGCTGCCGCCGAATCCGGCTTCAATTGGACTGCGAATTTAAGGTGATCCTCGGCCTTCGCATCTTCCGATAGCGACGCGTAGACCAGCCCAAGAAGTTCGTGGAGTTCATAGCTTTTTGGTGCAAACGGCAGGAGGCCTTCCAGCTGTTGAGCCGCTTCTGGGTAGCGGCCTGCATCATAGTCCGCGACTGCGGACTGATATCTGCGATCGAGCTGCTGTTTGTCGGTGTCTTGTGCCGATGCTAACTGGGCGCAAAGAACGACGGCGCAAAGCGCAACCGGTAGAAACCGAGGCATTTTGCTCACCGTCCGCCTCCAAGATCGCCGCGTGAGCATTTTGCTACGCAGAACAAAGCCCCGGAAAGACGCCCAATCTGCGCGCCTTCCCGGGGTGTGTTCATTCTAACCTAGTAGTACAGTTTCAACGCAAACTGAATCTGCCGCGGATCGAACGGAGCATCGCGCGTCGATCCAATTGCGCCGAAGGTGCTGTCTGTGTAGTTGCCGGAGCCCCCTACCGAAACAACCCCGTTGCCGCCGAAGTTGGGTGCGTTGAAGTTCGGGTGGTTGAGAATGTTGAAGAACTCCGCTCGGAACTGCAGCGAGAATCGCTCGTTCAGCTGGAAGCCCTTGAAGGTCGAGAAGTCGAGCCGGTGGAATCCCGGACCTGCGATCTGTCCAGCCTTGCCACCCAAAGCGCCTGCACCGCTATAAGGCACGCAGCCGGTCGGAGTATCCGGAATCGGAGCGATTATCCCCGACACCACACCCAACTGGCAAGGTTGGCTGAAAGCTCCCGGATTTCCTACCCAGAAGGGTCCGTGATATCCGCCCAGTGTCTCAATCTTGACCCCAAGTTTTGGACTCTGGCCTGCAAGAAGAATATCGTTGCAGCTGGTTCCAGAGGTTGTTCCGGTTGGGCAGCCGAAGTTGATCGGTTGGCCGCCCTGCAGGGTTACGATCCAGTTCGTGGCCCAGCCGCCGAGTACGGTATTGGCAATCCCTCCCTGGTTCATGTACCTTTTGCCTTTGCCGACCGGCAGCTCATACCCGCCGCTGAAGTGGAGCACTTGGCGGAGGTCGAAATCTGCCAGAGCGTAGTCAAACTTGGGACCGAGGCCAGGAACGTTATATGCACGAAGCCCACCCGTACTGCCGCCATTCAGCAAATCGCCCGCATCCGACAACGTCTTCGAATACGTGTAAGTAAGCAGGAATGTCAGGCCGTTCGAGTACTGCTCCTCGAGCTTGGATTGCAGACCGTGATACGAGCTGACACCATAGGTCACCTGGTTGCTGCCGCCGCCAAAGTCAACGAACGGGACGCAGCTGTCTTCTGCGAAAGTCGCATACGGGCAACCCTTCCCGGTGCTGATCCCGGCTGGCAGGATCTGCGTTACGTTCTGGTATCCCACGCCTCCTTGCAGATCCGCGCCATGGGTGTAGACATACGACGCCGTCGCAGAAAGGCTGTGCGTGACCGAGTATTGGACGGTCCCGTTTACACTGTACGTGCGCGGGGTCTGGTAGTCGAACTGAAGTCCCTGCAGGCCCAGGCCCAAAGCATTGACGGCTGTGGGCGTAAGCGGTATGCAGGAGAAGCCGGTTTCAAGCGATGCGGTACCGCCCGGCCCGGCTGTCGCACACCCGGCATATGGAGAGTTGTAGCTGATGGGCGCAACCTGCGATGAAATGCTTGGATTGGCTGGATTCGCAGTCGGGCCGTAGGAGAGGTTGTACACAAAGGGATAGTTCTCGCCGATGTTCGGTCCATATCCCTGGTTCTCAAACGAGTTGAAGAACAGGCCGAAACCACCGCGCGCAACCAGTTTCCGCGAAATCTGCGCGGCGAATCCGATACGGGGAGCGAAGTTCTGCTTCTGCGTTTGGAGAAGCCCTTGGCCGTATCGATCGGTCTGGTCAAGGGTGATCCCATCCTGCGCCAGGAGATTGACAAAACCCACGCAACCGACGCCTGCGCAGGTTGAGGTTGTGGACAGCGAGCGGTTGTCCTTTCCGGAGGCCGGGATGAGGTAGGTCGGTGCGCCGATACCCCTATCAGGCTCAGCGATCGGAACGAAGTTTGCCTGACCGCCGTTCGTCTCATTAATCGGGCCAAATAAATCCCAACGCAAACCAAGATTCAGAGTCAGCTTGGGAGTCATCTTCCAGTCGTCCTGGAAGTAGGTGGCAAAGTACGCCTTTTCGTCATAGGTCTTGTTGATGTTGGAGGCGTATGTCTCGTTGGATCCGCCGGAATAGCTAAAGCCATTTGGATTCGGTGCTCCATCGATCGTGGCCGGCGCTGCGATCGGAGGCAGCAGCATCTGAGCAATTCCGCCGTTGGTTTCGCCCAGGTTCGGAATGTCGGTGAAATTAGACGTGTAATTGTAAGCCCCGCGCGACCAGGCAGGCTGTAACGTGGAGAACTTCGCCTTCTGGAATTCCACGCCCATCTTGAAACTGTGCTTGCCGTAGATCCTGGTGAAGTNNAGATAGTTGTTGCTGCCCAGATTCGTCAGGCTGTTGATGTAGAAGTCGGGAAGGCCGCCGTTTTCGGCCACCTGTGGAATATCGGAGATTCCGTACTGCGCCGGAATTCCCAACTGCGAGCCGACCGGGCCGTAGCGAGTGGTGTGCAGGTGGGCAAACCCGGCGCGCGCCTGATTAATCGTATTCGGGTTGAAGACGAACGTGTAAGCCGCGACCATCTGGGCGGATTTTGCGGTCTGGACTCCCTGCTGGAATGCGCCGCCGTCGGCCACGCCGGCAAACGGGCCAGGAATGAATTGCGGGTCATCGGAATAGCTAAAGCGCGCGAAGATTTGGTTCTTCTCGTTGGGGTTGAAGTCTTCGCGCGTATCGAAGCCGTCCGAATGCTCGTAGAGAGCGGGGCTGTCCTGGTAGGTGGCCAGGCCGGCATTCGGCGCCGGGTAAAGATCCAATAGCTTGACTGCATTGGGATCGGTGCGGCTCCCCGGAAGCATGTTGAGGTCGGGGCAGCTGGATACGGTAAAGCTCTTTGTGCCCGGTCCGCAAGCACTGCTGAACGGATCGCGAGCATAGCCGTCGGCTCCGGAAGTATTTGTCAAACCTGAAACCGGGTCGACCGTGCCGTTGGCCACGAGCCGCGTTGTTCCCGGATCGAGGATCGTCCCTCTCTGGATGCTGCGGCCGAGAATATCGGTTCTAGCGGCTCCTGCGTTCTGCGAGAGGATGTCGGTGAGGTTCAGGAAGCCGCTGCTGCGCTCCAAGGCAGTCGGGACCGAACTGGTAGACGAAGTTCCCTGCACACGGCGCTTTCCTTCGTAGTCGCCAAAGAAGAAGAACTTGTTCTTGATGACTGGGCCGCCAACCATCGCTCCAAACTGATTCAAACGAAGCTCGCCCTTGGCTGGTGTAGTGGAGTTGTCTTCAAACCAGTCCGACGCATCGAGCTTGTCGTTGCGGAAAAACTCCCAGGCCGCGCCATGAATGCTGTTCGTTCCGGACTTAATGGTCGCATTCATAACCGCGCCCGCGGCACGGCCCAGCTCCGCGCTAAAGTCTGCGGTCTGAACCTTGAACTCCTGAATCGCGTCGACGGGCGGAAGGATGACATAGTTGGTTCCATTCAGGAAGTCGACGTTGTTGGAGTTGTTGTCAATGCCATCGAGGAGGTAGTTATTCTGCGCCGGTCGCAGACCGTTGGCGGAAAAAGCGCCGGAAGCCGCGTTGCCTCTCGTATCGGCCTGCGGCGTTTGCATACCGGCGCCAAGCTGGGCGAGGAAGGTAAAGTTACGTCCATTGAGGGGTAAATTATTCACTTCCTGTTGCCCGATCACTTGGCCAACGGAGGCTTCTTCGGTCTGCAGCAGTGGCGGCGCAGTGTTCACCTCGACCGTTTCTGTCGCAGCGCCGAGCTTAAGTTGAATGTTCACCTGAAGAAATTGCGCGACGTTTACAGTCAGGTTCGTTTGGGTGGTTTTGGCAAAACCCTGCGCCGTAACGGTCACGGTGTAATGCCCGATCCTGACAGGCGAGAAGGTATATCCTCCGCTGCCGCTCGTCTTGGTTTCCAGCGTGATGCCCTGATCCGTATTCAGGAGAGTGACATTCGCGTTGGCCACAACAGCGCCGCTTGTGTCCTGAACCGTCCCAGTGATTGTTCCTTCGTCCACCTGGCCAAATGCGCTTCGGCTTTGGAACATCAGGAAGCAAATACTTGTGAAGGCTATGCAGACACACACACCAAACCACGTCGGGGTTTTACGCTCACGGCCCATCCCAATTTCCTCCGCTTTCTCACTCTTCCTTCCGTCCTGTATTGCCGATTTAGGGGAACGAAGGTGTCCACTTTTCACCGCTCTTTGTAAACGGTTTCATCAGTGTGCGACGAAGCGTAGTGCATTCGTTGTATTTTTGTCAACCGAAAGTTGGAGATCAGAATTGATAGGTCAGATTACCGCGACTGCTTTGCCCTTTACGAGCGCCTTTCCAAAGCGGCCTATCGTCGATAACTAATTTATTACGAATAATTTATCGACGACCTGGTATCAACGTACCGGATCGACACCAGCGGGCCGCCATATCCACAAATTTGTCAAAAACGGGACGGAAAAGTTGGATGCATGGCGAGAAATCCTCAGGTCATCTTCGCCTTTCGCTCTAGTCGCTCATTTAGTTTCTGTTCCAAACGATATTCCTTCTCACGCTCATTAACCGGGACGGACTCGGATGCTATGATTCGGTCATCTTCCCGGTCTTCGGGACCCCGTGATGACGCCATCCGAATTGAAAGAGCGCCCACGTTTTTCCCGCCGAGCGTTTCTTAAAACTTTGGGATGGGCGCCGATGGTCCTCAGGCCTGCGCCCTTCTTTGGATCATCGCCCCTGTTCGGTTCACCCGAAAACTCAATTGACGGTCAGCCGGTCTTCCCGTTCGCAGACGTTCGTTTGTCCCCTCACTATCCAGCCCAGTCTCCTTTGGCTGAAGTCCTGCGTCTCGTCGCTCCGGGTTCTGATGAATACATCACTGAGAAATACGCATTCGAGATTGAGTCGATCCTCAAACAATGGTCTCTCGAACTAATCAACTCGTCGCATGACCATCGGAGATTAGCCGAGTTGCTCGACGCTTCGATTCGAGCCACCTCTTTTTCCGTCGTCAAAGAAACAAAAATGCGCTCCTCGTATGGCATTGATACGCGCAGAAGAATGTTCGACGGAAATCTCAACCCAGGGCGCGATCAGTTCCTCCGGAACATCGATGTGTGGCTGAGTTCGCTCTCGCATGCCACAACCGCGGAATTTGAAATCTACGGGATCGAACAAGTCAGCGAATCTCCAGTGACGGTGCACGTGGATATCCGTTATGACCTGGTCGGTGAACGCAGCAGTCAAGTGAGTGAAGAGCGTGTGGGCTCATGGCGCATTCAATGGTCGCAAGACGCTTCGCAGAACTGGAAAGCGCAGAAATGGGAGATCGGCGAGGAGACACTCAGCGCTATCAGCGGGCCAGCGTTTATCGACGTGACGCAGCGGGCCCTCGGAGAAACCGACTCCTATGCGAAACAAATGCTGCGTGGAGCCGACTACTGGCGAACGGTTCTCGACGGCGCGATCGGCGTAGACGTATACGCCAATAATGGCGTTGCGGTTGGAGATTTCGATAACGACGGCTTCGATGATATCTATGTTTGCCAACTGGCGGGATTGCCCAATCGCCTCTACCGCAATCGGGGTGAT
Source organism: Acidobacteriaceae bacterium (assembly GCA_003140785.1). Lineage (GTDB taxonomy): Bacteria > Acidobacteriota > Terriglobia > Terriglobales > Acidobacteriaceae > Telmatobacter. Next base: position 9,028 of record PLKY01000178.1, on the reverse strand, counting down.
GGCACATTCGAAGATGTAACGGAAAAAACCGGCGTGGGTGTCCTCGACAGCACAGCCTGCGCTCTCTTCGCGGACTTCGGGAACCGCGGCCTGCAAGACTTGCTCGTTGTTTGTGGAACTGGCCCTTTGCTTTTCCGCAACCAGGGCAATGGGACCTTCTCCTTAAAGCGAGATGCCTTCAAGTTTGCTCGCGAATCTCAAGGGACCTTCACGCACGCAGCATTGGCGGACTATGACCGAGACGGTCATCTCGATATCTACCTCTGCACCTACATGTACTATCTGGGTCTCGACCAATACCACTACCCCATCCCCTATTACGATGCGCGTAACGGTCCGCCGAATTGTCTCTTTCACAACAACGGAGACGGGAGCTTTACGGAGACAACCGAAGCGACAGGCCTGAACGTCGATAACGATCGATATAGCTTCTCGTGCGCCTGGGGCGATTCCAATGGCAACGGATTGCCCGACCTTTTTGTAGCCAATGATTTCGGAAACTCTCAGCTTTACCGCAACAATGGCGACGGAACGTTTACCGTTGCTTCGGAACAGGCGCACGTCGAAGGTGTCGGCGCCGGGATGGGCTGCTCATGGGCCGACTTCGATAACGACGGGCATCAGGATGTCTACGTCCCCAGCATGTGGGAGGCAGCTGGCCAAAGGGTTTCAGGGCAAAAGCAGTTTCATCAAAATGCGCCAGAGCACATCCGCGGCCTCTACCAGCGGCACGCACGCGGCAATGCACTCTACCGCAATCAAGGTGATGGAACATTTCTAAACGTCGGACGAGAAGCCGGGGTCGAGATGGGTCGCTGGTCCTGGTCATCTGACTTTTGGGATTTCGATCATGACGGTTTCGCAGACCTCTACGTCGCAAATGGGTACTTATCCGGCGTCGAGCGAGATGATCTCGCGAGCTTTTTCTGGCGGCAGGTTGTCGCCAAATCATCAGAAGACGCCACTCCTGCTTCGGCGTACGAACGCGGTTGGAATGCGATCAATGAATTGGTTCGATCGGATCGTACCTGGCATGGATACGCGCGAAACGTGATGTTCGTGAACAACCAGGATGGCACCTTCTCCGAAGTTTCCGGCCCTACAGGATTGGACTTCCCCGAAGACAGTCGCTCATTCGCGCTCGCAGACATTGACCACGATGGAAGATTGGAAGTCATTCTTAAGAACCGCAACGCACCGCAATTGCGCATTCTTCACAATTCGATTCAAGGGATTGGTCATTCAATTTCATTCCGGCTGAAAGGTGTCAAAAGCAATCGAGACGCAATCGGTGCGTCCATCACAGTTGAGGCCGGAATGCTTCGCCAAACCAAGTATCTTCAGGCCGGGTCTGGATTTCTCTCCCAGCATTCCAAGGCACTCTTCTTCGGAGTTGGAAATCCCGACCAGCCGATTCGCGCAAAGATTCGCTGGCCAAATGGGCTCTCTCAGGCGTTCGAGAACTTACCCGCAAACCATTTCATCGAAGTCGAAGAAGGCTTGGGCTCGTTCAACGCCAGGCAATTCGTGTCCAATACCACGTTCTTGAAGTCGAGCCCAACACCCAAAATCGAACCTCTGCCTTCGGAGCCGGAAACCTGGCTCCTCCAGCCCTTAAAGGTGCCGAGTTTCTCGTTGCCGGATCTTTCCGGCGTGATGCGCGATCTCAACTCCTTCAAAGGAATCCCAACACTTCTCAGTTTTTGGGCAACCTCCTCTCCTTCGAGCTTGGATTTGCTCAGGCTCCTGCGGGATCGCAAGCCCGCAATGGCTTCCGGCAGTCTGAATATCGTAGCTCTGAATGTGGACACGACTATTGATTCTGCAGCGGCCCGCTCCTTTGCCACAGAACAGCGCCTTCCATTTCCTGTCTTGTTTGCGAACGATGAAGTTGCGGGGGTTTACAACATCGTCTATCGCTATCTATTCGATCGTCGTCGCGATCTCCCGATTCCACTATCGTTCTTGCTCGATAGCGACGGCATGATCGTAAAGGTCTACCAGGGGACGGTCGCGCCTGCGAGTCTCTTCCAAGACATCCGGTCGATTCCGAAAAACGCGAACGATCGAATGCAGAAAGCGCTTCCCTTTAAAGGCCAACTGGTACAAGACAGCTTCCAGCGAAACGATTTTACGTACGGCGTCGCGATGTATCAACACGGCTACCTTGACCAGGCAGCTGAATCATTTCGACAGGTCATCGAAGTAAAACCCAATGAAGCCGATGCCTACTACAATCTCGGTACTCTTAGCCTGAAGAGAAACGACTTTCAACAAGCGCGCAGCTATCTCGAGATGACCTTGCAGCTGCGGCCAAACTATCCAGAGGCTTGGAACAACCTTGGCACGATGGCCGCCCAGCACGAACAGCTTGACGAGGCTATCCGAGACTTTCAAAAATCGCTCGAATTGAAGCCGGGATTCGGGATCGCACTGCTGAACCTGGGTAATGTCTACCGTCGCCAGCATTCATTTGAAAAAGCTGAGGATTGCCTCAATCGCGCAATCCAAATTCAACCCGACGATCCTGAAGTCAACTACAGTCTCGGCATGCTCTTTGCACAACAAGGGCGGTTGGATCGTGCTACAGATTATCTGCAGCGGGCACTCGCCTTGCGTCCGGTTTACCCGGAAGCATTGAATAATCTCGGCGTGTTGTTTGTCCGAGGTCAGCAATATGCGCAGGCGGAAGATCGATTCAAAACGGGGATTCGCGTTGCGCCCAGCTTCGATCAGTCTTATCTCAACCTCGCCCGCCTTTACGCGATCCAGAACGAGAGGGAAAAAGCGAGAGAGATTCTGCTCGACTTGCTGCGTGTGCAGCCCGACAACAATAGCGCTAAGCAAGCACTCGAAATGCTACAATGAGCGCCTTGTCGAGCCCTTCAAGGTATGGTGAAAGAATGAGTTGTCGCGCAGTGTCTCAGACCAGGTGTAAATCTTCCATCGCACATCCGAACGTGGGCAAAATCCTCGTCTTGTGCGCAGTTCTGCTTCATATTCCTGCGTGTCTGGCACAACAAAAAGAATCGAATTCCTCTAAGAACTTTCAGGAAGCCGAAGCGCTCGTTCAGCAAGGTCGCCTCCATGAGGCAAAAACCGCAACAGAGCAAGGACTGCAGTCATACCCTTCAAGCGTCGAAGGCCACAACCTTCTCGGAATTATCGAAACGGATCAACAAGACTACCCAAGCGCCATCGAGGCATTTCAGCGAGCCCTCAAGCTATCTCCCAGTTCGATAAAAACCCATAACAACCTCGGCAACGTCTATGTCGCTCTCAGGCAGTTTGATTTGGCAGAGAGAGAATTCCGCGCCGTCCTGCGCATTAATCCGGCGAACTCGGACGCCAATTACAACCTTGGCGTTCTACTCATGTCCAAAGGTGAATCAGCAGCAGCGATTCCACATTTTGAGCGCGTTACCCCGACGAATCTGCCGACTCGTTTCAATCTCGTCCGCGCCTATTTTCAGAACAAGCGCATGGCTGAGGGAGTCCATTTAGCATCATTACTTGCAGCGTCGAGCAGCAATGACGTGAAGGTCCAGTTTTCTCTCGGCGTGCTACTAGCATCCGAAAAGCAATACAAAGAAGCGCAACTCGATCTAGAACGAGCGGACACGCTCCAACCAGACACTTTCGAAATCGTTTATAACCTGAGCCAGGTCCTCCTTCGCGACGGCCAGTTTGCGAAGGCCGAGTCAACGCTCAATCGCGCGTTGAACTTGAATCCAGACTCAGTGGATGCAATGCATCTCTTGGCCCAGGCCTACGTGGATGAGTCGCGGCCGCTCGATGCATTGGACCTTTTAATTCGTGCGCACCGCATTGGGCCTGATAACCCCGACGTCATCCTCTTGATGGCGAAGATTAGTATGTCGGAGGACTATTTCGAAGATGCGATACCGCTTCTCGAAGAAGGCATCAAAGTCGCGCCTCAGCGCACCGATCTCATTGCAGCACTAGGCGAGAGCTACTTTATGGCAGGTAGAGCGGACAAGGCCATCGAGCAGTTCAAAAAGCTTCTCGCGGTCGAGAATTCGGCGCGGTCCTATTCTTTCCTCGGAATCACGTATCTGAACCTCGGGCGATTTGACGAGGCAAGACGATATTTTCGGCAGGGGCTTCAATTGGATCCCCACAACGTTTCCTGCCTTTATAACTTGGGATTGATTGCGCAATCGCAGGGTAACGCCCCAGACGCGGAAGCATTTTTCCATGAAACTCTTCGCGCCGATCCAAAATATCCCGATGCGCTTTTGGGATTAGCCAACATGCGGATCGCGGCCAGGAAGTTTCCGGAAGCTGAGGAGTTCCTGAAGGAATATATCCGCGTTGGTCGCGATCCCGCGACCGGATATTACAAGCTGGCCTTGGTTGAACGAAGCCTTCACGAAACCGCCGCGGCAGATCGGGACTTGGACACCTTTAAGACCCTTTCCAAGAATGCGCCGGCTGGCCCTCTTCCCTATCAGCATCTTTTCGATTATCTCGATCACCGCTCGAAGCTCGCACCCGGCGCACGCGATGAGTTGGATATGACCGAGCTAATCAATGAAGTCAAGAGGCATCCTGATCAGACTAAAAGTCTATATCTACTTGCGGAAGCCTATCTCAAAGCGGGCGATGTCGAGAAAGGCAGAAGCACAATCACGCAATTTGATCAGCTGAGCCGTGGAGATTTTCGAGCTTTGGCTGGATCCGGTGTCTTGCTTGCACGCTATCGCTTGTACGACGATGCGATCCAGCACTTTGAGGAGGCGCTCCGGGACAACCCGACTTCCGATGATGTCAGGTTTGATCTGGCGAATACCTACTTCCAGATGCACCGATATCGAGAAGCCTTTGACTCCGTGCAGAAGATTTCGCCGCAAGGGCAGTCAGACAATGCTTACCTCTCTTTGCTCGGAGATATTTATGCGCACCTTGGAAATAGCACAGCTGCCGCTCAAGCGTTTCAGTCCTCGATCGACCGAAACCCGGACAACGATCAGGGCTATTTGTCTCTTGCGCTCCTCGATTTGCGCCAAGGGAACATTGCCGATGCGCAGCAGACACTTCTCATCGGTCAAAAGCGGATTCCCGGATCAGGCAAACTATATTGGGGATTGGGTGTGACTGCTGCGATGCAAGGTAATACTGCGGAGGCTACACGCCAGCTTGAGCATGCGATCGACTTACTTCCCCAATGGTCTGGCGGTTACTCGACACTTGGCGTTCTGTATTTTCAAATAGGCCAGATCACGAAAGCCCGCGCCGTTTTGGTCCGTTTGAAAAGCAGCAGCGTGAGCGCCGGCATTGATATCGAAAGAATTGAACAAGTCCTGGACCACGCCTCAGAAACTCCTTCAGACAGCGAGGAATCCCTGAATGCGACCAGTAAGTCACAGTTTCTTCAATTCGCACTCGCCCTAGCCGATAAAACTCTATGACCCCCTGGAGTTCCCCATGGCCCCTCAGTTTACTTCGCCTACAGGCTCTTGTCGTTCGAAATTATTGCAGGTTATTCCGTCAATTCTGTCACGGTAGCTCGATCTTGCTCATAGCTTTCTCTTGTAATTACAGTCAGCACTTTCTCAACGCTGCGCAACAGCCTTCAAAAGCCAAAGACACTCCGATCTCAGTCAGATTCACTGACATTAGAAAATCGGCCGGTATCACATTCGTTCAAGACTCAACTGAAACGGACGAAAAATACTATCTCGAGACGATGGGTACCGGAGTTGGTTGGATCGACTACGATCAAGACGGGCTGATGGATCTTTATTTTGTCCAGTCAGGTGCCACACCCGCATACAAACCCTCGAAACCGCTGCATTCGGCGCTTTATCGCAATAATGGCGATGGCACATTCACCGACGTTACCGAGAAGGCACACGTCGGTGGCGAAGGGCACTACGGACAGGGGGTTGCGGTCGCAGACTACGACAATGATGGCTTTCCCGATATGTATGTGACGGGCTATGGTAGAGCAATTCTCTACCACAATAACGGGGACGGGACGTTTACTGATGTGACCGCTAAGGCAGGTGTTGCCGATGAAGGTGCATGGTCGACAAGTGCGGGGTGGTTCGATTTTGACAAAGATGGCTGGCTCGACCTGGTTGTTACGAACTATCTTGATTGGTTGCCTGAGAACAATCTGTGGTGCGGCGAGCGTGCTCCAGGTTACAGGTCTTATTGCAATCCAAACAATTATCGAGGACAAAAGACCAAACTTTACCGCAACAATCACGACGGGACCTTTACCGATGTGAGCGAAAAGTCAGGCGTGGGCATTCCAGAATCGAAAGGAATGGGAGTAGTCCTTGCCGACTTCAACAATGATGGATGGCCTGACATTGCCATCGCCAACGATACTTGGCCTAATTTTCTTTTTCAAAACAACCGGGACGGCACATTCACCGATATCTCCCTGATCTCTGGTTTGGCCGCGAGCGAGGATGGCCGATACGAAGCGGGCATGGGAATTGACGCTGCGGACGTGGACGGGGACGGATTGCTCGACGTGTATATTACACACCTCGACTTTGAACTGAACCGTCTCTATCACAACAATGGCGATGGCACTTTTACAGATGTCACTTATAGTTCCGGAATCGGAAACAAGGCGATTACGCTCAGCGGAGTCGCGGCAAAATTCATCGACTACGACAATGATGGATGGCCTGACATAGTGCAAGCAAATGGCGCGATGGTCGACAATGTCCACCTCTACCACAGCGAAGTGTCGTACAAGGAACCGCTGCTCATGTTTCATAACCTTGGAAACGGTCATTTCGAAAAGTCATCTGACTCGCTCGGTCCGGACTTCGTTCGTCCAGTCGCGGGACGTGGCCTGGCAACCGCGGATTTTTTCAATGACGGGGCAGTCGGGCTAGCCGTCAATTGCCGTGGAGATTCCCCTGAACTCTTGCGAAACGACGGAGGAACCGCGAATCATTGGCTCGAAGTGCTCTTGATCGGCACAAAGTCCAACCGTGATGGCATTGGATCTTCGCTGAAGTTGACTGCCGGTGGTCTCGTGCACGTCGAGCAGTCGAAAGGCGGAACGAGCTACATGTCGGCCAGTGATCCAAGAATTCACTTCGGGCTCGGGAAACGAACGAAGATAGATTCACTGGTGGTGAACTGGCCAAGCGGACAAGTCGATAAACTGATCAACGTTCCAGTGGATCAGATCATTGCGGTCAAAGAAGGCATCGGAATCGTCCCGCATTCCTTTCCCAAGGTGCAGCAACGCTGAAAGATTTAAACATAAAACCAGCGAGGCTTCGCCTCAGACCAGCATGCGATTCCGCAATTTAGCTGAAGCGTAGTTTATAACGGAGCCATGCGTGGCAAACCGACTGAGAAGTTGAATCCTGGAAGAGGACAAAGCGTGGCGGACGTACTGCGTAAGCATGTGGTACTTGAGTTGGAAGGGATCGCTGAATGTACCTCAACGTCTACGTGCCGGTCTTGCAAGCGGTGGAAGGGGTTCTGAAGTTCATCCGCATCCACCGCGGGCATCCGGTCGCCTCGACGGCGATGGTCGAACCCATCACCCGACGCTTCATTGAATCGATTGAGCGCTTTGTTCGAGATAACAACATCCCGATGATCACCTTCGAGAAGGGGCAGCGTAAAGACGATATCGCCAATGAGCGCCGTGCCGCTTTTACTGGAAACGAAGGAATCATCTTCGTGGGCAAAGCGCAGGAGAAGTGTCGCGTCTACCGCACCGAGAAACGGCATAATCCGCGAACCCATAAGAGCTACGCATGGATCGTAAAATCGACCGCCTTGGTAAACCACTACTACTTCTACGGTCTCGATCGGGACTTCGGGCCGTTCTTTCTGAAGTTCTGCTCTTACTTTCCGTACAACGCCAAGCTTTGCCTGAATGGGCATGAGTACGCCAAGCAGCAAATGAAGAATAAGGCAATCCAGTTCCAGGCTTTCGACAACGGCGTCCTCTCCTGTGCAGTTCCCAAGCGGCTCCAAGCCATCTGTGATGGGCTCTCCGCGGAGAAGATCGAAGCGCTCTTGCGTAAATGGTTGCGGTGCCTGCCGCATCCCTTCGCCGCCAGGGACCGGCAAGCGGGATACCGGTATCAACTCTCGATTCTGCGAATCGAACTCTCCCTGACCCAGGTGCTCGACTGCCCGGTCAACGGACGGATTTTCTTCGAAGAAGTGTTTCGGGAGAATCTCGACGTCGGCCGGCCCAAACAGGTTCAACTGATCTTCGACCGTTGGGTCACCCCAGGCACACCGGGACCGTTTCGCACGCGCGTGATCACCGACGGGGTGATTCCTTCGTTGCATATCGACTACAAAGGAACGCGCATCAAACAGTATCACAAAGAAGGCCGCGCCTTGCGCACCGAAACCACCATCAACAACACACGCGATTTCTATATCGGCAAGAGTTTGCGCAACTTGCCCGCTCTACGCAACATTGGCTTTCAGGCCAACCGCCGCTTGCTCTATGTCGAACAAATCAGCCATGACTGCCTGCTCTCCGAAGAGGCTTTCCAGAAAGTAAACCGTCCCATTCACATCGAATCGCNNTCTCCGCTCTTCGCTTCGCCGACCCGCAAGTCCAGGCGTTGTGGAGCGCGCTGTTGTTGTTCCAACTGCTCCCCACCGGCTTTTCCAACCGCAATCTCCGCGAGCAACTGGCACCTTTGCTCGGTCAACAACCGGCGGAACTGACCCAAGGCCAGATGACTTACCAACTCCGCCGCTTGCGCCTCCACGGAATGATCGAACGAATCCCCAATAGCCACCGCTACCGGTTGACTGGCCTTGGTCTGCGCAGCGGATGGTTCTTCACTCGTACCTACGCGCCATCCTCCGCCCAGGGCTCGGCAACATCCTGCCCCAACTCTCCGCCCCAAACGCCACCCTCCGCCGCTGCTTCGATAAACTCGATCACGAAATAAAGGCATGGGGCGACAAAGCCAAATTGGCGGCTTAAAAACTTGACTCTTTTACAACAAGTTCTTCACTTCAAGACCTCTAGCCTGCATTATTCATGAAC
>PLKY01000233.1 GCA_003140785.1 Acidobacteriaceae bacterium | reverse complement strand
CATGGTAATGCACTGGAAGCGCCAGGGCGGCGCACCATTTCGCATGGCGATGAACGGCCTGGGCGCGTTTGCGACCGGCATCACGACGCTGGTGGTGCTGGTGGCCAAGTTCGTTGAAGGCGCGTGGATCACGGCGTTGCTGGTTGCTCTCATGATTGTCGCCATGCGAATGGTAAACAAGCACTATCTTCGCGTCGCGCGGGAAACCGATCTTGATCGGCCCATCGTTGCGGCGGAAGTGACGAAGCCGGTGGTCGTGGTGCCGATTGATCGCTGGAGCCGCATCTCGGAGAAGGCTTTGTCATTCGCATTATCGATGTCGGACGACATTCGCTGTGTCCACGTGCAGATCACCGAAGAGACGGATCAATTCTGCCAAGAGTGGGAAGAAAAGATTGCGGCCCCGTTGCGCACCGCCGGAAAGTGTGTCCCCAAGCTGATTACGCTGGTGTCGCCCTACCGCTATGTCTTGCAGCCGGTCGTGGAGTACGTACTGGGCGTAGAGAAAGAGACGGAGTATCACAAGGTCTGCGTGCTGGTACCGGAGCTGGTGGTGCGCCACTGGTGGGAGAGCGTGCTGCACAACCGCCGCGCCGATTTGCTGAAAGTGATTCTGCTGTTGCGCGGCAACCGCCGCATCATCGTCATCAATATTCCCTGGTATCTGGATCGGGCCTGAGAGTACCGAAGGAATGGAATTTGTCTGGCAGGCCGGATTCCCTTCCCTGCCGCACGCGTCAAAATAGAGGGTGGGCCTTCGACTCATTCAACGGCGCCGAAGCCGGGTCTCTCCGGCCGTGGGTTGGCGCGGACAGCAGCTCGGACTGTTCGCGCGATCATTGTCGTTTCTCCTGCTTTTCCCCGCTCTGTTGCAGGCGCAGCAGCCGATGTCACCAGGGGATCAAGGCACAGCAACTCCCAGTGCGCGAGTCAGTGTGCATGGCGTGGTGTTGAATGCGGTCTCTGGCGAGCCGTTGCCGCGCGCGCTGGTTCGGCTGACAAGCGACCGAAGCGCAGGCACGTTGACCGATGGCGAGGGGCGCTATGAACTCGCGGACATTCCGACCGGACCGCAACTGTTTGAAATCAACAAGCCTGGATTTCTGGATGAAACGGCTGAGGCCTCGGCCGCAGCAGGGACGGATGCACGCGGGTTTGCGCACACAGTGATTGTTGCCGCGGAGATGCCCGATGTGACATTCAGAATGGCGCCCGCCAACTCGATTCGCGGGCAGGTTCAGCTATCGACGGGCGATGGATCGCAAGGAATCGAGATTACTTTGCTGAAGCAATCCGTCGAGAACGGACGGTTGGTCTGGCAGTTGGTCTTGCCGGGAGCGGCGACAACAAGGACTAATGCAGACGGCGCCTATCGATTCGGCGGGCTCGCCGATGGGACCTATGTGGTGTACAGCGCCCCGGCGATGGACAACGAACCGTATGGCACTCTGATCGATCCGCGCAACGCACACAACCTTGAACGCAGCGGATACGCGAGCCAGTTTTATCCGGACGCGCGCGACCTGGCCGGTGCGGCAAAGATCCATCTGCATGGCGGCGAACAGGCGGAAGCCAACCTGTCGCTCACGCTCGAGCCATTCCATGTCGTGACAGCAACAGCGTCTCTTCCGGGGATCGGGGCGGGCCAGGAATTCACGCCCGACCGGCCAGGAGGCACAACCTTCTCCGCAGTAGTGACGGATAGCCAGGGACATCAGCTTCCCTACGTGGCGCAATACGATCAGGCGACGCATACGGTGCAGGCGCTTTTGCCGGACGGGAACTACGAATTCGTCGTGACGGCAGGACGGCCGACCATGGTTATGCGGCGTGGAGGCAACGCAACCACTTTCCGGGACGAAGGTCACTACACCGGTGCTGTAGAGTTCTCGGTTGCCGGACATGCCGTGACGAATTTGCGGATTGCGCTGGCAAACGCGCAGAGCAACCCGGTTCAGGTGAATCTGATTCGGACGAACTCGCAAACGAATGGTCCGAGCCCGAACCTTGACGGCGGGGACCAGGTGTTTCTCACTCTGAGCCAGACGGGCGGATGGATCGGCGACGGCATGATGAGCACCTTCGCTGTTGGCTCTTATGCAGGCCCGCTGAACACTTCGTTTGCGCAGCCGGGGACCTACTGGGTGCATACGAATCTGCCGGACAAGCACGTTTGCGCGGACTCTCTCACCGCGGGTGGTACAAATCTGGGACGAGAACCGCTGACGCTGGGAATTTCAGGTTCATCGGCGCCGGTGACGCTCAATCTTCGCGATGACTGCGCAAGGCTGACGCTAACGCTGCCGGCGACTGCAGCAGGATCAGGCACAGGAGAAGAGCCCTCGTATACGGTGTATGTGGTGCCCGACTTCGACTCGACAGAAGACGTGATTCCGCAGACACTGCGCTCCTCGAACGGAGGCACAATCACGTTGCAAGGCCTGACACCGGGCAGCTACCACGTTTTCGTCTTCGATAAGCCGATCGCGCTCGCGTATCACGATCGTGCAGCAATGGATGCCCTGTCGACTGCGGGGCAAGCCATCGATCTGGCCCCATTGGCAAATGCGAACCTGGTTCTCGAGGTACCGACCCGGTGATGCGAATCTGGACGGATTTGCGGACCAGCAGGCATGGCTCTCTCCGGCGAGACCTGATGCGCCCGGTGCTGATGCGCCTGCTTCAGATCGCGCTTGCAATCGCCGTCGTGTGCGTCCCCGTAATTGCGCAGAACAAGCCGGCGGCCACACCGATTGCCGGCAGTTATCGCATTGCCGGAACCGTGGTCAATGTTGCCACAGGCGAACCGATACAGCGGGCAGTTGTTTCCGCGCTTGGGCGAGACGACAACCGCTCCATCGCATCCGTGGTGTCGGATGCGCAGGGTCACTTCGTTCTTGAGGGTCTGTCTGCGGCGAAATATCCATTGAGCGCGTCGAAGCGCGGCTTTCGAACCGCGCTCTACGACGACCACGAAGGATACAACACCGCAATCGTCACGGGGCCGGACCAGGACACAACCCACCTGATCTTTTTTCTTGTACCTGGCGCTGTGCTGCACGGAGTTGTGTCCGGAGACGGCGGGGACCCGGTCGAAGGCGCACGCGTAATGCTCTTTGAGAAGCCGCGCCATCCCACGCAGGGCGACCGTTTCCTGCAATTGGACTCGGCAACCACAGACGATACCGGAGCGTATGAGTTCGGCAACCTGGCCGATGGCGATTACTTCGTAGCCGTGGCAGCGCAGCCCTGGTATGCGATGGCGATGCACAGAGCGGGTGGGAACTCACCAGGCAACGGAGCGATCGATGCCGCCGCCCAACTCGATGTGGCATACCCGATCACCTACTTCGATTCAACCACGGACGAAACGTCCGCAACGGCGATTTCATTGGCCAAGGGAGGCCGCGAGGAAGCCGACATCAATCTGCACGCAGTTCCTTCGTTGCACTTTGTCGTACCACCGCCTCGTGATCAGCAGGACAGGAATCAATTCACCCCGGTAATGCTGAGGCAGTCGATCTTCGGAACGCCGATTCCCGCGGAAGTCATGTTCACTACGGACAGCGCGCATCCCGGCGTCAAAGAGCTGAACGGTGTTGCGCCCGGTCATTACGAGCTGGCGCTGGGCAATCCGCCCCACATCGCAGAGTTGGACGCGACCGCAAGCGGGCAGGTCGATCTTGACTCGGAAAGCGCGGCGGTACCCGTGACGGGCGCCCTGAGGATGTCAGGCGGAGGAATGCCGCCGGAGGAAATTCCTCTTATTCTCCAACCCCAGGAAGGTACGGAGAGCCACACGAAGCTGATTGCCCATGCGCACAATGGCCAATTCCAATTCAACGCAGTGGTACCGGGATCCTGGGCAGTGATGGCAATGGGCGCAAGCGGAGTGGTGCCCGCACTGGCCCTCCAAAGCGGCAGCACAGCGCATTCTGGAAATGAATTCACAGTGCGCGACCAACCGATCAATCTGGTGGTGATTTTGGGGGAAGAAACAGCGCGCATCGACGGGTTTGCGCGCAAGGACAGCAAAGGCTTCGCCGGAGCGATGATCGTCCTGGTCCCCAAGCATGCGGGCAATCTTGAGGCGCTCGCGCGGCGCGATCAATCGGACTCGGATGGAAGTTTTTCCCTGCGCAATGTCGTTCCCGGCCAGTACACGATTGTCGCGATTGAAGACGGCTGGGAACTAGACTGGATGCAGCCTGGAGTGCTGGCGCGCTATCTTCCGGGCGGCACAGCCGTCACAGTGAATGACAGCTCCGAAGACCTTGTGCATCTTGCAGGCCCTGTGGTGGTGCAACCGCGTTGATCGGGCTTCGTCGGTCCGCTTCGTAGAACGGGGGGGGAAACGATAGTCTATGGACGTACCGGATTCAAGTTACGGCGCCCGCGCACAGAGAAGCTTGAATTGCGCAATCAAGTGGCGCCGCCGAGGGACCGAGGAGAATCTGACATTGACGAGGAAGCTACTGTTTTGGATTTTGGCCGCGTCTGCGGCTGGGCTTATGCCACTGGCGGCCAACTGCCAGATCGCCCCCGAAAAAGCACCCAGCGAGAGAACCGGACCCGAATATAAATACGAGGCCTTTGTCGGATGGGGTTACACCAGCTTGAACCAGGTGAACCAGTCGAACAGCGGTTTGCAGGGAGTGAGCCTGTCGTTGACGCGCGATTGGGGCAAGTATTTTGGCGCTACCCTCGAAGGCGGTCACTATGCCTGGACGGTCACAGAAGCGAACCCGCAAGCCGCGTCCGTCGATCAGTACCTGGCGGGGCCGGTCTTCCACGCAGCGCTTTATGAGCGGTCGAGCATTTTTGTTCATGGACTGATCGGCGCCGCGCACACCGGGGGAGTTTCAATCAAGCCCGGTGAGTCATTTGCCGGTGGCATCGGCGTGGGCCTCGACTACAAACTCACCGATCACCTGGGGCTGCGCGCGTATGGCGACGACATCGGCTCATCGTTCACTTTGACTCCATATCAGCCCGGCGACTCGCCGCATCGGCACTTTAATGCTCGCGCCTCGGTTGGCGTTACGTATAAATTCTAAGCAGAGCCGCAAGATTCAGCTGAAGTGGCATGAAGCTATACTTCCGCCATGCAGGCTGTCAGTGTGATTGCCACCGTTCTCAACGAAGTGGAGAACATTCCAAGGCTCGTCGACAGCCTCATGCTGCAAATCCCACCAGCGGCTGAGGTCATCGTCGTCGATGGCGGTTCGACCGATGGCACGTGGGAGTGGCTCCGCGAGGCTGCAGCGCATCAGCCAGCATTGCGCGCAATTCGAGACGAAACCTGCAGTTTGAAATTCACGCCCGGACCGATTTCGAAAGGCCGCAACGTAGCGATTACAGCCGCGCATTCTGAAATGATTGCCTGCGCAGATGCGGGCTGCACCTATGCGGCGAATTGGCTCGCGGAACTCACTGCACCGTTGCGGAGCGGCCAAGCGGAATATGCGCTGGGCGGGGCGTCTTTGGACATGAACGACCCGACCGCGTGGGACGTGGCCTCGGCTCCGTTCTTCGGAGTGAAGCTCGATGAGGCAGCGCTGACCAAATCCTGCTCGGCGCGCTCCATGGCGTTTACGAAAGATTTGTGGCGGCGGCTGGGCGGATTCCCCGAGACGGTGTTCTTTGGCGAAGACACATTGTTTGACCTGGAGGCGCGGCGGGTTGCATCGCCGGCGTTCCCGCAACGAGCGAAGGCATTGTATCGGCCGCAAAATTCTTTCCTATCGGCGTGCAAGCAGCTTGCCCGCTACGCCGTCAGCGACGGGATCCTTGGTGTGCGTTGGCCACGGCTGTTTCGCAATGCCGCGCGCTGCGCCGTGCATGTCCTGGCCATCGGCAGCCTGCCCTGGACTTACCTCCCGCTCCTGCTGGTCCTCGCAATGCAATGCTGGAACGCGTTTCATTATGACTTTCCCTTGCTCTGCCGGGCCGCGCCACGTGCCATTCCGGCCCGGTTTCTTTTCTCGGTGCTGGTTCCGTGGATTATCGCAGCCAACCAAATTCGGGGACTCGTGACCAGGAAAAATCCCACGAATCGCCAGAATCGGCAGTCCTGAACTAGGGCCTTTCAGCGCCAGCACGGTTGCCGGCTCTTATAGACTCACCGTAGTGCACCAGGAGGTTCGTTCATGTTGATCCGTGCTCGTGCGCCTTTACGGCTCGGCTTCGCCGGTGGTGGCACGGATGTCGCGCCGTTCTGCGATCTGTTTGGCGGCGCTGTTCTCAACGCCACGATTGACCTCTATGCCTACTGCACGATCGAGCCGGCGCCGGATGACAAAATCCATTTCGTCGCCGCCGATGTCGGCGAAACTGCCGTTTACGACTTGTCTGCCTCGGTGCCTGTCG
Organism: Acidobacteriaceae bacterium; assembly: GCA_003140785.1. Taxonomy (GTDB): domain Bacteria; phylum Acidobacteriota; class Terriglobia; order Terriglobales; family Acidobacteriaceae; genus Telmatobacter. The sequence goes on along the minus strand of PLKY01000233.1, from coordinate 7,582 downwards.
ATGGAGTGCTTGCGCTGCATAGCGGAGTGTACAACCGGGTTGTTGCCCAGTTTAACGACGGAAAGCCTCTCGCTGTGACCCTGACCACCAGCACCGATGCGCCTCCAGGCTCAGGCCTGGGTTCCTCGTCCACTTTGGTCGTGGTCATGGTGCAGGCGTTTAGCGAGTTCCTGAGTCTGCCGCTGGGCGAATATGACACGGCCTCGCTCGCCTGGCAGATCGAGCGTTGCGATCTTGGTCTTAGTGGCGGACGTCAGGACCAGTACGCCGCGGCTTTTGGCGGATTCAATTTCATGGAATTCAATCGGGAAAACAACGTCCTGGTCAATCCGCTGCGCGTGAAAGACTGGATTGTCTCGGAATTAGAGAGTTCGCTGATTTTGTTTTATACAGGCAAATCGCGCGATTCCGCGGCGATCATTGCCGAGCAATCGCGCAACGTGGAAAACGGAAATCGCAAAGCACTTGACGCCATGCATCGCGCAAAACAGGACGCAATCCAGATGAAAGAGTGCCTGTTGCGCGGCGATATTCGGCGCCTGGGGTTGGTGATGGAGTCTGCGTGGCAAACCAAGAAAGAGATGGCTGCGAGCATCTCAAACGACCGCATTGAGCACTTCTACGACGCAGCAAAGGCCGCGGGGGCGTACTGCGGCAAAGTATCCGGCGCCGGCGGCGGCGGATTCATGATGTTCCTGGTCGACATCAAAAACAAGCACCGCGTCGTCGAGGCCTTGACGGCTGCCAGGGAGGGAACCGTGGTCGGATGTCACTTTACCGGAACCGGCGCGGAGTCCTGGAGGATCCGGTGAATCGCATCGAGCGCACAGAATCGGACGCATGGACTAGGGATTGACTATGGAAGCCATTGTTCTTGCCGGCGGTCGGGGCACACGCCTGGCCTCCGTGATCCGGGATGTGCCGAAGGCCTTGGCGCCAGTTGGAAACCAACCGTTCCTCGAACTGCTTCTACTCCGCCTGAAACAGAGTGGCTTCACGCGGGTCATTCTCTCCGTGGGCTATCTGCACGGCATGATCCGCGAGCATTTTGGCTCGCTATTTGAAGGAGTCGAGCTCAAGTATGCAGGCGAAGAAGAGCCGCTCGGCACAGGCGGAGCGACGCTGCGGGCGCTGCGCCTCGGACACAGCTCGCCCGTGTTCGTTCTCAACGGCGATACCCTGGTTGACCTGGATTTCGATGCAATGCTCTCTCGCCACGTGGCTCGGGAGGCAAGCGTATCGCTTGCTGTTGCGGAGATGGCCGATTGCTCCCGATTCGGCCGCGTTCTCATCGAGGAAGATCATGTCGTAGGCTTCGCCGAGAAAGGCCTGCCCGGTCCCGGAAAGATCAGCGCCGGCGTCTATCTCATGAACCAGGATCTCTTCGCGCCCTATCGTCTGCCCGTCGCCTTCTCCCTGGAGAAAGACTTCTTTGCGCCTCACATAAAACAGCTCCGCCCCCTCGCATTTCGTGCGTCTGGCTACTTCATCGACATTGGAATTCCCGAGGACCTGGCTCGAGCGCAGAACGAGTTGCTTTAGCTCCGCACCGGAGTGACCTATGGTGCGGCCGATGAACGCTGTTCGCGCATGACGGAACTGAGATGGCCGGTCGAGGGCAAAAAACGATTACGTAATATGTAAATTGCTCGATGAATCCGGCAGTACACCATCTGAATTGAGGCCGGCATGGTAACGTTCGCTCCGTTGGGCCCGGATCTCGCCCGGACGAAAAACCCGCGCGGCCGCGATCTTTCCATCGACTATCTCCGCACCACTCTGACGCTGATGGTGCTTGCTCATCACAGTTGCCTGGCTTATACAAGCTGGGCATTCTTCGATAAGCAGGATAGCTTTCGCTCCAATGCTCCTGTGGTCGATGTTACGCGGTGGGCATTCTTTGACTATGCCGAGAACTTCAACGACGTGTTCTTCATGTCGTTGATGTTCTTCATCTCGGGGCTCTTTGTTTATCCGGCGATCAAAAAGTATGGCACGGTCAAGTTCATGCGCGATCGGGGACGGAGGCTTTGGTATCCCTATGCCTTTGCACTCGTGATCCTGATGCCGATTGCTTACTATGCGTCGTGGCAATTGTCCGCAAACAACCACGGATTTCTGGATTTTTACAAGCGGCTCGCTGCGCGCGGCTTTGTTGCGGGGCCACCGTGGTTCATTTGGACTCTGTTCTTGTTCGATGTGGCGCTGGCTTTGATTGCGTGGCCACTTCAGCGCTGGATTCCGAAGGCTGGGCAGCTGATGACGCGATTGCCAAAGCGGCCCGTCCTGACTTTTTTAGTCATGTTTGTTCTCGCGGCGGCTGCGTACCTTCCGCTGCTTTCACGCTACGGGTTCAGCGCCTGGACCGGCTTTCCCTTTGCAATTCAGATTTCGCGCATCGCCCTTTACTCTCTTTGGTTCACGTTCGGGTTTCTTGTCGGCGTGCCTCGATTTGCGGACGGGCTCCTGGCACCCGACGGAAAGTTAGCGCGGCGCTGGCCGTATTGGATTGCCGGATGCGTCCTGGCCTATAACGCGCTGTGGTTTGTTCCCCAGTGGTCAGTGGTGCATCAGCTCTCGCCTCTGGAACATGGAGTCGTGTGGGCGCTGCTCTGGGTGCTGAGCTGCGTGGCAAGTTGCTTCGGTTTTCTGGCGCTGTTCCGTGGCATTAAAATCAAATCGCGCGCCTGGATGAATTCCCTCACCCGCTGCGCCTATGGGATGTATCTCGTGCATTACATTTACGTCTTGTGGTTGCAGCGGCTGGTTCTGGATCGACCGATCCACCCGAGCATTAAATTCCTTTTTGTGTTTCTCGCCACGACACTGTTGAGCTGGGCGACCGTGCAGGCAGCACTGCGGATCCCGAAGGTGAGAGATGTTCTTTGAGTTGCATTTCGATCACCGATTGGAGTATCGCGAAAGGCATATCGTTCGCTTCTGCTCCCCACCGACGAAGACCTGTCCCTATTTCCGAAGTTCGACCGCAAACACCTGTCCGTCCACGGTCTTGTCGGTGGTCTCGGCATATTGGACGCGCGCTTTCAAGCCGTCAAAGTCGCTACAGGGATTCACTGGCCCTTTGGGGCTGACCCCGATGGCCGTAAGCTCGATTTTCGAAAAATCGTTGCTGTGGAGTTTCACCGCTTCCTTGGCGCTTTCCACCCGGAATTCCAGCACCGTGGGATAGCTGCACGTGACCCCATGCATGACACCGATAAAGCTATGCTTTGGTCCTTTCGCATCGACGGGATACTTCGGCGTTTCCGCTACCGGGGCGACTCGCGAGGTGGGCTGCGCATTCACCTGCGCCTGTTGCGCTTCAAACTCACGACGATCTTTCTCGGCCTGAGCTTGTGCCTGCTGAAATTGCTGAAGCTCTGCAATCCGGATTTGCACCATCGAGAGATCGTTCGGATTGCGCGCCAGCTTGGCGGCGGCCTGCAAAACCGCGGAGGCCTCGGAGAGACGGCCCATCACGTTGAGAACGTTGGCGGCGTCGAGGCGGTAATACAGATTGCCCGGATCCCACTTAACCGCGGTCGTAGCGAGGGAAAGAGCCTCGTCGAGCTTCACGTGCTGCATCGTATAGAGCGAGGCCAGCCTGTCATACGCAGGCGCGAATTTCGGATTAGTCTGAATAGCTGTGCGCAAGCTCGACTCGATTGCTGGGTCGTGCGCGGCGCTTTCCATTGAAAGGGCAGCGAAGTAGTAGTTGGCAAGGTAGCTCTTTGAGTCGAGCTTGACTGCCTCGCCATACCATTTGCGCGCGGCTTCGTGGTCCCCGGCATGGAAGGCAATGTTGCCCATGGCTTCTCGCGCCTGCACGTTGTTGGGATCGGCTTTCAAGACTACGTCGATCAGATCGCGAGATTCCTTTTCCCGCTGCACCATCGCAAGGATTTCTGCGCGCGTAGCAACCGCGTCGACCTGCGTAACCGGTTTGACGGCGAAGGATGCTTCGTCAATGGGGGCCGCGGCGCTTTTAAGAATGAATTGCATGTACCGGGCCGACTGAATGTAGGATTGCAGCGCCTGTTGGAGCTGTTTCAGGTCGCCAAAAGATTTTTCGGCGGCGACCACCGGATCCTCATGATGGCTCATGAGTTTCATGTAATCGGTGACATGGTCCGTCTTGTTCGCGCGGTCCGTCATCATCAGATAGTGAGTCAGCGCCCAGGACTCGGCGTAAAAGACGGAGCCTTTTTGCTCCTGGTGATAGTAGGGAGAACTGGCATCGACCTTGAAGAGCACCGGCAAGGGAATGAGCTGGTTCTGGCGCATATAGAGAATGTCGTCAACGCTCGGTTCGCCTAGAAGAACATCCTTGTCGCGAAACTCGGTGTTCTGAAAGAACTCTGCCATTCCTTCATTGAGCCACAGAGGCATCCAATCCAGGGCGCGCCTGAATTGCAGGTGCGTGTACTCGTGATACACGGTCGCGAAGGGATTTTCCTGCTCAGCGTCCAGCCGGAGGAGAACGTAATTTTTATCCTCCGTGGTGAGAAAGTACCCGGCGAGAGTCAATTGACCTTTTGCAAGGTAAGCCTGAGGTTCGACTGACTGAAACGTCTTGCTGTTCTTTGCGCCGAAGACCAGGATAGGCGTGGATGGATCCGCATTTGCATTCGGGAAAAGCGTCTGAAAGACCCAGCGCATGCGCTCAAACTGATCGAGAATATGACGGGCTTGCTTCTCGTTCGAGTTGGTCAGTACCACGAAGTGACCGCTGCTCACTTCGATCCATTGGTCGGGAGCCGCAAGCGCGATTGTGCCTCCGGCTGCAACCAGCCAGATGAGAACGACTAGACTTCTAAGCATAATTTGCCATCAAGTTTAGCAAGGATGGCCATCGAACGCGTCCGAAAGCCCAATGAATTTACCTTCGATTCGAAAACTAAAGTGGGATAGATGAGAACAGATTGGCAGTGGCTGTAGACCTCTGCGGCGGGCGTCGCACTCAGCCATTCCTATAAAATGTCCCATGTCCCGGATTCAATCTTCCCCCAAGAAAATCAATACACCCAGCCAAGTTCTCTTCGCGAGCCTGGTGGGCACTGCCGTCGAGTTCTTCGATTTTTATATCTATGCGACGGCGGCGGTGTTGGTTTTCCCGAAGCTGTTCTTCCCTGCCACTGATCCGGCAACGTCGGTGCTGGCATCGCTTGCCACTTTTGGAATCGCATTTCTGGCGCGGCCCATTGGTGGAGCGCTCTTTGGCCATTTCGGCGATAGGGAGGGACGGAAGAAGACGCTCGTGGTGGCGCTTACGACAATGGGGCTTTCCACATTTCTCATCGGCGTTTTGCCGTCCTACAAATCCATTGGACTCGCGGCGCCGCTGCTGCTGGCGCTGTGCCGCTTTGGGCAAGGCATCGGGCTCGGCGGAGAGTGGGGCGGCGCCGTGCTGCTCTCCGTCGAGAACGCGCCACCATCGAAACGCGCGCTCTATGGAATGTTTCCTCAGCTCGGAGCCCCTGTGGGGTTTCTCCTTTCCGGCGGGACGTTTCTGTTGCTCTCGCGATTTCTAACGGATCAGCAGTTTTTCAGGTTCGGGTGGCGGCTTCCGTTTCTCGCGAGCGCGGTGCTGGTTCTGCTGGGGCTCTATGTACGGCTCAGCATTACGGAGACGCCGGTGTTTGCCGCGGCGCAGAAGCGTGCAGAGCCCGTGCGTATGCCCTTCTTCACCGTTTTTCGTCGGAATTTCCGTGAGGTTGTCGCGGGCATCATGGTGTGCCTGGCGACATTCGTCTTGTTCTATCTGATGATCGTGTTCGCGCTGTCGTGGGGGACGACAGCCCTGCACTACGATCGCGACACCTTCTTGATCTTCCAGCTGGCAGGCGTTGTGTTCTTCGGGGCGGCGATCCCTTTCTCCGCGTGGCTGGCAGAGCGCGGACGGCGGCCGGTCATGTTCGGGGCGACAATTCTGATTGGCCTTTTCGGGCTGGTGCTGGCAAAGTTGTTTGCGGCGGGAACGGGCGGTGCGCTGGCCATGATGATTGTGGGGCTGACGCTGATGGGACTGACCTATGGCCCGCTGGGGACGGTCGTGTCCGAGCTGTTTCCCACTTCGGTGCGTTACACCGGCTGCTCCATCACATTCAGCATGGCCGGCATTCTTGGCGCTTCGTTGGCGCCGTATATTGCGACGTGGCTCGCTACACGGTATGGGTTGCAGTACGTGGGTTACTACCTGACAGCTTCGGCAGCGGTGACGTTTGTAGGCTTGCTGATGATACGCGAGACGCGCGGCGATAGCCTGTAAGGTTCTTTGTGGAGGCCGTTGTGTTGCTTCATTTGTAACTACTGGCATGGTCCGCCGCCTTAACCTCCTCGGAGGTATAAGGGGAGAACAGGAGGCGTCCCATGGAAATTCACACGATCGGCATCGATCTTGGCAAGACAGTCTTTCACCTGGTTGGTCTTAACGCGTGCGGCGAAGTCGTGGTGCGCAAGAAGTGTTCGCGCGACCAGATTCTGCGTTTCACAGCGAACCTGCATGTGTCATTGATCGGCATGGAAGCCTGCGGGGGAGCGCACTTTCTGGCTCGGGCCCTGCGCGAACAGGGACATGATGCAAGGCTGATGCCGGCCAAGTATGTGAAGCCCTACGTGAAGACCAACAAGAACGATTACATCGATGCGGAAGCTATTGCAGAAGCGGTCGGTCGTGCGAGGATGCGCTTCGTGCCCATCAAGACGGACGATCAGCTCGATCTGCAGTCCCTTCACCGAGTGCGCGAGCGCTGGGTATCGGGTCGCACGGCGGTGATCAACCAGATTCGTGGATTGCTGCTCGAACGTGGCATCACGATTCGCAAGGGGCGTCGTCATATCGAAGAGTCTCTGCCTGGGATCCTGGAAGATGCCGACAACAAGCTGTCAGGCGCATTGCGTGTATTGCTGACACAACTGCGACTGGAGATGCAATACCTGCAGAGGCAGGTCGACGAGTGTGACAAGTTGATCCTGCGGATCGGCGACGAGCTCGAGGACTGCCGACGGATGCTTTCGGTCCCGGGAATCGGACCGATGACAGCCACCGCCACGATCGCCGCGATCGGCAACGGATCGGCCTTCAAGAAGGGCCGAGGATTTGCTGCCTGGTTAGGCGTGGTGCCCGGAGAGCACTCCACCGGCGGCAAGCAAACACTTACGGATACAAGCAGGCGCGGGAACAGATATCTGCGCAAGCTCTTCGTCCAGGGTGCTCATGCCGTCCTGCAACAGAGGATGAAACAATCGAACGGCCTCAACACGTGGCTGGCTCAGCTCACCTCCCGCAAGCGCATTCAGGTGGCGGCGGTCGCACTGGCCAACAAGATGGCGCGCATGGTCTGGGCAGTGCTCTCCAAAGGAGAAGCCTATCGCCCTCCACTTTCGGTTGAAACTGCCGCAGTTTGAAACAACTGGCCTGCAATTGACGCCTGGCNNCAACGGTCGAACCCGGCGCTCTTGAAACCTGTAATCCGGAATAGGCTTAAAAGCCTGCGTTACTAAATAGGACAAGAGTGCAGCGCATTCCATCAAGGGCCAGAGCACTAGCTCACACAAAGGCCGGATACATTCGCGCAGACCT
>PLKY01000413.1 GCA_003140785.1 Acidobacteriaceae bacterium | reverse complement strand
CCATGGGAACGGAAGCACCATAGCGCTTGCGCACAATCCACAAAACCGGAAGCCCGAGCAGGATCAGCGCGGTTCCAATCGATGAGCCTTCCAAATTTCCCGCGAAGCTCCAAACAAGAACGGCCGCGGCGCAGACAACGAAAAGCCCCGGCAGAATCGGATAGCCCCACACGCGATAAGGGCGCGCAAGGTCGGGCCGCTTGCGGCGGTAATAGAAAATCGTGGTCGTCGTCAGCATGTAGAAAAGCCACTCGGCAAACACCGCCAGTTCAAAGTGCTGTTGAAACTGGCTGAGAAACAGCAGCAGCACAGTCGACAGAATTCCCTGCACGATGAGCGAGGTCGATGGCGACTGGAAGCGCGGATGGATGTGCGCAAATTGTCGGAAGAAGAGCCGGTCGCGCGCCGCCGCAAACGGAATCCGCGCACCCGACATCACCGTTCCATTGAGCGTGACAAAGATGCTGAGAGCCATCGCCGCAGCAACAAATCCCGCGCCACTTGGACCGGCAACAATCCTCAGCGCGGCAACAGCAGGCCGTTCGCTGGCGGCAATTTGCGCAGCCGGCAAAATGTACTGAATCGCCGCGTTCGTCGCCATGAAGAGAGCGCCGACGATGAAAAGACCGCCAATCAGCGCGATAGGCAAGCTGCGTTCGGGGCTGCGCACTTCTCCGGCCACCATGGTCAAGTCGTTCCATCCGTCGTAGGCCCACAGTGTGGCGATAAGCGCCAGCATGAATCCGCCAAACCCGCCGACAGCATGAGGCAGTCCCGTCGAGAAGTTGGCCCACGAGCCCGAAGCCGAGGCNNGCGACGATCAAAATCAACACGCCCTTCAACACAGTGAAGACAAGTTGAAAGTCTCCGGCTTTCTTTATGCCGAGATAGTTCAGTCCCGTCATGAACCAGGTGACGCCGATGGCGAAGACCTGCGACCAGAGCAGCGGCAACCCCGGCACATGCACCGTGAGCCAGTGAAACGCCGGAAAGACACCAAGCGTGCGCGCCAGTCCGCTGGTGACCGCGGCGATTGACGCGGGCTTGGCTACAGCGAACCAAGTCCACATGTAGAGGAAGGCCGTGGTGTCGCCATAAGCGCCGCGAAGGTAGACGTACTCACCGCCCGCATAAGGCAGCATCGCCCCGAGCTCGGCATACGTCATCGCGCCAAAGAGCGAGAGCAAGCCGCCGACGATCCACGCGAGATAAACCATCGAGGACGAGCCGGTATCCCGCATCATCTCGCTCGGCACGAGAAAAATGCCGCTGCCAATAATTGTGCCTACGACGATGGCCGTCGCCTGGCTCGCGCCGAGAACGCGCGGCAGATCGGCTGCCATGTTTTGTGTTGAAGAGGTGGCGCCCTGGCTCATGCGGTGATGTGAGGGTAGCACGACCCCTGCGGTGGTGCCAGCCACCTGCGGTGGGGCCAGCGGCCTTCGGCTCTTCAGTTCACTTCACCGAGCATGATGGGGCAGAGTCTGGTGATTGCCAGTGCGATTCTCCTTCATCACCAGCGAGCCAGGGAAATCGCGAAAACCCAGCGCCCCTGCACCCAAAGCGAACGCCTCGCCCAGCAAAAGCACGGTGCGCTCCAATTCATAGGAACCATCTCCGGTGCGTGTGGTTGCCCGCCCGGTTGCTGTTATCGGTGGAGTCTACGAGCAATACGAGTCGTGACAGGTGTCACGGGCAGGTTGATTGGTTAGGGGTAGACTTCCGGGCTGTAGCCGATTCAGGCGCCGCCGAGACCCGGAATCACGCGTCTCTGCCGCGCTTGGAGCCAGCTGGTTTCGACCGTCGAGGAGCGGTATCTCTATGGACGCTCACTGTTCGAAATGCGCAACACCCCTCACGCCTCTCTGGATATTCTGCCCCCACTGCGGGACCGCAGTTCCCCATGAAACGCAGAATGCAGCGCCACCCGAGCACGTGCCCGCACGCGGCGCCTTCGGCGGCTTGCTCTACGGAGTCATTGCCGCGCCCATTCTCATCGTCGCGGGAATCATGATCAGCCTCACCGGCTGGGGCATATTCCTCGGCGTGCCTGTCATTGTGTTGGGCATCCTCGCGCCGCTGGCTGGACCTCTGTTCGGCATGGGCGAGCACAAAGGCAAATGCCCGGCCTGCGGAACCACTGTCATCACGGTTGGGGACGGCAAGGTGCACGACTGCCCGACATGCAGCGCGAAATTCGCCGTCAGCGATCACGCGGCGGCGGGTGCACGCTGAAAGAGAGTTCATCTCAGGCTGGCGATCACGTCATGCGGCGCTGAGGAATATCTTCGAGCTCCGGCATGGTGCCGCCGAGAGCCGCCAAGCGGCGCGACGCCTCGTGATGAATCAGCACCTTCAGAGCTTCGCGCACGAGGGCAGTTTTGTCGGAGATCCCCGTGAGTTCCTGGGCTGTGCGAACCAAATCGTCATCGAGTGAAACGGTTGTTCTCATAGAGGAATCTCCAAGCATCAAGTTCGCAGATCATTTATGTGTTCAAGCCCAAGAAGAGCTTAAGCAGCGCGCGGCTTGAGCTTGATACCCAGCGCCTTCATCACACCCAGAAAAGTCGAGAGGCGCGGATCGCCGGTGGGCGAGAGAGCCTTGTACATCGCTTCGCGGGTGACTCCAGCTTGATTAGCGAGCTGAGTCATCCCCATGGCGCGGGCAATGTCGCCAAGAGCCGCCGCTACCAGGGCCGGATCGCAATCGTCGAACGCGGCCTCAAGGTAAGCGGCAATGGCCTTGGGGCTATCGAGATATTCCGACGGATCCCAGCGGGATACCTTGCGGACCATAACTACCACCGATCATGTGTTAACTATAATTCACACCTCAAGCAAGAGGAAAGCGGCCCTCATGCGGTTCTGTGGCCGTGCCGCTCGGGGCGAGGTAGCCTATCAGGGCGGGTTGGCAGACGGTGTCCAGGTCCATGAGTTGCACGAGTTTGGGAGCGCCAGAGGGTATACCCCCTCCTCCCGCTTCTCGCTAAATATCTCTGCCCATTGGACTTATCTGAATCAATAACTTGCGCTAATCTTAATCGACTCAATCGCTTATGGCGAAAGTTCTCTCAGCAAAGAACTTAGCCTTCGCCTCACCACGGCAGTCCCAGAATAGGTATCTCCGTTCAGGCGGCGGCTCCGAGCCCTGCTTCCAGTTTTAGCAAAATGCGCGAATTATTCAGCAACGGACGCGTCGAGTGGGGCTGCGGCCTCGGGACCGCGCGTGCGGCTTCTCTGGCGTTCGTCCTGCGGAAACTGAAGATGCGTATTCCAACCCTCTGCGGAGCGTTGCAAAGTAGATGGAGTCGCCAGGCGGATAGCCTGCTCGGTTGACTCCACTATGCCATTGGCATACTATTTTGATGATGCAAACGGTGGTGGAAACCCCGACATATTTGAGGGCGCCGAAGCCATTTATAGCGAAGCGGACCGGGAAGAGATCGTTCGCATCATCGCCTCTTCCCCGAAAGCCGGAGACTTGATGCCTGGAACGGGCGGGTACCGCAAGCTGCGCTTTGCCCGTCCGGGGATGGGAAAACGCGGAGGCGCACGAGTTGTTTATCTGGATGGCGGTGTGGATTTTCCGATCTTCCTCATCACCGTGTATGCCAAATCGGAGAAGGGCAATTTGAGCAGGGCCGAGCAGAATGCCCTGGCCAAGATGGCGAAGAGTTTCTTTGCCGACTACAGGGGAAAACGATGAGCAAATTGTTTGAAGAAATGGCACAAGGAACAGCCGAAGCCCGCGCCTACATGGAAGGTAAGCGCAAGGGATACAAGGTCACGCTGCCTGAGACTGTGGACGTGCGGGGTCTGCGTAAGCGCCTCCACCTCAGCCAGGGACGTTTCGCAGAGAATTTTGGGTTTTCCGTGGATGCGGTTCGTCATTGGGAGTCTGGCCGTCGCCAGCCGGAAGCAGCGGCGCGCGCGCTTCTTATCGTCATAGCTGCCGATCCTGAATTTGTTATGCGTTCCTTGGCGAAAAGTGCGTGAGAGCACCGGCCTTCCTTTTCAACCAGTCCTCGCTTCACTGGGTTTCTGTGCATGTATCTCAATTTCTCTACACGCTTGTCTTCGTTGTGGAGGTTGAAATCGTAGTAGCGTGCTTGCCAGAAAGGCCGTTCCCGGCTTTGCACAGAGACGGACAGCTTGAGTGCCTGGATCGCCTTGGAGAGCAGCGCTTTCTTCGGCTCGTTAACCAGCATGTGAATATGTTCCGGCATCAGGACATAGCCGATTACAAAGAACTCATAACGGACACGCATGATTTTGAGGGACCGCTCGAAGAGATTGCGAGCTGGCACCGTGCCCGGGTAGGGTAGCCGCTGATAGTAGCTAAAGGTGATGAAGTGGAAGCATCCTCATTGCTGATAACGAACGAGGCCCTTCGTCATGTCGACACCTTATACTCCCATGTCTCAGAATCGAGATCCTTCGGCTCTGCTCAGGACAGGCTATGGGGCGTCCATTCGTTTGCGGATGGTCAGATGTGGACCACCCGCCAGGGTGTTTTTTTCGGCATGGCTTCTATCACCGTGAGCAAATTAATCCCAGAATCTCCGTGTCTACCACCCGCCCAAAACTCTACGTATACACGAGCTGCCGTTCCACACCCCGGACAAATCCAATCGAGAAATGGGCTATCCCGCTTCAAGTTTTCCTGGGCAAATGCATCGAAACATGATGCGACTTCAATAGTTAAATTTGATCTATGAGTCTTCGATAGCGAGCATTCAAAATTACGTTTCTGAAAAGCTATTTTCTCCTCACATTGAGGGCAAACGTAAACCGTGTGCAACGATGAAGCCATACCCTCGACAAGTTCAGTGCTGAAGGCTATATTGTCAAACCTTTCTTCCGCTTTGACCATTGTGATATTCAATCCGCGCTGTCCTCTTTCCCTTGGTCGTTTCGCCAGATATAGAGTATCTGCGGTCAATTGACAATCACGGCTTCGCCTATGCATCGGTCTTCCCAAAGATAGAAGGTGCCAGCCTTGCGCAAGACGCCGGCAGCCTTTTCGCCGGAGAGGAACACAAAACCTAGTCGCTGGCGATCACCGGGATCTAGAGGGCCTTCTAGTTGCGGCCACCCATCCCAACCACTCACGGGAACAGATTTTGTGCAACAACATGGGCATCCCCACCCGGGTTGGACGGATAGTTTCCTGCCACCTTCTGACGTAGGGTAAAGCCAAACTTCGGCAATAAGCTGAGGGGACATGGAGCGTAATATTTCTTTCGAGGGCATGGCACCATTAATTCTAAACGTGATCTAGGAGTCGCTCGACCGCAATAGGTTTTTCAGAGCACCGGCCTTCTAAGCCAGTGCTCTATCGCTAGTCGCTGCTTGCTAGCACGACTGTGTGGCCATTGCCGTTGCTGCGTTACTCAGTTTACGGGTTGTTGCTCATGAAAATGCCGCCAAATCGTCTCCGCCGTCTTTCGCGGAACCACGGCCGCCAGCGATTCCGCCGTCGCCTGCTGCACGTCGCGCAGGCTGCCAAAGTGCGTGAGCAACCGCTGGCGTGTTTGCGCGCCGACGCCGGGAATGTTGAGCAGCTCCGAGTCTCTGTCGCGCATGGCGCGGCGCTGCCGGTGATAGCCCACGGCGAAGCGATGGCTCTCGTCGCGAATGAGCTGCACCAGATGCAGCACAGGCGAGCGGCGGTCGAGCACAATGGGCTCGTCCTCGTTGCCGTAGAGGTAAATCACTTCTTCTTTCTTGGCGATGGAGGCAAGCGGCTGCGACGTGATGCCCAGCGACTCCAGCGCGTCCGCGGCGGCGTGAAGTTGGCCTAGACCGCCGTCGATAAGGACGAGGGATGGCATGGTGGTGGGTTCTTTGCTTTTTCCCTCAGGGGCTAAAGCCCCGTTTTCTTGTGCCCGTTCATCGGCGCGGTTGAAGCCGTGCCCTTTCAAATCAGACGATTTGGGTGCTGTGGTATCCCAGGTCCCAGAATCGGGACCTGGGGCACCCAGCTTCGAGCCTGGTTCGGCGGTGTTGGCGTTTTGGTCGCGGATGCGGCGATAGCGGCGGTGCACCACTTCCCGCATGGAAGCAAAATCGTCCACGCCGAGCACCGTCATCACTTTGAATTTGCGGTAGGCGGACTTGTTCATCTTGCCGTCTTCCCACACCACGAGTGACGCCACCGTTTCAGCGCCCTGAATGTGCGAGATGTCGAAGCACTCGATGCGGCGCGGGAGCTCGGGCAGCATGAGCGCGTCGGCGAGCGCTTCCTGAATAGCTTTGCGCGAGGGTTCGAGGACGCGGAAGCGCTGCGTGTAGGACTGCTTCGCGTTCTGTCCAGCGAGATCGACAAGCGAACGTTTTTCACCGCGCTGGGGAACGATGAGCTCGATGCGATGCCCGGTGCGCTCACTCAACAATGCGGCCAACGCTTCGCGGTCGTCGAAATCCACGGGGACCAGAATGGTGCGCGGAACGTATTGCTGATCGATATAGAGCTGCTTGAGAAGTGCGCCGAGCACTTGATGCGGCTCCTGTTGCTTTGCCTCGGGATCCGAAGTCTCTGTGCTGTTTGAAACGTCCTGAGAAGCAGATCCTTCGCTGCGCTTACCCCCCAAATGCTTACGCATTTGCGGGGCCCCAACCATGCTCCGCTCAGGATGACAGTTCTCAATCGTGGATGAGTCCTCAACGGTATCGAGAGTTGGGTCGGGCAACGTGTGGGTCTCATCCGATTCGGCGATCTCCAGCAGCTCCGGCAAATCCTCCCAGAAGAATTCACGGCGGTCGACGATCTTGCCCGCGCGCATGTGGAAGAGGTTGACTGCGAGACTGCCATCCTCGAAGTGATAGCCGAAGACATCGGCATCGTCGCCTTGCTCGGCCGTCGCGATGCGCTGCTTTTCCTGCAACTGATGAACAGTAGAAAGCTGATCGCGCAGGCGGGCCGCGGCTTCGAATTGTTCGGCCGCAGCAGCCTCCGCCATGCGCGCGGTGAGAGAACGCTCCAGCTCCGTGTGACGGCCTTCAAGAAACAACTGCGCATCGCGAACAGCCTGCGCGTACGCCTCGGAAGTTGTGAATCCTTCGACGCACGGGCCGAGACAGCGATGAATGTAGTACTGCAGGCAGGCACGCGGATGGTAGCGCGAGAGATCGACCTTGCAGCTCGGCAGCAGAAAACTGCGATGGATGAGCTCGACCACGCGATAGGCGAGGTTGCCGGGAAAGTAGGGTCCGTAATACGCCGAACCATCCTTACGCACCCGCCGCGTCACAAAGACCTTCGGAAAACGATCGGCCAGCGTCAGCTTCACATACGGATACGTCTTGTCGTCGCGGAGCAGGATGTTGAACCGCGGCTTGCGCTGCTTGATGAGATTGTTTTCAAGCGCCAGAGCCTCGTGCTCGTTGGCCACAAGGATGTATTCGATATCGACGGCTTCGCGCATCAACGAGCCGGTTTTCGCGTTGGCCTGCGAAGCCTCAAGCAAGTACGAGCGGACGCGGGCGCGAAGGCTCTTTGCCTTGCCGACGTAGATCACTTCGCCCTCGGCGTTTTTGTAGAGATACACGCCGGGCTGCGTGGGCAATGTGCGGATTTTTTCCAGGAGATCCATGGGTGCAGGTGACGGGACAGGGCCAGATTTAAGGATAGCTGGTTGATGGAACTGCCGCATGCGATAGGACTTGTGCTGGCAATCCTTACTCGTCGGCGTAAAATTTACACTGTATAAATCCCTTATTAGAGCATGTGCGTCAATATCTAAGTCCAGCGTTATCAGATAAATAGATAGACTGACAACGTTTGGCTCGACAGATGCAACTAACAGAATGATTAGAAAGAAGATCTCCGCCCGTCGTGTGGCTAAAAACCAGACAGGGCGGCGGGAGGAAAGAGCGATTATGAACATGAGATTTGGCCTGTGGATGGCAACGACTGCAATGGCGGTGGTGGGTGTAACTGGTTGCGCAACAAAGAACTGGGTACACACCCAGACAGCTCCGATCATCGATCACACCGGACAGCTGGAAGACAAGACGGCGGCGAACGGCCGCGCGATTCACGACACAGACGACCGGGCGCAGGCGGGCATCAAGCAGGCGCAGGGTGCGGCTGACAGTGCGACTCAAAATGCCCAGACTGCCACGAAGTCGGCCGGCGATGCGGAGAGCGCGGCCAACGATGCGGTGCATCGCGCCGATTCGCTCGACAGCGTGGTTAAAGGCCTCGATAACTACAAGCCGCTGGCCAACGCTACTGTGAACTTCGGCTTCGACAAGGCAATGCTGACGAAGGACGACAAGGATCAGCTCGACAGCTTCGCTGGGCAACTGAGCTCCGCGAAGAGCTACATTCTTGAAGTGACCGGCGGGACCGACTCGACTGGGCCGGCGCAGTACAACTACGAGCTGAGCCAGCGCCGCGCGGATGCGGTGGTGCAGTATCTTGCCGCGAAGTACAACATCCCGGCGCACCGCTTCTACCTGATCGGCATTGGCAAGGATCAGGCAGTCGCAGACAACACGACTGCCGACGGCCGCAAGCAGAATCGCCGCGTGCAGATTCAACTGCTGTCGAACATGGGCGGCGATCAGCAAACTGCCCCGGCAACTCCCGCACCTTCAGGATCGGGCAACTAAGCCAACACAAAAACGGAAGACAACGAGCAGGCCATTCGGAGCGAATCCGGATGGCCTCGTTTTTTGTCGCGTGAAGAGGTGTTATGAGGTTGCGGTTTGAAGCTGTTTCACGTGCTCGGCGCGGACATCCATCGCACTAAACAATCGCAGGAACGGAGCGCCTTTTGCGGCTGATTCAACGGCGGGACGGCCATTGGCTTCCTCGCGCTCCACGATGCAGACCACGGCGACCACCTGCATGCCCGCCTCCTGGGCCGCTTCGATGGCGTTGATTGTCGAAGCACCGGTGGTGCAGACGTCGTCCACGATGACAACGCGGGCGCCTTCGCGGCAGAAACCTTCAATGCGGCGGCCTGTGCCATGGGCCTTCTCGGCTTTGCGGACCAGGAATCCGTGCAACAACGGAGCTTCAGGGCGCGACTGTGCGCGCCAGGCGCTGGCCGTGGCTACGTTGGACACAATAGGGTCGGCGCCCATGGTGAGGCCGCCGACGGCTTCGGCGTCGATGTGGTTTGCTTCCAGCAGCTCAAGGATGGCGTGCCCGGTGAGGCGGCCGCCTTCGGCATGCAGCGTGGTGGTGCGGCAGTCGATGTAGTAGTCGCTCGTGCCGCCGGAAGAGAGCTTGAACTGGCCCAGGCGGAAGCTAGTGCGGGCGAGGAGCGAGAGAAGCTGCTGTGCGTAAGTGGGTTCGGTCATTAAAGGAAATTGTAGCTGCGGAGGGCGGCGGGTCTGCGCGCGGCGGGATGGTTCCACGCTTCAAAATTGTTCCACGTGGAACAATTTTGAGACTTGCCGTCGAAGCATAACTGCGGGCGGATTGTATCGGCCATCACCAATTGTTCCACGTGGAACAATTGTGGCATCTGTCACAGGTGTTGCGCGGGATTTGCGAAGAATATCCGCAATTTGATGCGATGAATCGCAGGCTGTTTCTCGCTCGGTGCCGGGGCGCACAAGTCAGCGAAATCTTCTGCAAAGCCGCTGTGAATAACTGCAAATTTAGGAGGGGGGGGTGGGGGGTGCACGGTGGGTACGGACCGGTCAGATGCCTGACAGATGGAACCGGGGAGATTTCCAACATTTATTGTGCATGAAGTGCTCGTAATTCCTCGCGAGTCGTGCCCTGCTGCAGGGCAGGAAATGATTGAGTGTTCCCGCACCTTGTATGACTGCTCCAGGGAGGGAAGATGCGTTTGACTCGCAACCCAGGGAGAATCGCTGGGCTCTGGTATCTGCTGCTTGTTCTGCTTGGACCGCTGCGGCTGATTTATATTCCCAGCAAACTGTTCGTGGCGGGGAATGCGGCTGCGACGGTAAGCAACATCGCTGCGCACGAATGGTTGTTTCGTTTCGGAATCGCGAGCGACCTTGCCGGCGCGGTTGTGTTGATCTTTCTCACGCTGGCGTTTTATCGGTTGTTCAAGGGAGTGGACCAGAGCCTCGCGGTGCAGGTGGTAATTTTTGGGGGCGTGATGCCGGCGCTGCTCTATTTTGTTGGCGTGGCGAGCGACCTTGGCGTGCTGCTGGTGGCGCGTGGAGCCGATTTCCTGTCGGTCTTCGACAAACCGCAGCGGGACGCGCTGGCAATGCTGCTGCTCCAATTGCGCGGCTTTCAGATCACCGCTGCGGAGACGCTTTGGGGAGTTTGGTTGTTCCCGCTGGGAGCGCTGGTGTACCGATCGCGTTTTCTGCCGCGGTTTCTGGGGGTGTGGCTGGCTTTGAACGGGATTGCTTATGTGGTGCTCAGCTTTACGGGCGTGCTGTGGCCGGAATGGCAGCACACGGTGTTTGTGTACTCGCAACCTGCGATGTTTGGGGAGATGGCGTTGATGTTTTGGCTGGTGATTAAGGGGGCGAGGCCGGCGGCGGTGATTCAATGAGTGCGTGGGATTGGAAACGCGATTTGGGCTGTTAGCGTCAACCGAGCGCCATGGGCATTCGGATCAGCTGGCACTGCCCAACCTATGGCGACTCGCAAACTACCTAAGCCTCATCCCCCTGCTGCTGGCAAAGGCGAGCAGCGCTTCGATTAGCAGAAACGCAGCGCCTCCAAAGAATTCGATCTTCGGATGAAAAGCGTCAAAGACAAACCCACCCAGGGTCGCCCGAAGCATGATGGAAAGCTGAATCAATTGGTTTTTTTCCCAAGCGTGTTCGTGGAACCTACGGCAGGCGACGGCGGAGCCTCATTCCCATCCTGCAACGAGCGTCCGCGCTGCCATTGACCAAAGGCCCCATAGGGATAGCCGCCAGGCTGTGGCTGGCTAACCTTCTCAAGAGCTTCCGTTGCATCCTTGTCCAGCGTGAGTTCGGTCGCTCCAAGGTTACCGCGTAGATGTTCGACCGTGCGGGCGCCAACGATTGGTGCGATGACGCTTGGCCGATCTGCGATCCAGCTCAAAGCTACTTGCGCCGGCGTCGCGCCAATCTCTTTGGCAATACGAACGACGGTATCGATCGTGTCCCAGTTGCGATCGGAGTCCGCATACTCCTCTGAAATCGACTGATAGAGAGGTTTCTCGGAACCCGCCCGCGTGTCTGCGGTCGCCTTGCCACCGCGCTGATATTTGCCGGTGAGGAAGCCACCAGCCAGCGGCGACCACGGCAGCAAGCCAATCCCGTTGTAAAGCGCGGCAGGAATCACTTCCCACTCGATCTCGCGCGAAAGCAGGCTGTATTGCGGCTGCAGCGTAACCGGAACCTGTACGCCCATGGCCCTGGCCGTGGAGACGATAAGCTGCAGTTGCCAGCCCGTGAAATTTGACAGGCCGATGTAATGAATTTTCCCGGCCTTCACCGCCTCATCGAGGAACGACAGCGTTTCTTCGACCGGTGTGTGCATGTCGGAGGCATGGAGCTGATAGAGGTCGATCGTCTCAACGCCCAGGCGTTTGAGAGAAGCGCTCAATGATCGATGGAGCCAGCGGCGCGCCAGTCCAGCCGAGTTCACTTCCTGGCTTGCATTGAAGCGACCTTTAGTGGCCAGCACAACTTGGTCGGTTACGTCCTTAGGACGGGCGGCAAACCAGCGGCCGATAATCTCTTCCGAAACGCCATTGACGTACACATTGGCAGTATCTACCAAGTTGCCGCCGGCTTCGATGAAGGTGTCGAGGATAGCGAACGCGTCCGCTTCAGGCGTCTCGGAACCAAAGTACATAGTTCCAAGTGCGATCTTCCCAACAGCAATACCAGTGTTTCCTAATTTGCGATGCAACATGGCGAATTACCTCTCCAGTAGATTTGGGGAGTGCGGAGGAACCGGTATACCGGCGAAAGCACTCGTACACACTTAAGTGTAAGATGTCCGGACTCTTGAAACAATCCGGGTTCAATTACAAGCTTTGTGAGTATCATTCAGCAATGAGAAGGAACGAACTCGCAGAACTTTCAGCATTTGCGACAATCGCCGAAGAGCGCAGCTTTACACGCGCGGCGGTGCGGTTGGGCATCTCGCCGTCCGCCCTTAGCCATTCCATGAGAGAACTCGAAAAGAGCTTGGGAATGCAGTTGCTCGCACGAACTACGCGAAGTGTCTCAGCGACAGCCGCAGGTACGGCCCTGCTCGCAGAATTGGCACCAGCTTTGGAGCGCATCGGCCGAGCGGTAGCGGAGACACGAAAGCAAAGGGAGAAGCCGGCTGGACGAATCCGTCTAATCATTCCGCGAGCGGCTACGCAGCTGGTGCTCATGCCAAAGCTAATGCAATTCGTTCGTAGGTATCCTGACATCGTCCTGGAGGTAACCAGTTCCAGCGATCCGGTCGATCTTGTCGCTGGAGAGTACGATGCCGGTGTCCAGATCGGCGAGTTCATTCATCGAGACATGATCGCAGTTCGAGTCACCAAAGATATGCGTCTCGCGATCATCGGTTCTCCCAGGTATTTCGAATCGAATACCGTCCCACTGCACCCACAGGATCTGAAGGATCATTCTTGCATAGGCTTTCGCTTCAGCAATGGTCTATACCGATGGGAATTCGAGAAAGGAAGGAAAGCCATCACAGTCAGCCCTCAAGGCCCCGTGTCCTTCGACGAGTCCGATCTGGTCGCTCAAGCGGTCTTGGACGGAGTAGGAATCGGAGCAGTGTTGGAGGAGTCTGTAAAGGAACTCATCGCGAAGAGAAAGTTGAAACAGGTGTTGAAAGACTGGTGTCCCGTATTTCCCGGTTTCTTCCTCTGCTACCCCAGCCGACGGAACCAGCCTGCTGCTCTGACTGCTCTGATTGAAACTCTGCGCTTCACTGACTAATTCGTTGTCCATGAGTTTCCGCGTTCGCTACTGAATAAACGTCGATGGACCTCGGAGTATCCGGAATGATGCCAAATCGCCAATGCACTCAGCGTGAGCGGCCGTCCTGTCGATTGCGGAACTCTTGCATAGTTACTTGTAGTAGGTGGGGAGTACCTCGGGGGCTGAGGCCCTCATCTATTTTGCGGCGTTGATGGCACGACTGAAGTCGTGCCCTGTTACAAGGCCACTGATGCCGCCTTTGCTTTCCCACGTCTCAGAAGCGAGACCCTTCGGCGGCGCTCAGGGCAGGCTGTGGGGCACCCATGTTCGTGTGGATTGATGCGCCGCGTTGGGATTCGTCCCGGCCCTACGGGCCGGGCTGGAGATTTTGTGTGGGTTGCGAGGTCCCAGGGTTTCACCCTCCACCCCACGAACAAAGACCTGTTCTCACCCCAGCGACGAAGACCCGTCGCCGGGGACCCCGAGTGTTCGTGGGGACCCCGGCCTGGGCTATTTTCATGTTCTCCCTGGCGGGAGAACTGGCTGCGGAGCCGATGCTTGTGGTGGCGCGCGATGAAGCGCCGATTTGGATTAGTGCTCTCCCACATCTCCAGCCACAAAGTACGTGGCCGTAGATGTGGGGTACCCATGGTCTCGCAGATCGATGCAGTTCGAAAGACAAAAGCAGATCCTTCGCCCCAAACGCGCGGGTTCTCAGGATGACAGGGCTGATTTGGGTTCGTGCTTTCCCACCCTAGCGGAGCTAGGATGGGGCACCCAGCGTCCTTGGTTCAGGGAGCTGATTTCCTCCGGGCCTGAAGGCCCACGTTTGAGCTCGCCCTTTTCAGGGGCCTAAAGGCCCCTGCTCCCTCCGAGAAACGGAGGCAGGCTAATAGGGTCGTTCTTTCTCACCCTAGCGGAGCTAGGATGGGGCACCCGGCTTGAGCAGTTAGCGACGCATCCCATGTTGCCGCGCGAAGCTATTGCCTGGACGGCAAGTCCCCACGCGAAGCTGTTGCCTGGACGGCCAGTCCCGGCTAGTCCCTACATGTTTTCGAGGTGGCGGAAGCCGCTGGTTCCGAAAAACATGAACGAGAAGAGTAGGAAGTTGTAGGTCGCGTGGACTAATACGCTGGCTGCTAATGATCGCAGGGCGAGGCGTACGGCGCAGAGGACGAGGCTGACGAGGATGAGGAGCAGGAAGGGTCCGAGGGAGTAGCCGGTTTGGTCGGCGTGGAGGGCTGCGAAGAGGAGGCTGGTGAGGATGGAGGCGGTGACCATGGCGGGCATGGACCACTGGGGGTGTCTGTATTCGTCGAGTAGGTGGGGTGATTCGCCGGTGACTTTTTCTGCGATCCAATCGAAGGCGGTGGAGAGGGCCGGGAGCAGGAAGCCGCGGAAGGCGAGCTCCTCAAAAAATGGGGCGAGGGTGACGCCGAAGGCGAAGAGGATCCATGCGGCGCCGGGGGTGCGGAAGATGCGGTCGATGGGGGCGTCGGCGGGGCCGGGGAGGAAGACGCCGTCGAACATGGCGAGGATGAAGCAGATTACGGCTGCCGAGATGAGCCAGGCGAGGCGCTGGCGGGCGCGGCTGGCGTGCCATTGCAGTGCGGCAAAGAAGCCGCGGTGCCAGAGGACCGGGAAGAGAAGCAGGCTGGCGCAGAGGGTGAGGGTGTAGAAGACGGCTTCGGTGCCGAGGGTGTAATGGATTTCTGTGGCGGCCTGGGTGATGGTGGTGACGCCGAAGAGGTGATGGGAGACGGCGATTTGGGCGGCGAAGGCGGCTATGGCCAGGCATCCCAGGGCTAGCAAGATGAGGATGCCTATGTGGCCCATGTGCGGGATGCGTTCCTGGTGTGGGGGGATTGGTCGATGGAAGCTTTGGAAGAGCAGGCCGTCGGGGTTTTCGCGATCTGGAAATGTGGCGTCGATCGGAAGTGCGGCGATATCGGGGACGGATTCAAGAAAAGGAGGCGGTTCGATGGCGGGGATCTGGTCTCGAGGCGCGGCTTCTTGCGGGTCGATTGGGGATTGCTTCGGTTGGTCTGTCATTGGACCACCGGCTTCTTTTTGCGGGTGGTCTTTTTTGGGGATTCTCCGTTTTTGGGGATTGATGCGTTCTTGCTTTCCCAGGTCTCAGACGCGAGACCTGGGGCACCCATGGTCTTGCTACTTGGAGCCTTGTTTTTTCTTCCGGGGCTAAAGCCCTCGGTGGCTTGCGGCGCGTTTTCAGGGTCCTGAAGGCCCCTGCTCCCTCCGTTGCGAGGATTGCGTTCGGAAAAAGAGGAAGAGGGGGAAGCCAGCGGGCTTTCCTTGATTGCGAGCATGGCGGCGGTGTCGTCTGTGGGTTCTAGGCGGCCGTTGTTGGAGGTGTAGTAGCGCTTGAGGAATTGACCCGTATATGACTCATCGATATGGGCGATATGGGCGGGGCGGCCTTCGCCTACGAGGCGGCCTCCGTCTTCGCCGCCCTCGGGGCCGAGGTCTAGGATCCAGTCGGCGTTGCGGATGACATCTAGGTTGTGCTCGATGATGATGACGGTGTTGCCGAGGTCGGTGAGGCGATGGAGGACTTCGAGGAGCTTGCGGACGTCGTCGAAGTGGAGGCCCGTGGTGGGCTCGTCCAGCAGATAGAGGGTGCGGCCGGTCTGGCGCTTGGAAAGCTCGCGGGCCAGTTTCATGCGCTGGGCTTCGCCGCCACTGAGGGTGGTGGCGCTTTGGCCGAGGTGGACGTAGCCGAGGCCGACGTCGACGAGGGTCTGGAGCTTTTGGCGGACGAGGGGCACGTCGGCGAGGACGGTGAGCGCGTCCTCGATGGTGAGGTCGAGGATGTCGGCGATGGAGTGGCCCTTGAATTTGACGGCGAGGGTTTCCTGGTTGTAGCGGCGGCCGTTGCAGACTTCGCATTGCACGTAGACATCGGGCATGAAGTTCATTTCGATGCGGCGTTGGCCGTCGCCCTGGCAGGTTTCGCAGCGGCCACCGGCGACGTTGAAGCTGAAGCGGCCGGGCTTGTAGCCTCGCTCACGGGCTTCGGGAAGCATGGCGAACAGATCGCGCAAGGGCGAGAAGACCTGCGTGTAGGTGGCGGGGTTGGAGCGCGGGGTGCGGCCGATGGGGGACTGGTCGATGCGGATGACCTTGTCGATTTGGTCTTCGCCGGAGAGGGATTCGTGGGCGCCTGGTTCTTCGCGCGATCCATAAAGATTTTTGGCTAACGATCTGTAAAGAATGTCGTTAATGAGGGTGCTCTTGCCGCTGCCGCTGACGCCGGTGACGACGGTCATGACACCGAGGGGGACGCGGATGTCGAGGTCCTGGAGGTTGTGCTCGCGGGCGCCGGTGACGGTGATCCACTTGCCGGTGAGGGGGCGCGGCTCAGCGCGATGGAGGATGCCTTCGGCTCCGGAGAGATAGCGGCCGGTGAGGGATTCGGGGCAGGCCATGATTTGCGCGGGCGTGCCTTCGGCAACGACAAATCCGCCAAGTCTTCCAGCTCCGGGTCCAAGATCAAGAACATAGTCGGCGTGGCGGATGGTGTCTTCGTCGTGCTCGACAACGAGGACGGTGTTGCCGAGGTCGCGGAGCTGCACGAGGGCCTGGATGAGGCGCTCGTTGTCGCGCTGGTGGAGGCCGATGGAGGGCTCGTCCAGTACATAGAGAACGCCGCGTAGGCGCGAGCCGATTTGGGTGGCGAGACGGATGCGCTGGCCTTCGCCGCCGGAGAGAGTGGTGGCGTTGCGGTCAAGCGAGAGATAGCTGAGGCCGACGCGGCAGAGGAATTCGAGGCGCTCGGCGATTTCGCGGCGGATGCGTTCGGCGACGAGGGCTTCTCGTGACGTGAAGCTGAGATTGATGGCGGCGGAGAGGGCGCGGTTGAGCGGGAGCGCGGTGAAGTCAGCGATGGAGAGGCCACCGATTTTGACGGCGAGGGACTCGGGGCGCAGGCGTTTGCCGCGGCAGACGGGGCACGGGGTCGCGGACATGAAGTTCATCATGTACTCGCGGTAGCCTTCGCTGCGGGCTTCTTCGACGGAGTCGCGGAGGTAGGCGAGGATGCCGTGGAAGCCGGTGCGCGGGGCCTCGCCTTTGGGCGGACCGTAGACGAGGATGTGCTGCTGCTTGGGAGGCAGATCCTCGAAGGGGGTCTTGAGATTGATTTTGTAGCGCTCAGCCGCAAGGTTGATGAGCTTGAGCAGATATTGCGAGGCGGAGCCGGGCCCGAGGCCGCCGTCGAGGAGGGGCTTGGACCAATCGTTGATGACCTTGGCGGGATCGAAGTCGTAAAGCGAGCCGAGTCCGTGGCACTCGGGGCATGCGCCGAAGGTGGAGTTGAAGGAGAAGCTGCGCGGTTCGAGCTTCGGCACGTCGAGGCCGCAGTCGGGGCAGGCCATGGAGGAGGAGAAGAGCTGTTCTTCTGGTTTTTGACCGCTGGAGGCTCCGGATAGTGCGATGAGGACGAGGCCGTTGGCGAGCTGGAGAGCCTTGGTCACGGCGCCTTCGAGGCGTTTTTCAATGGATGGTTTGTTGGCTGGCGAACTGTTGGCCACGCTGACCTTTTTGCTTTCCCAGGTCTCCTGGAGACCTGGGGCACCCTGCTTTGATGGCGACGAAGCCTCCGAACTTGAAACGCCTGAGGGATCGGACGGCTTGAGGAGGATGCGATCGACGACGGCGTCAATGGTGTGGTTCTTGCGTTTGTCGAGCGCGGGCGGCTCGGAGAGGTCGATCATTTCTCCGTCCACGCGGGCACGAAAGCCCTGCTGATCGAGCTGGTCGAGGAGGTCTTTGAACTCGCCTTTGCGGCCGCGAACGATGGGAGCCATGATGGTGACGCGTTCGCCGGTGCCGAGTTGGAGGATGCGCTGGACGATTTGCTCAGCGGTCTGACGAGCGATGGGACGTCCGCAGTTGGGACAATGCGGCGTGCCGACTGAGGCGTAGAGCAGGCGCAGATAGTCGTAGATTTCGGTGATGGTGCCGACGGTCGACCGCGGGCTGCGACTGGTGGTTTTTTGCTCGATAGAAATCGCCGGGCTGAGACCTTCGATGGAGTCGACGTCGGGGCGCTCGATCTGGTCGAGGAACTGGCGCGCATAGGCCGAAAGGGTCTCGACGTAGCGGCGCTGGCCTTCGGCGTAGATGGTGTCGAAGGCCAGCGAGCTTTTGCCCGAGCCGGAAAGGCCCGTGACCACGGTAAGCGTGTTGCGGGGGATGCGCACGTTGATGTCGCGCAGATTGTGCTGGCGCGCCCCACGCACCGAAATGTGAGTGATAGCCATGGTTGGATAACAGGGAAAGGTTAATCCTGAGTTGCGGCGCAATCAGGGCTTCTATCTATCTTCCCATACGCCTGCTTTTTTGGGGTTCCTTGGGGAGCGATGAGGAGGTGCTGTTTTGGGAATGTGGGAGGCGAGCGTCCCATAAAAAACTTTGGTGTCGAACTGTCCGAAAACTGCTTAACCGGATTGCAACAGCCCAGAGGTATTCTAAGTGGCAACAGAAACAAGGGTCAACGCGGCAGTTTTTCTGAGAGAATCGCAAGATCGATGCCTGAAGTCATCGCGCGCTGGTGCTTGCGTGACCGAAAAGTAGTCAGCGGATGTACGAATTTTGTGCAGTAGACTGAAAAGAGATTTATGTCGGATTTATTGAATTTGTTCATGTTAGTGTGCGCGGCGCTGGGTTCGATGGCGTTTGGTGTATTGGCGGCTTATGGGATTTTTCGGGCCGCTTTTGGAATTATGAGGCCGCAAAGGCTTCCTGTTCCGGTAAAAGCAAGTCCGGAGACCGCGGGCATTCTGTAGCTCTTCGAGTCGAAACCCAGCGATCATGGGGCCGGCCGATTCAGCTCGGCTCATCTTGTGAAGAACCCTGAGTTATTCGTCGGGCGGCGTGCTTGGCTGCCGGCAGGGCCGCGTCTGCGGTTTTGCATCAGCGGCTGAGACGTGTGGGTTCCCTGACTCAACATAAGCGTCGCAGGAGAGCATTACTTTGGTGCCTTTCTGGGCGTCGGATTTGGAGGACTCGAATCGCAGGTACCCAAATATTGAATACGCTGAAATCCATCGGGCATGTACGTATGTTGCAAACCTGCAGGCATTAAAGAACTCAGCGAGACGGTTCATCTGCGGCCGTTAGTATCATTCGTAACCGTCTAACCAAAAAGAAGTATTGCTGGGCACCTGCCAACGCGGGTACATATTCAATAACCCCTTCTACGCATTGCTGGTGCGGAGACAACAACCGCGGAAGGGTGCGAGAAGCGGGACTTGGCATGACAGGCCAGCGGAGGTTCGAGGTGAAGGCCCTTTTAAGAACAGGTGGAGCTTGCGCGCCGCTTTCGCAATTCGTGGAAGATTGGGCGGGATCACGCAATATTCGAGGCGGAAAGCGGTCGAGCATTGCAGGGATTTGCGTCCAGAGTCAGCGTACCTTATGGGACTATCTCACAATCTGAAGTGCAAGGATGCGACGGTAAAGGAATTCGTTCAATGCGATTTTCTGGCTATCTTTCGAAATCTCCAATTATGTCGGACGGGGAAGAATGGCGCGGAATGGGGAAGACGGTTACTTGGATTCACGGTCTGAGGCATTTGCTGCGTAGGTTGCGCGCGGAGGAAGGGCAGAGCCTTGTCGAATTTGCGATTGCGTTCATGGTGTTCATATTTTTAATCTTTGCAGTTTTTGATTTCGGACACTTGTTCTTCGTGGAAATGGACGTTCAGAACGCCATTCAAGAGGCCGCTCGATATGGATCGACGGGAAATCATCTGCCGGATCCGAGCAATCCGGGTAATAATCTATCGAGAGTGATCTCGATCATTAACACCTTCGAGAGTGACGCAATGGGCGTGCAAGTTTCAAACATTCAAGTATCAAGCTTGAACGGCGGTCCAACGAGCGCCGGTGGTCCAGGAGACATGATGACCATTACGGGGACCGTCAACATGCCTTTGCTGACACCGCTGATTGCGCACTTGTTCCCAAATGGGCAATTCACCTTTACAGCGAGTACCACGGTTATGAATGAGCCCTTTCCGCCCGGCCAAACGAA
>PLKY01000164.1 GCA_003140785.1 Acidobacteriaceae bacterium | reverse complement strand
GAGATGGGGGCAGCTTTGGGAGCAACTCTCGGCCGGAATTCTGCGCTTTCCAGCGGATTATAGGCAATTGGGACAAGCGTTCTCGAGCTCCTAAGCGGCTCGCCGAAACTTCGCTCATCCGCAACCCGGCCGCAACCATTCCAATTCGTTCGTCGGTATCGCCGCACTGGAGTTGGAGCGCGGCCGTAACGTCGCCAGCAGCCTAGTCCAAAACCTCCGCGCGGGGTTCGTACCACCTGAACCATCCAACCGTCCGTTCCACCACTCTGCGACCGCTGCGAGGGTCTCGGGGCGATTGCGTCTGGGGAAGCCCTCAGTGATTCGCCAATTCTCCGGTCGAGCTTTGTGGCTGAATAGTGCCGGGTGAACACCATTTGAACACCGTTAAGAAATCTGCCGCAGCCGTTTTCGGATTTGCCGTATATTCAATCGCCAGAATGAAGTACGAGAATCCGCTATGTTCTTTGTTTGCAATTTACAGTCTGTTTCCCAAGCTGAATGTCGCCGGTTCGATCCCGGTCTCCCGCTCCCTCCCCCAACTCGCCGGCACTCAGACTGAAACGGTCACCCGCACCTTCATCGCCAGGCACGTGATCGTGTGATCCCCGGCCAGCACTATCTTGGTGTGGAATACTGCAGGAAAATCTCTTCCGCTCGGCCAGAGAAGGGCGGCGACGCGTGGAAACTAGGAAGGCGATCTCTTGGATGAAGCCATCTCACGCATGTTGTCAGCGAGGACGAAGGTTGATGCGGAACGATTTGCGGCAGAGCCCGAGTTCCTGTATGAATTTGCTCGCCGATCCTCTGAAAATCGCTGGCCATTGTCTTCCTTCGTCCAAACGCGTTTAGGGGAAGCCAAGTTCTTTGGGGGGTGCATTTGGGGGTATTCAGATTGGAGAATCTCGCAAGTTACTATAACTAAATGGTTTTTTTGTCGCTACTAATCCAGTCGTGCCTACCATATTTATCTGCAACATTCTAAATAGTTTAAACGGTAGCTTTAGTTCGACTGGCAGCCCGAATTCAACCCGTAATCCAACCCGTCTCACATTCTCCCGACAGCGTCCGCCCGAGATGACATTGATTTGCCCTCGGATTGTATCCTTCTAGCAGCATTGTCCGTGCACAGCGCGCTGAGGGAACTCACCGATGGCTGGAATCAGCCTCGAGAAGATTGAAGCGATCGCGCCCGATCAGGCTTCTTTGGTGGCAATGCGCAAGCTCGTGAACCCAAGCGGATGGTCTGGCCTCTCTTGCAGTGTTTCAGGTCTGATTTGGGGTGAATGCCAGGGCTCTGGAGCTTCGCCGTATAGGGTGGTCGCCTCCGAGAGTGACGGAGGCTATAAGTGCACTTGTTCGTGTTTATCGGCACCTCACTGGTGGATTAAGACAATATGGACCATTACATCAGCGCGGCGACAGCAAGCAGGTAGGATGCTCTTGACCGTGAACTACTCGGACATCAAATGTTCTTCGCCGGGTGATGAAGCAGGCCCTAGTCCAAGCCGCGCTGAGCGCTAACCTCGTGTAAGGAAAATTGGCAAGCCCAGTTTGTGATGGTAAGTTGGCCGGTAGCGCTCCGTGTTGTACATCGTTCCGATCTCCACTTTGCGGGGACCCAGTTTGGGATCGGGAATCGGCACCATCTGGTAGCAGCCGCTGTTGATCGCTGTCATCAGGCCAGACTTCCCCGCTTCCACGGCATCCATTGCCATTCCAGCAAAGGTGACGGCGACCATGCGGTCGACGAAGTCCGGACTGCCGGAGCGCAAATCGTATGTCAGGTCACTGACAATGGTCTCTTCACCGGTAGCAGCCTTGATCTCGCTGCTCAGGTCCTCCGCCACGCTCATCTTCTTGCGGTGGCCGAAGGCATCGGCAGCGCCATACTCTTTGACAGAGTATCCTTCCCACTCTGCACCTTCGGAAAGAATCACAAGTGAATAGTTGCTGGGGTTGTTATGTTTATCGGCAATCAGGATCTCGATCAGATGCTCCAAATTAACTTTGTATTCGGGGATGCAGCATCGCAACGACGTCACATACGCGGTGTAGAGCGCGGTGTAGCCAGCATCACGGCCAAACACCCGGAAAATGCCGATCCGCTCGTGTGAGCCTACCGTCGTTCGCTGACGCTCGATGGCATCCATAGCGCGGGTGATGGCAGTTGAAAATCCAATACAGTATTCGGTGTTGCGAACATCGTTATCCATGGTCTTCGGCACCGCGATCACCTTTACGCCTTGCCTGTCCAACTCGGCGGCGTAACTAAGGGTGTCGTCGCCGCCGATCGCTACCAGGTAATCGAGACCGAGCTTCTCAATATTCCTCAAGACCGCGGGCGTCACATCAAACACTGTATTGGTTACGCCATTCTTGGTGGACTGCTTACTTGAGAACTGTTGCCCTTCAAGCACAGGTGGCAGCTTTTGCATCTTGGTTGGATTGGTGCGCGAGCTGTGAAGGTAAGTTCCACCTGTGCGATCGATAGTGCGGGTGTTCTCGCGGTTGAGCGGGAGGACGTACCTTGACCGGCTGGTTGGATCGTCCAGATCGACGTGGGTCAGGCCTTCCCAGCCACGGCGCACGCCTACGACCTCGCATCCGCTTTCGGCTCCTTGGTAGACGACCGACTTGATGACCGAATTGAGGCCTGGGACATCGCCGCCTCCCGTGAGAATGCCCATTCGCTTTGCTGACATGAAAGCGCTCCTTAAGAGGAATCTCTTATTCCAGTTCTGGACTCCCAAGATTAAGGCGCTCTGGAGCAGTTTCGCAAGCCCGAACCCGCCGCAGTCGGGAACGAAGCGCGTCGGCTTCGCGAGAATAGTATGGGATTTGGATGAATTGTCCAGAGCACTGTGCTATGCCGGAATATCCTTTGCATCCGGCCGCACACGAGTTCGCTCTAGCGAGTGTTGGAAACGGCAGCATCGCGTAGCAGAGCGGAGAATGCACGTGAAACGAAAGAGCCGTCAAACCTGGATGTTTCGGTTGCTCGCTTGTCCTTTCATGATGGTGGCATCGCTAAACGCGCAAGAGCATCCTTATGCACTTTCCGGTACTCTCGTCACGCCCAACGGCATCATCCCACATGGAACGATCCTGATCGGTTCCGGAGCCATTCAAGCCGTCGGCGCCGATATCGTAGTGCCTCCGGGAGCGCCAGTCGTCGAAACCGATGGCGTCATCTTTCCCGGCTTGATTGATACGCACAATCATCTAATCTGGAATGTTTTTCCTCACTGGAAGCCAGCTGCGCCGGTTGGGGACCGATACGACTGGCAAGCAATGAGCGATTATGTCGCGAAGCTTCCTCTTCCTGAAATGGTGATGGAAGATCGCGGCAACGGCTGTGATATGGAGCGGTTCGCGGAAGTGAAGGCGATGCTTGGCGGTGCTACTTCTGTGGTCGGCAGCTACTCTCCGAAGAATGCCGATCCTCATGCGAACGAATGCGTCCGGGGGTTGGCGCGAAACCTTGACGCGTTTTCGGGTCTCTATTCGTCGGCGTTGAATTCTGAACCACTTGCCTACGAGATCTTCCCGTTCGAGATGCCCTATCTGAAGGCTCAGGCAATTCGCGATGCAATGACATCGGGCAAACTCAAGGCGCTCTTAATCCACGTTTCGGAGGGAAAGGACGCCAGCTCCGCTCGTGAATTCACCATGCTCAAAGCGGACGGCTTCGTGCGTCCTGGCGTGAGCATCATCCACGGCGTGGCCCTTGATGACGCAGCATTTCGCGACATGGCTCGTAATGGTGTCGGCCTGGTCTGGTCGCCCCACAGCAACATCGCTCTCTATGGCGTTACCGCGAACGTCGCCAGCGCGAAGGCCTCGAGAGTTACCATCGCCATCGCTCCGGATTGGAGTCCCAGCGGCAGTAACGGTATGACAGAAGAACTCCACTATGCCTATGAATGGAACGCGAGGCAGAAGGTACCCGTCTTTACGCCGTCTGACTTTGTTGACATGGCAACCAGGAATCCTGCCCACCTTGCAGCTGCCGGCGATAAGATCGGTACACTTGCCGCTGGGTACGCTGCGGATCTAGCCGTGTTTCCACGTAGAGGCGACTCGGCGCCAATGGCTCTTGTCGACGCGCAGCCGGGAAGCATTAAGCTCGTCATCGTTGGCGGAAAGCCGATGCTCGGCGAGCCCGCCCTCATGGGCTCCCTGGTCCCATCGAAGAACCTCGAGTCATTGAAAGTCTGCAGCTACCACAAGAGCCTGAATATCCGCGACGATATTGGAGGGCAATCCTTCACTGAACTCGAGGAGCATCTCACAAAAGAGCTTCAGCGCTTGAACTTGTCGCTTTCTGATCTCGCGGATTGTGCCAACTCGCACTGAAATCCAGGTTCGCTCCGCATAGCACCGTTGCCAACCTGGTCGCATCCCTAACGACCGTCTTCGGCAAGTAAGCTGGACCTCCAACAGCACAGCGCGAAGAGCGCCCATCTCGCCGCGTCCGCCTCATATATATGGTCACTGTACAGCTATTAAAATCGGCAGAGGCGTCAGCCTGCAAGTGAAGTTCTTCAGATGCTGGCGTAGATCGCAGACGCCCGGGAAGGCAATCTTCTCGGGCATCAGCAAATCACAGCAACCTTCCTGATGAGGAACAACTCGCCTGCGAAACCACCCTGAGATTCTCGTTCGCCGGAGTCCAGTTCAAATGTTGCCGAGAAAAGCAATCGGGATGTGAAAGCTAAACATGCCGAAACGCCTCCCGAGAGGGAGGCGCTTCGGCTTGCTGCTTGTGTTTGGAATCAGATGGATTGGTTAAGCACTCTGTTCAGGCGCCGGACAAAGATCGCGGGGTCTTTCAGCGGCACGCCTTCGAGTAGAAGCGCCTGGTCGAAGAGGAGCCAGGAGGCGTCTTCCACCTTGCTACTAGTGGGATCGGAGAGCAGCTTTTTGATGATCTCGTGATCGGGGTTGATCTCGAGTGTGGGTTGCAGCTCGGGCAATTCCTTCTGGCCCATGGCCTGCATCATTTGGCGCATGCGGGCTGAGGGCTCGTCTTCGTCGGAAACAATGACGGAGGGACTGTCGGCGAGGCGCGATGAAGCGCGCACCTCTTTGACGGCGTCGCCAAGAGTAGCCTTGATTTTTTCAAGCAGGGGCTTGAGTTCTTCGGCGTTATCCGGCGTCGAGTCGTCCTTGAGGTCTTCGAGGGCGGAGGACTTGTTGACGGCCTTCAGATCGATCTCGCCGAACTTCGTGACGTTCGAAAAGACGATCTCGTCGAAATCGTCGTCGAGGATGAGGACCTCGATGCCCTTCTTCTTGTAGATCTCCATCAGGGGAGAGTTGCGAAGCAAGGACTCAGAGCCGCCAGTGATGTAGTAGAGCGCCTTCTGCTCGGGCTGCATGCGCTCCCTGGCTTCGGCGAGCGAAGTGAGTCCTTCGACTTTAGTGGATTTGAAGCGGATGAGCTCGAGCAGCGTCTCGCGGTTGGCGAAGTCGCCATAGAGACCTTCCTTGAGCGGACGGTTGTACTCGGCGATGAACTGCGAGTACTTCTCGGGATCGTTGGTGGCGATGGTCTTCAGCTCGGAAAGGATCTTTTTGACGCTGGCGGTCTTGATGCTTGTGAGTACTTTGTTCTGCTGCAGGATCTCGCGCGAGACGTTGAGCGGGAGATCTTCCGAGTCGATGATGCCGCGGACGAAGCGGAGGTACTGCGGGAGCAGGTCCTTGGAATCGTCCATGATGAAGATGCGCTTGACGTAAAGCTTGACGCCGCCCTTATAGTCGGCCTGGTAGAGATCGAGGGGAGCCTTGGTTGGAATGTAGAAGAGTGTTGTGTATTCGAGCGTGCCTTCGGCACGGGTGTGAAACCAGAAGAGCGGGTCTTCCCAGTCGCCGGTGATGGACTTGTAAAACTCCTTGTAGTCGTCGTCCTTGAGCTCGGATTTGGGGCGCTGCCACATCGCGCTGGCAGCATTGACCTGCTCGGTGGTGCGGGTCTTGATGGACTCCTTCTTCTCGGCGTTCCACTCGCTCTTGTCGTGCGTGAGGAAAATGGGGAAGGCTATGTGGTTGGAGTACTTCTTGACGATTTCTGTCAGGCGCCAGCCGTTGGCGTACTGCGCGCCTTCTTCGTTGAAGTGGATAAGGACGGTGGTTCCGGCGCTCTTGCGCGCATCGTCGCCGGAGACTTCTTCAATGTCGAATCCGGTCTTGCCGTCGCTGGTCCACTTATCTGTCTTCTCTTCGCCGGCCTTGCGTGAGGTGACCTCAACCTTGTCGGCGACCATGAAGACGGAGTAGAAGCCGACGCCGAACTGGCCGATGAGGTTCGAGTCCTTGCGGGCATCGCCGGAAAGCTGGGCAAGGAAGTTCTTGGTGCCGGAGCGGGCGATGGTGCCGAGGTGCGAGACAAGGTCTTCCTCGTTCATGCCGATGCCGGTGTCGGAGACGGTGAGGGTCTTGTTGGCTTCGTCAAGTTCGAGGTCGATGCGTGGCGAGTCGATGCCATTGCCGACGAGGGCCTTGTACCTGTCGTCGGTGAGGCTGAGATAGCGCAGCTTGTCGAGCGCATCGGAGGAGTTGGAGATGAGTTCGCGGAGGAAGATTTCCGGGTGGGAGTAGAGCGAATGGACGATTAGTTGGAGTAACTGGCTTACTTCAGTCTGGAATTGTTGTTTCGACATGGCATCTTTCATTATTGCCATAAACGGGAACGAGGTGAAGATCCTCGCCCTGCCCATGGACCGCTGCATGTTAAGCCGGACGCGCCGCGAAGAGGAGCACCGCAACTTTTTACGAGAGAATCAGGCTGCGCGCACTTCATGGAGCTCAGCTGATCGGCGGGCTGGACGCTGCCCAGGCGAAAGATGCTCTTTCATGCCGGAGAAGAGACTATCCTCGGGCCTCTGGACTGCCACCGATCACCCGCCGGGGTGTTGCATAGTTTGCATACAGATATATTGATACGATTTTCGGCATGAGATACCCAGCCAACTCACCAGAAGGGGCGCTGCCGGTCTAATCGCTTTTACAGCGTGATCCGATCACGTTACAATGCTTTTAAAAGCATTTTAATTCGTCTAATATGCTTTTAATAGCACTCATAGCACTTGACAGATTCCAGAACCGCGCTATGCTTTTAATAGCAGTTTATATCACATAAACTGCCTTTAAAGGCATTCCAATGCGCCGAAATAAGCTCTTTGCCGCTCAGCCGTATCCCGTAGAAAGTGCCGTCAAGCATCTCGGGGCGAATCTTCGCAGAGCGAGGATTCGACGTCGGATCACGATCCCGCAAGCTGCCGAAAAGATTGGCACTGGCGTGCGCGCAGTTATGGATGCCGAAAAGGGCAACGCATTCACCGGCATTGCGGTCTATGCATCGCTCCTCTGGCTCTATGACCTTCTTCCGGCATTTGAGGAACTTGCCAATCCTCTCAAAGACAAACACGGGATTGCATTAGCAGATCGCAACGAGCCTGAACGCGCGCGCCACAGCCGTGGACTTGATAATGACTTCTAAACCTCCTCCCGAGTGCTTTGTCTACATCACCCTGCCGCGCGCAGAAACCGCCACCACGGCAGGTAGATTCGTACTCGAGGAAACATCCAGCGGGGAACCGTTTGGCCGGTTCATCTATGGCCGGTCCTATCTTCGGAATCCCGATGCAGTCGATATCGAACCTGTAGAGCTTAAACTCTCCGACACTACATACGAGACCACTCAACTGAAGGGCGTCTTCGGCGCACTCCGCGATGCCGGGCCGGACTTCTGGGGTCGCCGCATCATAGAAAAGCATGCCGGAAAGACGCTGCTCGGAGAACTGGACTATCTGCTGCACTCCCCTGATGATCGTGCGGGCGCCTTGGGTTTCGGATTGAACCAAATACCTCCCGCTCCCAAACGCGACTTCAATCGAACACTCGAACTTGAGAAGCTCCAGCAATTGGCAGACGCTCTTGTCAGAGACGAAATACCAGCGGGTCCTGACGCCGCGCAGGTTGAGGATCTTCTGCTGTTAGGAACCTCCATGGGCGGTGCGCGGCCAAAGGCGGTGATCGAGGATGGAGATGCACTCTGGATTGCCAAATTCTCCCGGCCAGACGATCGATGGAATTACCCCCGCGTTGAGCACGCCATGCTGCGCCTGGCAAAAGAATGCGGGATCGAAGTCGCCGAAAGCCGGGTCGAGTCTGTCGCGGGCAGAGACGTCCTCTTGATCAAGAGATTCGATCGGCAGAAGACCCCTACNNGCGCTCGAATGATCAGCGGCCTCACTGTGTTGCGAGCCGACGAATCTCCACAGACAAGAACCCGCTGGTCATACGTCGTTCTTGCCGAGGAGTTGCGACGCATCGTCTCGAGACCGAAAGATGACGCGCGGGAGCTATTTCGTCGGATCTGCTTCAACGCTCTGATTTCTAATCTCGATGACCATCCCCGCAACCACGCCCTCATAGCCATCGACCGCGACTGGAGACTCTCACCCGCATATGATTTGACGCCATCGCCTGTCGTCAGCCAGGATCACCGAGATCTCGCAATGGAGTGCGGGGATCAAGGCCGATTTGCGAATGGAAACAATATTCTGTCTCAGCATGCCCGATTCCTTCTAGACGTGGAAGAAGCTAGAAGGATCGTCGATGGGATGAAAGAAGAGATCGAGAAAACATGGTACAGCACTGCTCGAGCCGCCGGGGTTTCAGAGAATGATGCTGAATCTATTCGAGCAGCCTTTGTCTATCCGGGCTTCTCCCGGAATTGACTTCTCAGATGAGCGATTTGGCTACTACCGATCGAGAAGGCAAATTGACTCGAGAAGACGGCCTGCACGAGTTCCACCTTCCGGGGCCACAAACCGCCCGTTTAACCAAAAAGGATTTTAGATGATGAGCACTTGTTGACGCCCAGGAAACGACTATTACCGGGCGTCAGCCAGCGTCACAGTAGACCTGAGCAGTCAACGCCCAGAGTGCCGGCGTGTAGGCTTGAGTCCTATAACTGCTCAGCCAACCGCCAGAATTCTCGGTTTGACTTTGCCCGATTCGTGCGACAGCCATCTGCAACATTCTTGATGGCCTCGTTACTACGGGACCGATTACTGGAGGCTTCCTTCTGGGCGCAGGTTCCGATTACTTCGTGCGCGGATCGGCTGCGCTGCTGGGATTTCGAGTGATCGGGGAAGGCGCTTGACTATCTTCGCAGAGCCGACGACTTAGCTCCCGGGACCCCTGAGATTCTCTTCGACGAGGCAATGTGATAGAAGACAATAACGCGATGCAGCCCAAGTGTGGAGTCGATACCTCAAATTGGACACTGATCCGCAGTGGCTAGCAGAAGGTCGCAGTCGACTCCAGTCCCTGCAGGACAGACTTGGACGAACTCGATCCGGGAGGGCGCCAAAAGTCAGTAATTATTTATTAAGTAATCAAAGTAATCACTATATTAACAACCCATAGTACTGGCGCTTTCATGTGATTTCCACGGCTCTCATCATGCTATTGAAGAGGGCCTCATGCCAGGTGAGGCCCTCCGGAATGCGAAACTGGATCTTCTTCGATCATCCGGAGAATTTAGCAAACCGTTCTACTGGGCCCCTTTTCAGCTCTACATGGGCCGATGACGAGTAGCTTGAAGTTGAGAAGCCATTGAAGCGACGCTTGATGGAGCGGCGAAGCAAACGGCCAGCGAGGTGGAAAGCGATCTCGGTTGCGGCAGCAACTTTTCGTGGACGCTACCTCCTGGCTCTTGATTCTTGCGGCGAGTCGCTTGCGGTCAAGGACCTTGCCGCGAGGGAGTATGTGCCACACTCACCTCCACTTCATATCGGCTAAGGGGCCGGTTGCGGGGTCAATCCATACACGTCGACGCCTCCGTTGTAGTTGGGGACATAAATTTGGCCGCCATCGACGATGGGCGGGTTGAATTTGTTGAAGACGAACTGAATATTCCATTGCTGTGAGTCCCAGAGAACGGGGATGGTCTGGCTGCCGTCGGGATTGGTGACCCAGTTGTCAGGATCGTAGACGAGGAGGCGGCCACTGGTGACGGTGGTATTGGCGTCGCCGTAGGGAACGGTGCAAAAGAGCAGCGCGGTGCCGAGCGTGGATCCGTTGCTGGACATGGAGCAGAAGCCGCCGGGCATCCCGCCTGGGGTATTTGTAACATTCGGCGATGCAAATTCGTTGCCCTGGGCGAGGTAGGTGAGCGCGCCGGAGGGAGCGACAGACCAGGCGTGGAGCTGGCTGTTCTCGCCCCAGGCGAAGAGGACCTGACCGCGGGTGGGGCTCATGTACTGAACCGGAGTCATGTGTATGTGGCGTGTTTTGCCCCAGGGAAAGAAGTTCAGCGTAGTGGGATCGTTGGGACAGGTGTCGACGGGGCCGGGGTCTTCGGTGAGCCAGACGGGTGGAGTGGCGAGTTTGGCGCAGTTGGTTTTGGCGTTGGCTAAGTCGGTGGGCATAGTGTTGCCGAGGTTTGCGATTTTTGTGACGTAGGCGATGCCGTCTTTGCCGGTGACGATGTAGAAGCCGTAGCTCTCGAGGAGCGCCCCCTGCGCGGAACCGAGATCTTCATCCCACCACGCGCCGGGCGTCGTGGCGATACGGGGATAGAGGAGACGGACGGCTTTGCCCTGAGCGTTCTTTGTCTTCACAACGCGCGCGTGTTTCATGGAGGGGCTCATGGCGGCGTTGACGGGGCGGACGGCTTCAGACGGCGCGCTGATGCCCGCAGGTTTGGTGGCCGCCGTTGACGTCGGGCCGGGGTAGCCGCCGGGCGAGCGCGCTGTATCGCTGTAGGGCGTGAACCAGCTGACGATGGTGAGAGAAGCGGGCGTCTGGCCGGAGGGCGTCGTGTACTGGATTTTGAGGATCGACTCGGCGAAGTCGTTGATGCCGTCGAAGGAGCCGTTGCCGGTGACGGCGTAGAGATAGCCCTGCGAATCGGCGGCGAGACCCTGGCCGCCCATCCAGATGCCGCCGCCGAATCCCTGCGTGGTGGGCAGCGCCGCGGTGACCTGGTTGGTGGCAACGTCATAGGCGAGGACCCAGCCAGCGGCGCCGGTACCGAGTTCCTGAATGGTGCCGGAGGCGAAGAAGATGGTCTTGCGGCCTTTGATGTTCGTCATGACCAGCGAGCTCCGCTGCTTGCGCATGTAGGCCGACCAGGTTTGCGAGCCGTTGGAGCCATCGATGAGGACAGGCGCCACTGCCTGGGTTCCGTCCTTCACCTTGAGGACATACATATAGTGCTTGCCGTTCTGCGGCGTGCCGTCGGGCGAGATCCAGGCGACGAGGTAGACGAGGGAAGTGTCAGGATCGACGACTCCGGTGGAGAGGACGCCCCACTTGTCGTTGATCTGGTAGCAGTCGATGGTTTGATTCGGCCCGGGGCACATGGCACCGGGGCCGTTGGGGCCGAGGGAGTCGCTCCCGGTGATGGGCGTGCCGAGTGGCGGGGTTTGCCAGAGCGCGGCGCCGGTGGTGGCGTCGACGCCGCGGACGATGTTGGCCATCGAGGGCAGGATCATGACGTCGTGCGTGGTGCCGTCGGCCAGCGTAACGCCGGGCAGGATGAGGGGCTGGGATTCGATACCTCGCGCGTCGCCGAAAACGGGGATGGTGGTGATTCGGGTGATGCCTTTGGCTTTGACATTGGCCTGGGTAAGGACGGTTTCTTGCTGGTTCCATCCGGAGCGGTGGTTATCCCATGCGCGGGTGAGGAGCGGGGCCATGGTAGACTGCGCGGGCGCCGATGCGGCGCAGGCGAGGACACAGAGCAGAGCGATGTAGGTCTTCATGGATCCTCCCGTGGGGTTTGGATGATCCGGTATGGCCGATTTTTTCTGTGCTGCGGGTCGGAATGGAAACTAGGGAGTAAAGATGTTTCACGGTAGCACGGGGCGGTTGGGAAGGCAATGCGAGTGCGGCGGCGAAGGTGATGCCGACACGCTTGCGGCCTCGTTCAACGCCTGCCAGACTATCTTCTCCATGAGAAGGGTAATGGTTTTTTCCTGCGGATCAGTCGACGAGGCCGTGAATTGCGAAAAGCAGTTCTGCTTGTTCGTGCAATGAATCGATTCCCTGAGATACAGCAATCAATCGGATTCCGTCGATTGCGAGCCTTTGCTGTACGTTAATCACCTCCGGCAAAGACCGTGAGAGGCGGCTCGTATCGTCAACGAGAACAGCGTCGAGGACTCTCGGCTTCGCAAGGGCGGCACAAAGAAGAGCACGATAGCCCGGTCTGTCCGATCCGATTGCCGATAGGCTCTCGTCGCCATAGACGTGCAGCGGATCGACGATCCATCCGTTCGACTGCGCAAACTCGAAACACTTGCGACGCTGGTCGTCGATGGATGCAGTTCACTTGTTTAGCGGATTTTCGCGAGCGAATAGGACGTGCTCCGTCCACCGGCTGAATCCCTCGTTAAGGCGCCCTTGTTGATGAGATCCTCGATGTCGCGTAACGCGGTATCCTGCGAACACTTCTCGAGCTTTGCCCATTTTGAAGAAGTCAATTTGCCTTCGAACCCATTCAGTAGCCGGTTGATCATGCTGCGTTGCCGCTCATTGAAATCTGTTCCAGTAAAGCGATCCCAGAAGCGGGCCTTGCTGAGCACGGCGGCCAGGATCGTCTCCGCCCGGTCAAAGGCGCGCTCCAGACATGCGAGAAACCATTCGAGCCAGCCCGTGATATCAAGATCACCTCTCTGCGTCGCTTCAAGGATCTCGTAATACTCTCTCCGCTCCTGCCGAATCTGCGCCGACATGCTATAGAAGCGCTGCGGGCTGCGTTCTGAACGCGCCAGCAGCATGTCGGCGATCGCGCGCGCTATCCGTCCGTTGCCATCTTCGAACGGATGGATTGTCACGAACCACAGATGCGCCACACCCGCCTTGAGCACGAGGTCAGTCGAACGCTCCTTTTCAAACCAGTCGAGGAATTTCTTCATTTCCCCGCGGAGACGGACGGCCACTGGAGCTTCATAATGAACGCGCTCCTTCCCGATCGGCCCCGAAACAACCTGCATGGGGCCCTTCTTGTCGTCTCGCCAGGCGCCCACATTGATCCTGGACATTCCGCTTCGGCCGGTCGGAAACAAGGCGGCGTGCCAGTCAAACAATCGTTGGGCTATTAACGGCCGATCGTAGTGCTGGGTCGCATCCAGCATCATTTCAACAACGCCCTCGACGTTACGATCCGCGGGCGTCAGGCCTCCAATATCGATTCCGAGCCGACGTGCGATCGAGGAGCGCACCTGGTCCCTGTCTAGCTTCTCCCCTTCAATCTCGCTCGATTTGAGGACCTCCTCGGTCAGGGTGTGCAATACAGCTTCCGTTCGAAGCTGGAAACCGAGTCCCTCCATGCGGCCAATCAGACGTCCCTGCCGGTGTCGCACCTCAACCAGACGCTGCGAGATCCGTTCGAAATCCCAGTGAAAGCTCGGCCATTCTGGCCGCTCGTGGATGTAGATACCGTTCTTTATTCTCCGCACCATTTGCAGAGAATATAGCTCCTATTCGCCGCAACTTCAACGATAATCTACGCATATATTGCGGCGAATATGGTTCGGATTCACCGCACGATTTGTGGAGCATAGCTAATTAGAGCAAAAGAATACCCCCGGTTTAGGCCGGGNNATGCCTCCCTCGC
The DNA here is from genome assembly GCA_003140785.1 of Acidobacteriaceae bacterium. Lineage (GTDB taxonomy): Bacteria > Acidobacteriota > Terriglobia > Terriglobales > Acidobacteriaceae > Telmatobacter. The sequence continues at coordinate 276 of PLKY01000164.1, read as the reverse complement.
TTGGTTGCGCCAGCGGTTGAATCAGGACAGCGGGCTAATTGGCCGTTCGGCCAATTGGCGTCTTCAGAGGTGGAGTGCTAAGATATTGATCGATCAGCAGATGGACTTCGCCTAACTCCGCGCCAAGCGGCGCCCATGTTCAACCCGTTATCCAACCCGTGATCGAATTAGGCACTACTCATTACCAAGCACTTAGCAGACCTTATAAATTCCACCAAATTCTTGCAAGTAATTGAAAACATTACATATTCATCCCTTGACACGGAAGAGGTCGCT